>CAIVWG010000055.1 GCA_903909555.1 uncultured bacterium | reverse complement strand
GACGTGCCGTGCACGGGGCTCGGGGCGTTGCGGCGGCGACCCGAGGCGCGATGGCGGCGGACGCCGGCGGATCTTGCCACGCTGGGTCCACTGCAGCGCGAACTGCTCGCCGCGGGAATCGAGGCGGCGCGGCCGGGCGGCATCATCGGCTACGCGACATGCTCGCCGCACGTGGCCGAGACCGATCTCGTCGTCGACGACGTGCTGCGGTCGCGCCGCGACGTCGAGCGCCTCGATGCGCGACCGCTCCTCGCCGGCGTCCCCGGGCTCGGCAGCGGGCCCGACGTGCGTCTGTGGCCCCACGTGCACGGCACCGACGGGATGTACCTCGCCCTCCTGCGCAAGTCCTAGGGCGTCGCGTTCGCGAGGGCCCGTGAGTACGCGTTCGCCCGTCACCTGCCTGTCCCGCACGCGCTCGAGCGGCCGCTACCCTGAGCGCGTGGCCATCCAGATCTCGCCGAGCATCCTGTCCGCCGACTTCGCGCGACTCGGTGACGAGATGGCGCGCGTGCGCAACGCCGACTGGATCCACGTCGATGTCATGGACTACCAGTTCGTGCCCAACCTCACGCTGGGACTGCCGATCGTGGAGAGCCTCCTCAAGGCGACGTCGACGCCCCTGGACTGCCATCTCATGATCGACGATCCGGATCGGTGGGCGCCGGGATACGCGGAGGCCGGCGCGGGAAGCGTCACCTTCCATGCGGAGGCGGTCAAGGCCCCGGTGCGCCTCGCGCGAACCCTCCGCGGGCTCGGCGCGCGCGCCGGCCTCGCCGTCAACCCGGCCACTCCGATCGCGCCGTACGCCGATCTGCTTCCGGACCTGGACATGGTGCTTCTCATGACCGTGGAGCCCGGATTCGGCGGCCAGCCCTTCCTCGACATGGTGCTGCCCAAGATCGCCGAGGCCCGCGAGATGGTGCGCCGTAGCGGCTGCGATGTCTGGGTCCAGGTCGACGGCGGAGTGAGCGCGGCCACGATCGGCCGGTGCGCCGAAGCGGGAGCGGATGTGTTCGTCGCGGGATCCGCGGTGTTCGGCGCCGAGGACCCCGATCGCATGGTGAGCGTCCTGCGGGAGATCGCCGAGGCGGAGTCCTCGATTCCGTCGGACTCCTGATGGTCTCGCCCACCGAGGTTGACGCTCTTCGCCGCGCGCTCCTCCTCGCGGCCACGCCGGACGTTCCCCTCGGTCCCAATCCGCGCGTGGGCTGCGTGATCCTCGACGCGCGAGGCAAGGCCGTGGGAGAGGGCTGGCACCGCGGGGCGGGAACACCCCACGCCGAGGTCGCGGCCCTCGCCGACGCGGGCTCGGCCGCGACCGGGGGGACGGCCGTCGTCACGCTCGAGCCGTGCCGGCACACCGGACGAACGGGCCCGTGCACCGAGGCGCTCCTCTCGGCGGGGATTCGACGGGTCGTGTTCGCCCAGGAGGACCCGCACGCCATCGCCGCGGGAGGGGCGCGAGTGCTCCGCGATGCCGGCCTTGACGTCGAGGGGGGCATCCTGGCCGAGGAGGCTGCCGCGCTCAACGAGGCCTGGACGTTCGCGGTGAGCCACGGTCGCCCCCTGGTGACGTGGAAGGTGGCCGCCACCCTGGACGGCAGGGTCGCGGCCGCGGACGGCGCCAGCCGATGGATCTCCGGGGAGGAGTCGCGCGCCCAGGTGCACGACCTGCGCGCCGAGGTGGACGCGATCGCCGTGGGCACGGGGACGGTCATCGTCGACGACCCCCACCTCGCAGCACGCGATGCTTCGGGGCGGGCGCGAGCGAGGCAGCCGCTGCGCGTGGTGGTCGGCCTGCGGGATATCCCGGAGGGCGCACGCGTCCTCGACAGTGACGCCCCGACCCTCCACCTGCGCACCCGGGACCCCGCTGAGGTGCTGGCTGCCCTGCACGATCGCGAGGTGCGCCACCTGCTCCTCGAGGGAGGTCCGACCCTCGCGGCGGCGTTCCTCGAAGCAGGCCTGGTCGATCAGGTCACCTGGTACGTCGCCCCGCTCATCGTCGGCGCCGGGCCGGTGGCGGTGCCCGACCTGGGCGTGGGCACCCTCTCGCAGGCGCTCCGGCTGTCGGAGGTGCGCGTCGACCAGGTGGGCCCGGATGCCAGGATCAGGGGGCGCGTCGAGCGCTGGCCGTGAGCGGCTGAAGCACGTCGCCGGGATATCGGCGAGACTCGCGTCACGACGAGGTCGGGAAGGGAGCACCGTGTTCACGGGCATCGTGGAGGAGCTCGGCGAGGTGGTGGCGGTCACGCCGCTGCCGGACGACGCGTTGCGACTCGTCGTCGCCGGTCCGCTCGTGACCTCCGACGCGCGCCACGGCGACTCGATCGCCGTCAACGGAGTCTGCCTGACCGTCACCGAACTGGGGGCCGGCTCCTTCGGGGCCGATGTCATGCGCGAGACCCTGGAGCGCTCCTCGCTCCGGGACGCCCACACGGGGACGCGCGTCAACCTCGAGCGGCCCGTGACCCTGGGGACGAGGCTGGGTGGCCATCTCGTGCAGGGCCACGTCGACGGGACCGGGACCGTCATCGGCCGTGAGCCCAGCGAGCACTGGGAGATCGTGCGCATCTCCCTGCCACCGGCCCTGGCGCGCTACGTCGTGGAGAAAGGGTCCATCGCCGTCGACGGGGTCTCTCTCACGGTGGCGAGCCTCGGAGATGGCGCGCAGTGGTTCTCGGTGTCGCTCATCCCCACCACCCTCGAGCGCACGACGCTCGGCCATCGACAGGTCGGTGACGTCGTGAACCTCGAGGTGGACGTCCTCGCGAAGTACGTCGAGAGCCTCATAGCGCGGGGAGGGGAGTCGTGACCGATGCGGCCACGCTGAGTTCGGTGGACGACGCCATCGCGGCTCTTGCCGCGGGGAGGGCGGTCGTGCTCGTGGACGACGCCGAGGCGGAGGCAGGCGCTGACCTGCTCTTCGCCGCCCGCGATGCCACGGCCGAAGTCACCGGATTCCTCGTCCGGCACACCTCGGGCTACGTCTGCGCCGCACTCGACGCAACCGCCCTGGATCGCCTGGGGCTGCCGGGGGTCGTGGAGGGATCGGGCGATGCCGTCCGCGGCGCGGCCGACGTCTCGGTGGACGCCCGCGGCATCGCGGCGTCGGGGTCGTCCGCGGCCGACCGCGCGCTCACGCTGCGCACCCTGGCGGATCCGGATGCGCGCGCGGAGGATCTCGTGCGCCCCGGACACGTCATGGCGCTGCGCGCGGTCACGGGGGGCGTCCTTCGTCGTGCGGGGCACACCGAGGCGGCCGTCGACCTCGTGCGACTGGCCGGCCTGGGCCCTGTCGCCGCGCTGAGCGAACTGGTCCACGACGATGGCGAGACGATGCGCGGCGGTGACTGCGCGGTCTTTGCCCGGGACCATGGCCTGCCGATCGTGACGGTGCGTGACCTCATCGCCTACCGCCGCTCGCGCGAGAAGTACGTCGAGCGCACGACCGAGCGAATCCTCCCGACGGAGTTCGGCGAGTTCACCGCAGTGGGCTACCGCAACGCGCTCGACGACATCGGCCACGTGGCGCTCGTGGCCGGTGACATCGGGGACGGTGAGCGGATCCTGGTCCGCGTCCACTCGGAGTGCCTCACCGGGGACATCCTCGGGTCGCTCCGGTGCGACTGCGGAGCCCAGCTGCAGAACGCCCTGCGCGCGGTCGCCGAAGAGGGTCGAGGCGTCGTGCTCTACCTGCGCGGACACGAGGGCCGCGGGATCGGCCTGCTCCACAAGCTCCAGGCGTATCAACTGCAGGACTCCGGTCGGGACACGGTCGACGCGAACCTCGATCTCGGGCTGCCCGCCGATGCCCGGGACTACGGCATCGGGGCGCAGATCCTGGCGGACCTCGGAGTCCGGTCCATGAGACTGCTGAGCAACAACCCGGCGAAGCGTGCCGGGCTCGAGGGCTACGGCCTGTCCATCGTGGACAGGGTCCCGCTCCGCGTCGAGCCCAATGCTCACAATGAGCGCTACCTGGCCACGAAGGAGTCACGCATGGGCCATGATCTCGGCGTGGGCGATCCCGGGGAGGAGCTCGCGTGAGCGGCGAGGGCGCCACCTCGGCGGGCCCGGTCGACGCCGCGGGCATGCGCGTGGCGATTGTCGCGGCCTCGTGGCACGACGACGTCATGGACGGGCTCATTGCCGGGGCGCTGTCCCTGTGCGAGGAGTCGTCGGCGGATGCTGTCGTGCTGCGAGTGCCGGGGACGTTCGAGTTGCCGCTTGCGGCCGCGGTCTGCGCCGACTCTGGGTACGACGCGGTCGTGGCGCTCGGCGTCGTCGTGCGCGGCGGCACCCCTCACTTCGAGTACGTCTGCGACGCCGCCACGAGCGGGCTCACGCGGGTCGCGCTGGACACCCGGACCCCGATCGGCTTCGGCGTGCTCACCTGCGACACCGTCGAGCAGGCGCTCGATCGGGCCGGCCTGCCCGGATCCCGCGAGGACAAGGGGCGCGAGGCGGCGCACGCGGCTCTCTCGACCGCGCTGCTGCTCCGCGAGATCGCCCGCGGCCCTAGGCTGCGACCGTGAAGACGTTCGACGAGCTCTACGCAGAGCTGCAGGCCAAGACCTCCTACTCCGACGAGGCCTCGGGCACCGCCCGGCTCCTTGCCCGAGGGGTTCACGAGGTGGGCAAGAAGGTCGTCGAAGAGGCTGCCGAGGCCTGGATGGCGGCTGAGCACGAGGGCCCGGAGCGTGCCGCGGAGGAGATCGCCCAGCTGCTGTACTTCGCCCAGGTCCTCATGATGGCCAGCGGTGTCACGCTCAAGGACGTCTACGACCGCCTCTAGGCGGGGGGAGAGAGCATGCTGCGCGTCGCCCTGCCCAACAAGGGCCAACTCGCCGAGCCTGCCCGCGCCATGCTGCGCGAGGCCGGCTACCTGAGGTCGTCCGCGGCGCGGGATCTCGTCGTTCACGACCCGGACAACGACGTGGAGTTCTTCTTCCTCCGGCCCAAGGACATTGCCACGTACGTGGGATCCGGGACTCTCGACGCCGGCATCACCGGCCGCGACATGCTGCTCGACTCCGGAGCCGATGCCGAGGAGATGGTGGCGCTGGGCTTCGCGGAGTCGACGTTCCGGCTGGCCGCTCCCGTGGGCGCAGTCCGGGCCACGGGTGATCTCGCCGGACTCCGCATCGCGACCTCCTATCCCGGGCTCCTCGCGGAGTTCCTCGCGCGAGAGGGGATCGACGCTCGGGTGGTGCGCCTCGACGGGGCCGTCGAGAACGCCGTCGCCCTCGGGGTAGCCGACGCGATCGCGGACGTGGTGGATACCGGCACGACCCTGCGGCAGGCGGGCCTGGAGACCGTCGGGGAGCCGATCCTGCGCTCCGAGGCCCTCGTCGTACGCCGTCGCGGAGCGCCCGAGGACCAGGCCGTCGAGACGTTCGTCCGCCGTCTGCATGGCGTGATGGTCGCCCGCGCCTACGTGCTCGTCGACTACGACATCCGGACGGACGCGCTCGAGCAGGCGTGCCTCATCACCCCGGGCATCGAGTCGCCCACGGTCTCCCCGCTGCACGATCCCGCGTGGGTCGCCGTGCGCGCGATGGTGCCGCTCCGCGAGGTGCACGCGGTCATGGACGAGCTCTTCGAGCTCGGCGCCCGAGGCATCCTCGTCACCGACATCCACGCCTGCCGCCTGTAGTCGGCCGCGCTCGACGGGACCGGAGGTGGAACCCATGATCGAGGGCCGCGGCCGTCGGCTCGAGGTACCCACGGGCTTCGCGGACGACGACGGGACCGTCGATGCGGCCCTGGCCGATGCACTCGAGTCGAACGACGCGGACGCGGTGCTCCGTGCCCTGTGCTCCGGTGCCCGGCTTCTCGTCCCGATCGTCGCGGTCGCCGACGATCGCGATCCTGACACCGGCGCGGACACGGCGAGCCACATGGCCTCGGTGAGCCTGGTCCAGGAGGACGGGCGACGCGGCCTGCTCGCCTTCACCAGCCTGGAGACGCTGCGCCGATGGGACCCCGCCGCACGGCCGGTGCCGGCCCGAGCCCCCGACGTGGCGCGCGCCGCTGTCGAGGAGGGGGCCGACGGCATCCTCGTCGACATCGCGGGCCCCGTGCGCTTCGCCGTGGATGGCCCGGCCCTGGGCCTCCTCGCCGGGTTCGCGCCCTAGGGGGAGAGCCTGGTACCTTGGCCCTGATCGCGCCGCCCTCGGGCGGCGTGCGCGAAGTGGAACTCGATTCCCACCCTCCGCCCTCCGGGGCGTCGGGTCCTGCGCCGGGGATTCCTGCCCTGGCGCGTCGAATCGGGTCGCCTTCGGGTCGGCCGCACGGTCCTCCCTGGTGACCTTCCCCTCGCGTCGAGGGGTCCGCTCCTCGAGTCGCTGCGTCGGCGAAGGCCGTCGGCGCCGTGCTGTGCGAGGAGGCAACATCAGCGTCGAGCCCAGGATCAACGACAGGATTCGCGTCCCGGAGGTGCGCCTCGTCGGCCCCCAGGGTGAGCAGGTCGGGATCGTCCGCATCGAGGACGCCCTCCGACTGGCCCAGGAGTCCGACCTCGATCTCGTCGAGGTGGCACCCATGGCGAAGCCGCCCGTCTGCAAGCTCATGGACTACGGCAAGTTCAAGTACGAAGCCGCCGTGAAGATGCGAGAGGCGCGCAAGAACCAGGCGCACACCGTCATCAAGGAGATGAAGCTCCGCCCCAAGATCGACCCGCACGACTACGACACCAAGAAGGGTCACGTCGTGAGGTTCCTCAAGGCGGGGGACAAGGTGAAGATCACGATCATGTTCCGCGGCCGGGAGCAGTCCCGGCCCGAGTTGGGGCTGCGGCTCCTGGCTCGACTCGCGGAGGATGTGCAGGATCTCGGATTCGTCGAGGCCGCTCCCAAGCAGGACGGTCGCAACATGATCATGGTGCTCGCACCCCACCGCACGAAGGCATCGCAGGCCAAGGCCGCTGCGGTGACCGGCACCGAGGCCGCCCTGGCCGCGGAAGCCTGATCCGCCCGGGGCACCGGGCGAACGAGAACGCCGACGAGAGAGGGACGACATGCCGAAGCAGAAGACGCACAGCGGCGCCAAGAAGCGCTTCAAGGTGACCGGCTCGGGCAAGATCACGCACGAGCAGGCCAATCGCCGGCATCTCATGGAGGGCAAGTCCTCGCGCCGCACCCGCCGCCTCGACAAGGACGTCGTCGTCAGCCCAGCCGACACCAAGAAGGTCAAGCGCCTTCTCGGCAAGTGACCCACCCGGCCGCGATGCATCGCGGCACATCCGCCACGCCCGGGCCGTCCGGCCCCCGAACCAAGGAGATCCGTCATGGCACGCGTGAAGAGGGCTGTCAACGCCCACAAGAAGCGCCGTGAGGTCCTCGACCAGGCGAGCGGCTACCGGGGCCAGCGCTCGCGCCTCTACCGCAAGGCCAAGGAACAGGTCACCCATTCGCTCGTCTACGCGTTCAACGACCGCAAGGACCGCAAGGGCGACTTCCGCCGGCTGTGGATCCAGCGCATCAATGCTGCTGTTCGCGCCCGAGGGATGACGTACAACCGCTTCATCCAGGGGCTCAAGGCCGCCGGGATCCAGGTCGACCGCCGCATGCTCGCGGAGATCGCCGTCAGCGATCCCACGGCGTTCGACTCCCTCGTGGAGACCGCGCGAAAGGCCCTGCCCGCCCCGGCCGCCTGACCTACCCGATGACCGAGCCCGAGATCACCTCGCCCAAGTCGGCGAGGGTGACGGAGGTCCGGCAGTTGCACGATCGAAGGCACCGCGCGCGTCGCGGTGCCTTCGTCGTCGAGGGACCCCAGGCGGTCGACGGCGCCCTCGACGCCCACCGGGTGAGCGAGGTCTACCTGGACCCCGAGGCGGCCGGGCGGCATCGCGGCCTGGTGGCGCGCGCGCGGCGCGCGGGGGCGACCGTGACGGTCGTGACCCCGGACGTCCTGAGAGCGATGGCCGAGACCCGCCAGCCGCAGGGGATCGTGGCCGTGTGCCCCCTGGTCACGGTCGATGCGACGGCGGCCTTCGGGTCGTCCGCCGGACTCGCCGTGATCCTGGATCGCGCCGCGGATCCCGGCAATGCAGGCACGATCATCCGCACCGCCGACGCGCTCGGCGCCGGCTGCGTCATTCTCACCGAGGGGTCGGTGGATCCGCACAACGGCAAGTGCGTGAGGTCGACGGCCGGCTCGCTGTTCAAGGTCGCGGTGGCCAGCGGAGTGACGTTGGAGGCAGCCGTGACCCAGGCCCGCGCGCACGGCATGAGCATCGTGGCGGCCGACGGACACGCGAGGATGTCGCTGGGCTCGCCCGAGGCTGAGTCCCTCCTGTCCGGTCCCGTGGCCTGGGTCTTCGGAAGCGAGGCTCACGGGCTCGACCCGCAGGTGCGCGCGGAGGTCTCCGCCACGATGGCGGTCCCCATGGCCGGGAGCGCCGAGAGCCTGAACCTCGCGGCCGCGGCCGCGATCTGCCTCTACGAAACCTCCCGCGCACAGCGTCGGGGGCGCCGGACGTCCTGACGGCCTGCTCGGCGCGGCCCTGCGGCACCACCGTCGCGCGAGGGCATCTCCCCATTGCGGCGGAGGAGTCCGGGGCCTGGCGTCGGCCCGCGCTGATGGCGCCCCTTGCGCCGGGGGCGCGCCTCGCACCGGGACCAAGGTCCCGCAGACACGGGTCGTTCGGCGCGCGGGCCCTGCGGCCTGCCCCCGGGACACTGGTGAACGGGGCGGACGGATCTCCCGTCCTGACCTGACCGCGGGGAGGCGGGGATGAAGCACTACCGCATGTCGGTCCTCGAGGAGCGGGGCTACGTCGTCCTGGGTCGCGACGGCACCGTCATCGACCCGGGTGAGTGGCAGCGCTTGGAGTACGTCGACTGGAAGTCCTCGGGAGACACTCGCTTCGCCCCGCTCGCGTCCGCCTACGGCGGCATCGACTGCAACGCCTTCTGGCACTGTGATCCTCCGAAGCCGGATAAGGACGGGGTCTGGATCGACGCTCAGGTGGCGGTCGCCCCGACGATCTCCGCCCTGGCGCGGGAAGCCGGGGCGAATGTGGGCCGCGTGCGGATCATCGAACTCCAGCCGAACTCCTACGCCGACGCGCTTTACAACTCGCATCTCGACGACAACAACCGCCTGAACCCGGCTGGCGAGGGCTGGGTGGTGCGGGGCTTCCGTAACCTCACCGATGACGCCGACTCCTGCATGGTGCTGCGCGAGGACGTCCGTGACCCCGCGACGGAGACGCGGATCGCGCTCCCCGCGGGTGCGCGGATCATCGTGGACTCCCAGCGCATGTGGCACTCCGTGTGGCATGCGGGACCCGAGCCGCGCTACTGCCTCATCACGTCGTACGAGTCCGGCCCGGAGCTGGAGAAGTGGATCTTCGAGAACGACCCGACCACCGACGTGGAGGGTGCCCCCCTTGACGGGGCCTTCGCTCGGGCCAGCGAAGCCGAGGCCCAGGAGCGGCGTGACCGTCGGACGGCGTTCTACGGCTACGACCCGACCAACGTGCTCTCGGAGGCGTGATTCGCCGAGGGCCTCGCCGATGCGCGTGCTCGCGCGCGGCCGACTCCGGGATCGTGCCGGTCCCCTCGTGACGCACGACACACGCGAGCGCTGGCGCCCTGCGGCCCTCCGCATGGGGGAGAATGGGCCAGATCCGGGCGGTCGCCCTGGAGCCGGCCACGGAAGGATCCGACGCATGGACTACGTCAAGCTCCCCGAGTTCGAGGAATCCGGCTATGTCGTCGTCGACTCCTACGACCAGGCGCAGGACCCGGCGGAGTGGCTTGATATCGAGTTCGTGGACTGGAAGTCCTCGGGCGAGACGCGCTTCGCACCGCTCGCATCGGCGTACGGCGACATGGAGTGCAACGGCTTCTGGCATCACGAGCCACCCAAGACGGACAAGGACGGGGTGTGGGTGCCGGCCAACATCGCCCGGGCCCCGCGCCTGAAGGCGCGCGCCGAGGAGCCCGGGGCCAACATCGGCCGCTGCCGGGTCATCGAGTTGCAGCCGAACGACTACGCCGACGCCGTCTGGAACCTCCACCAGGACGACAACAACCGGCTCAATCCGGAGGGCACCGGCTGGATCGTGCGCGGGTTCTTCAACCTCACCGACAACCCGGACTCCTACATGGTCCTGCGCGAGGACAAGAACGACCCGGAGACGGAGACGCGGATCCCGCTGCCGGCGGGTGCGCAGGTCATCATCGACACGCAGCGTCTCTGGCACGCGGTGTGGCATCCGGGTCCGGAGCCGCGCTACTGCCTCATCACGTCCTGGGAGTCCGGCCCCGAGCTCGGCGCCTGGATCCGGGCGCGTCATCCGATCAGCCGCGTGGACAACGCGCCGCTGGACCCGGCGTTCCTCGCGGAGGCGCAGGACGAGGTCGCCCGTCGCCGCGCGGCCAAGGAAGCGGCCTCGGGGGCCATGGTCGACGTCATGAGCGAGGCCTGAGGCGCGGCGCCCGGGCGCGCCCCCGAGGCCATGTCGCCCCGGGGCCGGATGCCCGGGTAGCGTGTAGGAGTACCCGCCCCCACGGGCCACGAACCACGGAAAGAGGCTCCCCGTGACCACGGCCGCTCCCGCGACCGTCTCCGATGACGACGTCCTCGACGCCCTGGAGGCCGAGGCCATTCACGTGTATCGAGAGGTGGCCGGCGCCTTCCGGCGTCCCGTCCTGCTCTACTCCATCGGCAAGGACTCCAGCGTGCTGCTCCACCTGGCACGCAAGGCCTTCCACCCCGCGCCGATCCCCTTCAAGGTCATGCACATCGACACGACCTGGAAGTTCCGGGAGATGATCGAGTTCCGCGAGCGCATGGCGCGCGAGCTGAACCTCGACCTGAAGGTCCAGACGAATCTCGCTGCCGTCGCCGAGGGGGTCACGCCCTTCTCGCACGGGACCCACGAGTACACCCGCATCATGAAGACCGTCGCGTTGCGCGAGGGCCTGGATGAGCTGCAGGCGGATTGCGCGATCGGAGGGGCTCGCCGCGACGAGGAGAAGTCGCGCGCCAAGGAGCGGATCTTCTCGCTGCGCGAGCCCGGCCACCGCTGGGACCCGCGCAAGCAGCGGCCGGAGTTCTGGCGGACCGCCAACACCGCGCTCGCCGAGGGGCAGACGATGCGCGCTTTCCCGATCAGCAACTGGACCGAGTTCGACATCTGGCGCTACATCCGCCGCGAGAACATCCCCATCGTCGACCTGTACTACGCGCGCCCGCGTCCGGTCGTGTGGCGGGAGAACACCTGGATCATGGTCGATGACGACCGCCTCCCGCTGCGCGAGGGCGAGGTCCCCGAGATGCGCAGCGTGCGCTTCCGCACGCTGGGGTGCTATCCGCTCTCCGGCGCGGTGGAGTCCACGGCGGCCGACCTGGACACCCTCATCGCCGAGATGCTCGAGAGCAATGTCTCCGAGCGGGCCGGGCGACTCATCGACGGCGAGGGCGGCGGCTCGATGGAGGCCAAGAAGGCGGAGGGCTACTTCTGATGACGACGCTGCTGGAGCGCTCTGCCGGGATCGACGTCACCCCCGTGGTCCGTCTCGTGACGTGCGGGTCGGTGGACGACGGCAAGTCCACCCTCATCGGACGACTGCTCGCCGAGACGGGGTCGATTCCCGAGGACCAACTCGACTACGCCCGGCGGACCCGGCGCGGCGGGTCGACGATCCCCGTCGGGGAGATCGACTTCTCCCTGCTCACCGATGGGCTCGAGGCCGAGCGCGAGCAGGGCATCACGATCGATGTCGCCTACCGGCACATGTATCTTCCCAGCGGCCGCCGCATCATCATCGCCGACGCCCCGGGGCACGAGCAGTACACCCGCAACATGGCGGTCGCCGCGTCGAACGCCGAAGTCGCCGTCCTCCTGGTGGATGCCGCGCGAGGCGTGCGCCCGCAGACGTTCCGCCACCTGACCGTGTGCGCCCTCATGGGGGTCCAGAGCATCATCATCGCCATCAACAAGATGGACCTGGTCGGCTACGAGCACGCGACGTTCGAAGAACTCTCCGGACAGGTCAAGGCGGCGGCTGCGCGGCTGGGGCTCGACGAGGTCATCACGATCCCCGTGAGCGCCGTGGCCGGGGACAACGTCACGGCACCCACGACGCACATGCCCTGGTGGCATGGGCCGTCGCTGCTCCAGGCACTGCAGGACTGGACGCCGCCGCCCACCACGCGGCAGACGCCGTTCCGTCTGCCGGTGCAGTTCATCGTGCGCGCGGAGGGCAACTTCCGCGGATACGCGGGAACCGTCGCGGCGGGCTCGGTGCGCCCGGGGGACGAGATCGTCGTCGCGGACTCGGGGCAGACGGCCCGCGTAGAGCGCATCGTCGGGTTCGCCGGTGACCTGGCCGAAGCGGCTGCCGGTGACGCCGTCACGATCACGCTGGACCGCGAGGTGGACGTGACCCGCGGAGACCTCCTCGCGGCCGCCGGGACCACTCCGGACGGCTCGACGGCGTGGCCGCAGCCTGCCGACCGGTTCTCCGCGGACGTGGTCTGGGTGGGCGAGGAGCCCCTCATGCACGGTCGCTCCTACCTCCTGGCCGTGGGCCCGCGGACGATTCCCGCGACGGTCACGGTGGTGCGTCACCGGCGCGATGTCGTGACCGGCCAGCAGCTCGCCGCGCGCGTGCTCGACATGAACGACATCGGCCGCGTCGAGATCGCCACCGACACTCCGGTGCCCATGGACGTCTACTCCGCGTGCCGGGACACGGGGGGATTCCTCCTCATCGACCGGGTGTCCGCGGACACCGTCGCTGCGGGAATGGTCACCCATGCGCTGCGGCGCTCCCTCAACGTGGTGCCGCACGACTACGAGGTGGACAGGGAGGCGCGCGCCCGCCTCAAGCACCAGCAGCCGCGGGTGGTCTGGCTGACAGGGCTGTCGGGCTCGGGCAAGTCCACGATCGCCGACGCGCTGGAGCGGCGCATGCACGCGCTCGGGATGCACACGTTCGTCCTCGACGGCGACAACGTCCGCACGGGCCTCAACAAGGACCTCGGATTCACCCCCGAGGACCGGGCCGAGAACGTCCGCCGGGTCGCCGAGGCCGCGCGCCTCATGGTCGAGGCCGGGCTCATCGTGATCGTGGCGCTCATCTCCCCGTTCCGGGCAGACCGACGCGCCGCCCGGGAGATCTTCGAGGGGGAGGACTTCCTCGAGGTGTACGTCGACACTCCCGTGGAGATGTGCGCGGTGCGTGACCCCAAGGGGTTGTACGCGAAGGCCCAGTCCGGATCGCTCCCCAACATGACCGGCATCGGCCAGGAGTACGAGCCGCCGGAGCACCCCGACGTGCGCCTGGACGGCACCGCCTCCGTCGAGGACAACGTCGAGGTCCTGCTGCGGCTCATCGCGGGGGAGTGATGTCCGCGCCCAACAACCCGTACGACCCCGTGGGAGTTGCCTCCCTGGAGGCCGAGGCGGTCGATTCCATGGTGGCGGAGGCGCTCGCGGCCATCGCCGCGGCGCCCGATCTCGGCGAGCTCAAGGCCGTGCGACTGGCGCACGCGGGAGACCGCTCGCCCCTGGCCCTCGCGAATCGAGAGATCGCGGCCCTCCCTCCCGCGGCGAAAGCCGAGGCGGGCAAGCGGATGGGCGCTGCTCGCGCGTCCGTGCGCGACGCCCTCGACTCCCGGCAGGCGGACCTCGAGGCAGAACGCGATGCGCGCGTTCTCGTGGAGGAGGCTGTCGACGTCACGCTCCCCACGCGTCGGTCCCGCAGGGGTGCGCGGCACCCGCTCACGACACTCATGGAACGCATGTGCGACGTGTTCATCGCGATGGGATACGAGGTCGCGGAGGGCCCCGAGGCTGAGGCCGAGTGGTTCAACTTCGATGCGCTCAATGTCCCGCCGGATCATCCGGCTCGCACGATGCAGGACACCTTCTTCGTCGGAAACGAGAGCAGCGGTGTGGTGCTGCGCACCCAGACGTCGCCCATCCAGCTGCGAGCCATGCTCGCCCGCGATCTGCCGATCTACGTCGTCGCCCCGGGCCGCGTCTTCCGGACCGACGAGCTCGACGCCACCCACACCCCGGTCTTCCACCAGATCGAAGGGCTGGCGGTCGATGAGGGCATCACGATGGCGCACCTGCGGGGGACGCTGGAGCACCTCGCCGAGGCGATGTTCGGCGCGGGCGTCCACATCAGGCTGCGCCCCTCCTACTTCCCCTTCACCGAGCCGAGCGCGGAACTCGACCTGGAGTGCTTCGTCTGCCGCGGGGCGTCCGTCGGCAACCCCGACGCGCCCTGCCGCACGTGCGGGAGCGAGGGATGGATCGAGTGGGGCGGCTGCGGCATGGTGAACCCCCGGGTCCTGCGGGCCGCGGGCATCGACACCGATCGCTATTCCGGCTTCGCCTTCGGCATGGGCGTAGAGCGCACCCTGATGTTCCGCCACGGGGTCACCGACATGCGTGACATGGTGGAGGGCGACGTGCGCTTCACCGAGGCCTTCGGGGTCGAGGTCTGATGCGCGTTCCCCTGTCCTGGATCCGCGATCTCGTGGCCCTCCCCGACGACGCGGACGGCCGGGCGGTGGCGGCCAAGCTCATCGCGGCCGGGCTCGAGGTCGAGTCCGTTGAGACCCTCGGCGCGGGCGTCGTGGGCGAGCTCATCGTGGGCCGCGTGGTCTCCATCGAGGAGCTGACGGAGTTCAAGAAGCCCATCCGCTGGTGCCAGGTGGATGTCGGTCCCGCGCGTGGCGGAGTGCGCGGCATCGTCTGCGGCGCGCGCAACTTCGTGAGCGGGGACCTGGTCGTGGTGGCGCTGCCGGGGACAGTCCTCCCGGGGGACTTCCGCATCGCCGCACGCCAGACCTACGGGCATGTCTCGGACGGGATGATCTGCTCCGAGCGCGAGCTCGGGCTCGGAGAGGACCACTCGGGCATCATCGTGCTCACGGAGGGCACCGTGGGCGAGGATGCCGGCGCGCTCCTCGGCATCGGCGACGAGGTCCTCGACATCGCGGTGACCCCGGATCGGGGATACGCGCTCTCCGTGCGCGGGGTGGCGCGCGAGGTCGCGATCGCCTTCGGGCTGGCCTTCGTCGATCCCGGCACCCAGCTCGTCCCGTTGCCCGCGCCCACCGGCGGGGAGCCGAGAGCATGCGGCGTGGACGATCCCTCGATGTGCGAGTTGTTCACGCTGCGCAGGATTGTCGGCTTCGATCCCCAGGCCCCGACGCCGGAGTGGATGCGCCAGCGCCTCATCGCCTGCGGGATGCGGCCGGTCTCTCTCGCCGTCGACGTCACGAATTACGTGATGCTCGAGTTGGGTCAGCCCCTGCATGCCTTCGACGGCGCCAAGGTCGCGGGCGCGCTGCGTGCCGGTCGGGCCGGAGACGACAACCGCCTGGAGACGCTCGACCATGTCGAGCGCGCACTTGACCCTGAGGACGTCGTCATCCGCGACGACTCCGGCGTCATCGGGCTCGCGGGGACCATGGGCGGTCTCACCACGGAGATCGACGAGCGCACCACGGACATCCTCCTCGAGGCCGCGCGCTTCGTGCCGACCGCGGTCGCTCGTACCGCGCGACGGCACCGGCTGTCCAGCGAGGCGTCCCGACGCTTCGAGCGCGGTGTCGATCGGGTGCTGGCGCCGTACGCCTCCGCCCGCGCTGCCGCGCTCCTGCTGGAGTACGGCGGCGGTACCTACGCCGGGCTCACGGCCTGGGAGGCTCCCTACCGGCCGACGGTCATCGACATGGCCGTCGACCTGCCGGAGCGCACGGCGGGCATGCCCATCGAGGCGAGCGAGGTGCGCCGCCTGCTCGAGGCCGTCGGCTGCGAGGTCGAGGGGGACCGGGACCTCGCCGTGACCGTGCCTCCCTGGCGTCCCGACCTCACCGACCCCGCGGACCTCGTCGAGGAGGTCGTGCGCCTCGTCGGCTACGACGCGCTCCCGTCACGCCTGCCCATGGCACCGGCGGGCTACGGCCTCAGCCGCGAGCAGCGCCTGCGCGCTCGCGCGGCGCGCGCGCTCGCCAGCGCCGGAGTCGTCGACGTGCTCACCTATCCGTTCATCGGCGTGGCCGACCTCGACGGCCTCCTTCTCCCCGCCGGGGATGCGCGCCGGCGCGCGCCGCTGCTGGCCAACCCGCTGAGCGAGGAGCAGCCCCTCCTGCGCACCACGCTGCTTCCCGGGCTGCTGTCGGCCGCGCGACGCAATCTCTCCCGGGGATCCGACAGCGTGGCGCTGGGCGAGATCGGCCGCGTCTTCGTGCTGCGTGACGGGCAGGACGCCGCCGGAGTGACCGACCCGCCGCGCCCCGGCGTCGACCGACGCCCGGCCGACGACGACCTCACGGCGCTCGAGGCCTTGCTGCCCGCCCAGCCCTACCACCTGGCCGCCGTGCTCCTGGGGGATCGCGAGGCAGCCGGCTGGTGGGGACCCGCGCGGCCCGCGACCTGGTCGGACGCGCTGGAGATCGCCCGTGTCGTCGCGGAGTCTGTGGGTGCCGAGCTCGACGTGGCCCAGGGCGCTGATGCGCCGTTCCACCCGGGACGCACCGCGACCCTGAGCGTCGGGGGCACCGTCATCGGTCACGCTGGCGAACTCCATCCGCGGGTCATCGCCGCGTACGACATTCCACCGCGCACCTGCGCCGTCGAGATGGACCTCGATGCGCTGCAGGCCCGGGCCCGGGATGTCGCCCCGGCGCCACGGTTCAGCACCCACCCGGTGGCGAAGGAGGATGTCGCGCTCGTCGTCGCCGATGCGGTCCCGGTGGCTGACGTCGAGGCAGCGCTGCGGGAGGGAGCCGGGGAGATCTGCGAGGACGTCCGCCTCTTCGACGTGTACGTCGGCCCCCAGGTCCCCGCGGGCCATCGATCGCTGGCCTTCGCCCTGAGGTTCCGCGCCGGGGATCGCACCCTCTCCGCCGACGACATCGTCGCGGCCCGCTCCGCTGCCGTCGCGGAGGCGGGCCGTCGGCACGGGGCGGTGCTCCGGGGCTCCTGACGGGGTATGCGTGTATGCGTATAATGGCCGCATGACCCCCGTCGTCGCCGTGGCCGGCGCCTCCGGGTACGCCGGCGGAGAGCTGCTGCGACTCCTCCTCGGGCACCCGGGGGTGCAGATCGGCGTGGTGGCGGCGAGTTCGGCCGGGCGCACGGTGGGCGACGTCCATCCGCATCTTCCCGCCCTCGCGGACGTCCCTCTCATCGCGGCGGACGCGGACGCGCTCGGCGATGCCGACCTGGTCTTCCTCGCGCTTCCGCACGGCGAGTCGGCTGCGCTCGCCCGACGGCTGCCCCCGGATCGCCTCGTGGTGGATCTCGGCGCGGACTTCCGGCTGCGCGACGAATCCGCGTGGAGGGCGTTCTACAACGACTCGTACGCGGGCCACTGGGTCTACGGCATGCCCGAACTGCCCGGAGCCCGGGCGCAGATCTCCGAGGCGAGCCGCGTGGCGAACCCCGGCTGCTATCCCACCGCGGTGACCCTGGCCATGGCCCCGCTCCTCGCCGAAGGACTCGTCGATGACCTCGTCACGGTCGTCGCCGCCTCGGGAACGTCGGGCGCGGGGCGCACGCCGACCGAGTCGCTGCTTGCCTCGCAGGTGATGGGGTCCATGTCGGCGTACAAGGCCGGCGGCGTCCACCAGCACACCCCGGAGATGGAGCAGGCACTCGCCCATGCGTCCGGCCGCGATGTCCGCGTGTCCTTCACGCCCCTGCTCGCCCCGATGCCCCGCGGCATCCTGGCGACGTCCACCGCGGACCTGTCCGACGGCGTGACGACCGACGACCTGCACGAGTGCCTCCGGGCGACCTACGCGGGCGAGCCCTTCGTGCGCGTCCTGCCCCCGGGCTCCTGGCCCCAGACCGCCGCCACCGTGGGGGGCAACGCGGTGCACGTCCAGGCTGCGGCCGACCGGCGCACGGGGCGCGCCATCGTCATCAGCGCCTTGGACAACCTCGTCAAGGGCGCGGCCGGCCAGGCACTGCAGAACGCGAACCTCATGCTCGGACTGCCGGAGGATTCCGGCCTCGTGTCCTCCGGGGTGGCGCCGTGAGCGTCACGGCGGCGCGGGGCTTCCGCGCATCCGGCGTCACTGCGGGGCTCAAGGCCTCGGGACGCCCGGACGTCGCGCTCGTGGTCAACGACGGGCCGCTTCAGTCCGCCGCCGGAGTGTTCACCTCCAACCGTTTCCCTGCCGCGCCGGTCCTGTGGTCGCGTCAGGCCGTGCTCGACGGCGAGCTCCACGCCGTCGTGCTGAACTCGGGCGGCGCCAACGCCTGCACCGGGGCGGAGGGATTCGCCGATACCCATCGCACCGCCGAGCACGTCGCCGACTCCCTTCGGCGTGCCGGTCGGGACACCGGTGCCGGCGAGATCGCGGTGTGCTCGACGGGCCTGATCGGGCAGCGGCTGCCCATGGATCGACTCCTCCCCGGCATCGAGGTCGCCGTCGGTGCCCTCGCCGCGGGCGGAGGCGATGATGCGGCCGTGGCGATCATGACGACCGACACCGTGCCCAAGACCGCGGTCGTCGAACGCGAGGGCTTCATCGTGGGCGGGATGGCGAAGGGCGCGGGCATGCTCGCCCCCGGGCTCGCGACGATGCTCGTCGTGCTCACCACCGACGCGGTCGCCGATGCCGCGACCCTCGAGCCTGCCCTGCGGTCGGCCACGAGGATGACCTTCGACCGCATCGACTCGGACGGATGCATGTCGACCAACGACACGGTGCTCCTCCTCGCCAGCGGAGCCTCGGGGGTGACACCGGGAGCCGCCGAGCTCGCCGCGGCCGTGACCGCGGTGTGCCAGGACCTCGCGCTCCAGCTCATCCGCGACGCGGAGGGCGCCAGCAAGGACATTCGCATCGACGTGGTCCACGCGGCCAGCGAGGACGACGCCCTCGAGGCCGCCCGCGCGGTCTCGCGGTCGAACCTCCTCAAGTGCGCCATTCACGGCGAGGATCCGAACTGGGGTCGGGTGCTCTCGGCCCTGGGCACGACCACCGCCGCATTCGAGCCGGACACCGTGGATGTGGCGATGAACGGCGTCTGGGTGTGCCGCGCGGGGGGCGTGGGCGAGGATCGGTCCCTGGTGGACATGTCGTCGCGGGAGGTCACACTCACCATCGACCTGCAGGCAGGCGAATCCGCCGCGACGGTGTGGACCAACGACCTCACCGCGGCCTACGTCCACGAGAACTCGGCGTACTCGACATGACCGCGGCGTCGGCCCGTGACAAGGCCTCCGTGCTCGCCGAGGCGCTCCCGTGGCTGGAGCGGCTCGCGGGCGCGACGGTGGTCGTGAAGTACGGCGGGAACGCCATGACCGATCCGGCACTGCAGGCGGCGTTCGCGGAGGACGTAGTCTTCCTGCGCCTGGCGGGGATTCGGCCGGTCGTGGTCCATGGCGGCGGCCCCCAGATCACCCGCATGCTCGACCGGCTCGGCGTGGCCAGCGAGTTCCGCGGCGGGCTGCGTGTCACCACCCCGGAGGCGATGGACATCGTGCGGATGGTCCTCACCGGCCAGGTCCAGCGGGAGATCGTCACGCTCATCAATGCGCACGGTCCCTACGCGGTCGGCCTCTCGGGCGAGGACGCGGGGCTGTTCCTCGCGGAGCGGCGGGGCACCGTCATCGACGGAGCGCACGTGGACCTGGGACTGGTCGGTGACGTCGTGGCCGTCGAGCCCGACTTCGTCGAGGACCTGCTCGATGACGGGCGCATCCCGGTCGTCTCGACCGTGGCCCCTGACGGGGACGGGGTGGCTCTCAACGTCAACGCGGACACG
>CAIVWG010000054.1 GCA_903909555.1 uncultured bacterium | reverse complement strand
TCACCACTGGGATCGTCTCGGGCCTGGGCAGGCCTCTGCAGACAGAGGACGGCTACATGATCCGCGAGACCATCCAGACCGATGCGGCGATCAACCCCGGCAACTCCGGCGGCCCGCTCGTCGACGGCAACGGCGCCGTCATCGGCGTTAACTCCGCCATCATGTCCATGGGCAATGGCATGGGCGGCGGCGCGGGCTCGATCGGGCTCGGCTTCGCCATCCCCATCGATACGGCCCAGCGCATCGCGTCGGAGATCATCTCCACCGGATCGTCCTCGACGCCGATCATCGGCGTGCAGCTCGCGATGGACTATGCGGGCCCGGGGGCTCGGGTGGCTGACGTCAGCGCAGGGGGCCCGGCTGCCGCGGCGGGACTCCTCACCGACGACGTCATCATCGCCCTGAACGACGTGCCCGTGCAGGACGCCACCGATCTCATCGTCGACATCCGCGCGCTGGCCCCGGGCGAGACGGTGACGATCACCGTCGAGCGCGACGGCCAGGAGCGCACGTTCGACCTCACGCTCGCGGCCCAGGAGTAGGGCGTAAGGCCTGGGTCGCCTGCGCCCGCCCGGCGTCTCCGTCAACCCCCCCACGGAGACGCCGGCGGGCGCCTACTCTGTGAGACATGGCCATCGAGTTCGCCGCCTCACCGCGTCCCACCCTCGGCATCGAGGTCGAGTTGCAGCTCGTGGACGTCGAGAAGGGCAGCCTGCTCTGCATCGCCCCCGAGGTCCTTGCCGAGCTCAGCGCCGCGCATCCGGGCGGGGAGCATCCCAAGGCGAAGCCCGAGCTCTTCCAGTGCACCATCGAGGTGATCACCGGAGTCTGCGAGACCGTCGCCCAGGCGCGTGACGACCTCGCCGAGACGATGCTCGAGGTCCAGGAGGCCCTGGAGTCCCGGGGCGCGGGCTTCATCGCCACGGGTCACCATCCCTTCACGCCGTGGTACGAGCTCGACCTCACCGACGGCGAGCGCTACCAGCGCCTGGTCGACAGGATCGCCTGGCCCGCGCGACAGCTCACCACGCACGGCGTGCACGTCCACGTCGGCGTCCGCTCCGGCGAGAAGGCCGTCGCCACGGTCAACGCGCTGTCGGGCTATCTCCCGGTCTTCCTCGCCCTCTCGTCGTCCAGCCCCTACTGGCACGGCCAGGACACCGGCATGGCCTCCATCCGCACCAAGGTCTTCGAGGCGATGCCCACCACCGGTCTGCCCCCGGAGCTGGGCAGCTGGGCGGAGTTCAACGACTTCCTCGACACGCTCATCAACGCGGGGACCATCGACAGCGTCCGCGAGGTGTGGTGGGACATCCGCCCGCACCCGGGATACGGCACCGTCGAACTGCGCATGTGCGATGCGATGCCGACGCTGTGGGAGACGTGCGCCATGGCGGCGCTCGCCCAGTGCCTCGTGCAGTCCTTCGACGACGTGATGGATGCCGGTGAGACCCCGCCCGTGTCGCGTGTGTGGGTCCGCCGCGAGAACAAGTGGCGAGCCGCCCGCTACGGCGTCGATGCCGACCTCGTGGTCGACGACAGCGGGCGCACCCAGCCCCTTCGCGCGGTCGTCGCGGAGCTCGTCGCCGACCTGATGCCGATCGCGGAGCGGCTCGACTGCGCCTCGGAGCTGTCGGACCTGAACGTCATCGCGGAGCGCGGCCCCAGCTACGTCCGCCAGCGCAGGCTGGTCGACGAGGGCCTGGGCCTGGACGAACTCGTGGGCACCCTGCGCGAGGAGATGCTCGCCGACCTCGCGGAGCCCGATCGCGCGTGACCACCATGATCGACGCGCTCGCGTCGGGGTTCGACGACGAACTCATCGACGTACGCCGCCGCCTCCACACCTACCCCGAATTGTCCTATCGGGAGTTCGCGACCACGGCACTGCTCGTGGAGCGACTCGAGGAGGCGGGCCTGTCCCCGAGGCGGCTCGGCATCGGGACAGGCCTGGTCTGCGACATCGCAGGGACGGCGCCCGGCCCGCTCGTCGTGCTGCGGGCCGACATCGACGCCCTGGCCACCGACGATCTGTCGGCGTCGCCGTACCGCTCCCGGCACGAGGGCGTCTCGCACGCGTGCGGCCACGACGCCCACACCGCGATCGTCCTCGGCGCGGGGCTCGTGCTGCGTGAGCTGGCCGAGGTCGAGGGATTCGCCGGGACGGTGCGCCTGGTGTTCGAGCCGGCCGAGGAGGCCGTGCCGGGGGGCGCCGTGGCCGTTGTCGAGGAGGGCTGGGTCGCCGGCGCGGAGTACGTCCTCGGCCTGCACTGCGATCCCAAGATGGACGTCGGCCAGGTAGGGCTGCGGCGCGGGCGCCTCACCGCATC
>CAIVWG010000053.1 GCA_903909555.1 uncultured bacterium | reverse complement strand
GACTCCGTGAGCGAGGGATGGATGGCGTACGGGCCGCCGGGGCAGCGCTGGACCGACATCCTCGCGACGCGACTCGCCGCCCTCCCCGCCCATCGGCGCCTGTCGGTGTCGAACGCCTCGATCTCCGGCAACACCGTGAGCGACCAGCAGAATCCCTACGAGGCCAACGGCAATTGCTGCGGACCTCCCGCGGTCGATCGGCTGTGGCGCGATGCCCTCTCCATGCCGGGCATCCGCGCGATCGTCCTGCTCGAGGGGACCAACGACATCGGCGGTGGCGCCTTCGCCCCGCCCAGCCCACCCGATCAGGTGATCGCGGCGATGCAGAACATCATCGACCGAGCCCGGGCGAGAGGTATCCCCGTGATCGGCGGGACCCTGATCCCCATGGGCAAGCAGCCCGGCACCGTGCAGGAGACGTCACGCCAGGCGGTGAACGAGTGGATTCGCACGAGCGGTGCCTTCGACGCCGTCATCGACTTCGACGCGATGGTCCGCGACCCGCAGTCGCCGTGGCAGATCTACCCGGCCTGGCAGGCGCCGCCGTTCAACGGGAACTACTACCACCCGAATGCGATGGGGCACGCCGTCATGGGGCAGCGGATCGGCCTCGGCGTCTTCGACGCCCTCTGACGCCGGGGGCCTCAGTCGAGCTTCACGCCAGGCAGCGGGATCGTCGGCAGGTCGGGGATCTTGCGGACCAGGCGCCCCGCGATCGAGGCGATCTGCATGCCGATGGTGATCGCGATGATGGAGGCCCCGGTGAGGAGGAGCACGTCACCCGAGCCCCCGAAGTCGAGGGTGTCCAGGGAGATCGTCTCGCCCGGGACGGGGGCTGCCTCGCTGCCGTCGGTTCCGGCGATCGCCTGCGTGAGCCCGATGAATCCGAGGGACCCGGGGACGAGCAGCCAGAAGACGGGTGAGAACAGCACGAACGCCGGTATCCCCGCGCGCGTTCGATCCTGGATGACGATGGCGACGAACAGGGCAGCTCCGGCGGCGACGCCCGCGGCGAGGACGGAGTCGATCCACAACGACACCGCCTGCTGGATGCTGAACGCCATGAGCAGCAGGAGGACGACGTACGTCAGGGCTCCCCGTGGTTCGTTGAACGCCATGGCCTGACCGATCGCGTAGACCGCGGCCCCCAGCCACGCCACCCACAGGGGCAGGCGCTGCTCGGTGAGGTCGGTGATGTCGTACGGCGACACCTTGGCCAGGATCGCGCCCACCATGACGCCGAACACGAGCATGAGGATCTGCACGATCGAGGCCACGAGACGCGACGCCCCGGAGATGATGTGGCCGCTCGCGAGCTCCTGCGTCGAGCGCGTGAGGGCTGCACCCGGGATCAGCGTGATCAGCGGCGCGGCCACCACGCGCAGCGGCTGCACGCCGTTATCGAGCAGGTTCGCGAAGCCGAAGATGGCGAACGAGCAGACGGTCGCGGCGAGGGGCGGCACGAGGGGAGCGAGGTTCGGGCGGGTTCGGGTGAGGAACATGAGCCACCCGACGAAGATGCCGCCGAGGGCGGCGAGGCCCACCCCCCAGGGACTGATCCGGAAGACGAGAGCGAAGCCCGCGGAGGCGACCCCGTATCCCAGGATCGACACCCAGGCAGGGAAGCGCGGCTTCTGCGACGGCAGGCTCTCCAGCTCGCGAATGCCCTCGGCGGGATCGATCTCGCCTCGCCGGGCCTTGCTCGCGATCTCGTGCACGATGGCCGCCTGGTCCAGGCGCAGGCTGTTGGGCCCCTGGGGGATCGCCCGGGCGCGCCCCGTGCGCGGGTCGTCCACCAGGATCGCGTCCGGCAGGACGACCACGTTGAGGTCGGGTCGCCCGTAGGCGCGCGCCACCTTGCCCAGGGTGTCGGAGACATCGTCTACCGGATAGCCCGCGGCCAGCTGGGCGCGCCCGAGGTCGAGCACGAGTTCGTCGACTCCGGGCTCGCCGTTCGTTGCGGGATCGGCCACGGCCATAGCCTGCCCTACGGCCACGGGGTAGCGTCACGACCGTGCCTGACGCCCCTTCCCCCGCCGGCTCGCCCCCCGCCGGCCTGCCCCCCGCCGAGTCGGCGTCCCGCGGCGCGCCCTTCCGCCGGGATCCGACGTACCGGCCGATCATCGGCTTCGCCCGGGGAGTCTTCGCGAGCCTGGGCGTGCGCTTCGACATCGTGGGGGAGGAGAACATCCCTCGAGCCGGGGGTGCCCTGCTCGCCATCAATCACACGAGCTTCCTCGACTTCGCCCTCGCCGGGAAGCCCGCCGACCTCCGGGGCAAGCGCCTGGTCCGCTTCATGGCGAAGGACTCGGTCTTCCGGCACTGGCTCGGCGGGCCGTTGATGAAGGGCATGCACCACATCCCCGTCGACCGCGAGCACGGTGCCCAGTCACTGGACACGGCCGTGGCGTACCTCCGGGCGGGAGAGCTCGTGGGCATCTTCCCGGAGGCCACGATGAGCCGCTCGATGGACGTCAAGGAGATCAAGTCGGGCGCTGTGCGCATCGCCGCGACGGCCGACGTGCCGCTCATCCCCATGTGCGTCTTCGGGGGAGCGCGCATCCTGTCCTACGACCACCGCGACTTATCGCGGGGGACCACCGTCGCCATCACCGTGGGTGCGCCGATGCACCCCCACCTCGGGGACGACTACGACGCCCTCACCGAGGAACTTCGCGACCGGATGCGCGAGCTCCTCGACGTGACCGTGAGCCGATATCCCTACGAGGGCTCCCCCTGGTATGTCCCCGCGCGCCTGGGTGGCTCGGCGCCGACCCTGGAAGAAGCCGAGGCGATCGAGCGGCGGGTGCGCGCGGAGAAGGCGGCCCGCCGGGAGTCGGCCCGCGCAGCGAAGCGGAGCTGATGGGCCCGCAGCGAAGCGGAGCTGATGGGCCCGCAGCGAAGCGGAGCTGATGGGCCCGCAGCGAGAATGACGGGAGGCGAGATGGCCGAAGAGGGTCCGGAGGTCGACTACCGCTTCATCCTGGCCAACGAGCGCACGTTCCTCGCCTGGATGCGCACCGGCCTCGCGCTCGTGGCGGGAGGCGTCGCCCTCGACCAGTTCGTGGCGGTCGGCAAGGGCGGAGATGCGGTGCGCTTCATCGCCTTGGGCACGATCGCGCTCGGCGCGATCGTCGCCGTCGTCGGCGTGTTTCGCTGGAACCAGACGGAGAATGCCATGCGCGCGGGATCGCCGCTGCCGCGCAGCCGGGTCGCGCCGTTCCTGGGGATCGCCTTTGTGGCTCTCGCCGTTGCCATCGCCGTGGTCCTGCTCGTGGAAGGCTGACCTCCTGTCCAAGACCGTGAGCGCCGCGCTCTACGACGACCCCACCAGCCGCACACGCCTGGCGTGGGGGCGCACCGTGCTCATCACGCTCGTCGTGGGAGCTCTCGGCGCGCGTGAAGGCATCATCAACCGCAGCCCGCTTCTCCTCATCTGTGTCGCCGTGCCGGTCCTCGTCATCGTGAGCGTGGCACTCTGGCGGATGCGCCGGCTGGCCCAGCGGGGAGCGCAGTCCGGACGGGCTCCCCGTCGGGTCGTCGTCACGATCGCCGTGTGCGTCATGCTGCTCTCGGCGCTGGGAGTGTGGGCGTCGCCGTCGGTCTCGGGCTCCACCGCACTCTCCGATGTGGCTCCGAATGCCGCGCATGAGGCCGCGTTGGCCGCCCTGGAAGCGCCGTACGCGATGGGGACCGTGCGCACGCGGACGGTCTGGGTCGACCCGCGCGCCGGATCGGACGCCGCGGACGGCCGCACGCGCGCTACGGCCCTGCGCACGCTGGCGGAGGCCTGGCGCCGGATCCCCCAGGGCAGCCCCCTCACACGTGGGGTGCGCATTCGCATCACGCCCGGCATCCTCGGCGCGGAGGACGTGCCGAACTACCTGGAATCGCGCCATGGGACGCGCCGACATCCGATCATCCTTCAGGCCGCTGACGGTCCCGGCACCGTGACTCTGCCGGCCCTCAACGTCTTCGACGTGCGCTACCTCTACCTGCTCAACCTCACCCTGCGCTCACGGGAGGGCGATGCGTTCCACTGCGAGCGCTGCGATCACGTGCTCATCCGAGGGACGACGATCCGCGGGATGCCCGCCGACAGCGGGGCGATCGGCGACCTCGTCAAGGTGAACCAGTCGCGTCACGTTCACATCGAGCGCAGCGACATCTCGGGCGCGTCGGACAATGCCGTCGACTTCGTGGCCGTGCAGTACGGCAGCCTTCGAGACAATGTGATCCACGACGCCGAGGACTGGTGCGCCTATGCGAAGGGCGGCTCGGCCTACATCCGGGTCGTCGGCAACGAGATCCATGACTGCGGCACCGGGGGCTTCACCGCCGGTCAAGGCACCGGGTTCCAGTTCATGGTGTCGCCCTGGCTGCACTACGAGGCGTACGACGTCGCGGTGGTGAACAACGTCGTCCACGACACCCAGGGTGCCGGGCTGGGGGTGAACGGAGGCTTCCATGTCCTCATCGCCCACAACACGCTTTATCGCGTGGGGTCGCGCTCGCACCTCCTCGAGTTCGTCCCGGGCGGGCGGTCCTGTGACGGGCGGCCGGGAGACGAAGGGCGAGAGCGCTGCTCGGAGTACCTGCGGGCGGGCGGCTGGGGCACGACGCGGGTCGACGACGGATCCAACTTCGTCCGCATCCCCAATCGCCACGTGTACGTCATGAACAACCTCATCCTCAATCCCGACGGGGCGTCGACGCGATGGCAGCATCTCCAGCTCGCGGGACCGTACTCGGGCCGCTGGCAGACGGGAAGCAACGTGGCAGTGCCGACGCGGTTCGACGACGACCTGCGGATCGAGGGCAACGTCATCTGGGACGGCGCGCCTGACCATCCCAGCGGGATGGGTGCCGGCTGTGCCGACGGGAACCCCACGTGCAACGAGGCTCTGTACCGCTCGCTCAATCGTGTCAACTCTGTTCGGCCACTCCTGCGAGCGCCCGAGGCCGGAGACTTCCGGCCCGCTGGTCCGCTGGCCGGCATTGTCCGGGCGATACCCGTCGTCGCCTGGGACGACGTCCCCCCGGGGGTTCCTCCGGGTGGGCGCACCTTCCCCGTGACTCTCGACCGCGCGGGTCAGGCACGCGGCCCTGGCGCCCCACCGGGGGCATACGCCTAACGCCGGACATCATCGGCGCATACCCTGGCGGGGTGACGGAGCCAACGACCATCGACCAGCTGGCGCTCGCGGAGTCCCTGCGTTCGGCCGTGCGCGACGTGATGCCGCGCGTGCGCGCCGACCTCGAGGCGTTGGTGCGCATCCCCTCGTGCGCATTCGCGGGCTTCCCACGCGAGCCGGTCCGTGAAGCCGCGGCCGAGACGGCGCGCATCCTCGAGTCGTCAGGCCTCGCGTGCAGTCTTCTCGACGTCACGGGAGGTGAGCCCGCGGTCGTCGGCCGCGCGCCGCGCGAGGGCGCACCTCGGGTGCTGCTCTACGCGCACTAC
Organism: uncultured bacterium; assembly: GCA_903909555.1. Taxonomy (GTDB): domain Bacteria; phylum Actinomycetota; class Actinomycetes; order S36-B12; family S36-B12; genus Mxb001. Next base: position 815 of record CAIVWG010000053.1, on the reverse strand, counting down.
GACGTCCAGCCGGAGGGCGACGTTGAGGAATGGCACTCGCCGCCCTACGAGCCGACCGAGCGCGACGGTCGCCTCTACGGCCGCGGTGCCGCCGACGACAAGAGCGGCATCGTGATGCACGCCGGCGCGCTCGCGGCCATCCGGGCAGTGCTGGGCGAGCTTCCCGTCGATGTCACCGTGCTCATCGAGGGCGAGGAGGAGTGCAGCGGGCCGCTCGCCGACTTCGTGCTCGAGCACCCCGAGGTCGTGCAAGCGGATGCCGTCGTCATTGCCGACGTCGGCAATCGCTCGCTCGGGCAGCCGACGCTGGTCACGGCCCTGCGCGGTCTGGTGGACTGCGTCGTCGACGTGCGCACCCTGCCCGGCCCCGCGCACTCCGGGATGTACGGCGGCCCCGCGCCCGACGCGCTGCTCGCGCTCATCCGCATCCTCGACAGCCTCCGCGATGCAAACGGCGACACCGTGATCCTCCCTGGCTTCGCGTGGACCGGCGAACCGGTCGACGAGGCGGAGTACCGCGCAGAGCTCGGCCTGCGCCCCGACCAGCCGCTCCTGGGCACGGGACCGCTGGCCGATCGCCTCATCACCCGGCCGTCCGCCAGCGTCATCGGCATCGACGCTCCGCGCGTCGAGGGGGCGATCAACGCCGTGATCCCGCACGCGCGGGCCAAGGTCTCCCTGCGGATTCCCCCGGGCGTCGAGCCTGCTGAGGCGAGGGCGGCTCTCGTCGCTCACCTGCGCGACGCCGCCCCCTGGGGCGTCGACGTCACCGTGACCCCGGGCGACCGCGGCCGCGGGGCGCTCATTCCCACCGG
>CAIVWG010000052.1 GCA_903909555.1 uncultured bacterium | reverse complement strand
CGGTGGGACCGGGCGGACCCTGCGGGCCCATGGGCCCGGCCACGACGGGAGCGTCGATGGGCACCGGGGTGTCCCACGCCACGCGCACCTCGCCCTCCAGGCACGGCTCGTCCCCGAGGACGAGGCGAATCTTGTTGTCCGCACTGACGCAGGCGGAGAACGTCGCGCGCTCCTCCGCCGCGGGGATCCAGTCGGCAGGCTGGGACGCGGCAGCGATCGCCGTGGCGCTGAGCAGCATCACGACGACGCCCGCTCCCATGAGGAAGCGGCCCGTGTTGTCCATTCGGCCCCCACTCGATCCTGACGCGCCCCAGTGTGACACGGCGGTCGGAAGTGACCGGGGAGGCCACACCCCCGTCAGCGGCCCCACGGGGACGGGCGCGCCGTACCCTGGCGGGGTGTCGGATCGGGACGCGCGCCGCGAGGAGATCCTCGCCCTCGCCTCGGGGATGTTCGCCCGCTCCGGCTTCCACGGGGTCTCGATGGACGAGCTCGGGGCTGCCCTCGGGGTGAGCGGGCCGGCGCTGTACCGCTACTTCCCCGGCAAGGAGGCCATCCTCTCCGCGATGCTCGTCGACATCAGCGAGCGGCTCCTCGCGGGTGGGCGCGAGCGCGCGCTCAGCGCGCGGGGGGCACGGGAGACGCTGGAGTCCCTCGTGGAGTTCCACGTGGACTTCGCCCTCGACCAGCCCGATCTCATCGCCGTGCAGTCACGCGACCTCGACGCCGTCCCCGACGCGGATCGCCGGTTGGTACGTCGCCTGCAGGCGCAGTACGTCGACCTGTGGGTCGACGCCCTCCAGGAGGTGCACGACGTGACGCCCGATCGCGCGCGCGCCGGCGCTCATGCGGTGTTCGGGCTCATCAACTCCACGCCGCACAGCGCCCGTCTCACCCGTCCGGAGATGGCCGCGCTGCTGAGGTCCATGGCCCTGTCCGCCCTTGCGACGACCCCGCGGCCCCGGGTACAGTGAACGATCGTTAACTGGCGAGGGGAGGTCCCGTGCACGGCACCGCCTTCTCCCCTCTCCTCGAGGAACTCCGCCAGCGCCGCGAGCGCGCGGCTGCGGGAGGCCCCGAGGCGGCCCGGGAGCGGCATGCATCCCGGGGCAAGCTCCTGCCCCGCGAGCGGGTCGACGCGCTCCTCGACGACGGATCGGCGTTCCTCGAGATCGCTCCGCTCGCGGCCGAGGACATGTACGGAGGGGACGCTCCGGCCGCGGGCGTGATCGCGGGAGTCGGGCGGGTGAGCGGTCGACTATGCGTCATCATCGCCAACGACGCCACCGTCAAGGGCGGGACGTACTACCCGATGACGGTCAAGAAGCACCTGCGCGCGCAGGACATCGCGCGCGAGAACCGCCTGCCCTGCGTGTACCTCGTGGACTCCGGGGGCGCCTTCCTCCCGATGCAGGACGAGGTGTTCCCCGACCGCGACCACTTCGGGCGCATCTTCTACAACCAGGCGACGATGTCCGCGATGGGCATCCCGCAGATCGCGGCCGTGCTCGGGTCCTGCACGGCGGGCGGTGCCTACGTCCCCGCGATGAGCGACGAGACCGTCATCGTGCGCGATCAGGGGACGATCTTCCTGGGCGGCCCGCCGCTGGTGAAGGCGGCCACGGGCGAGGTCGTCACCGCCGAGGAACTCGGCGGAGGCGACGTCCACGCGCGCACCTCCGGCGTCGTGGACCACCTCGCCGACGACGATGCCCACGCCCTGCGCATCGTCCGCGAGATCGTCGCCACCCTGCCCCCCGACGCCGCTCCGGCCTGGGAGACGCTCCCGGCGCGGGAGCCGCTCCGCCCGGCCGAGGACCTCCTCGACATCGTGCCGCTGGATCCGCGCACGCCGTACGACGTCCGCGCTGTCCTGGAGTGCCTCGTCGATGCCGGCGACTACACCGAGTTCAAGGCGGAGTACGGCACGACACTCGTGACGGCCTTCGCCCGCCTGCAGGGCCACCCCGTCGGCATCATCGCGAACAACGGGATCCTCTTCTCCGAATCTGCGCAGAAGGGCGCCCACTTCATCGAACTGTGCGACCAGCGCGGCATCCCCCTGGTGTTCCTGCAGAACATCTCCGGTTTCATGGTGGGACGCGACTACGAGGCGGGTGGCATCGCCAAGCATGGCGCCAAGATGGTGACGGCGGTCGCGTGCGCACGGGTGCCGAAGTTCACCGTGGTCATCGGGGGATCCTTCGGCGCCGGCAACTACTCCATGTGCGGCCGCGCGTACTCGCCGCGCTTCCTGTGGATGTGGCCGAACGCGCGGATCTCGGTCATGGGGGGCGACCAAGCCGCCGCGGTCCTCGCCACGATCCGGCGCGACCAGGCCGAGGCCCGCGGCGAGGACTGGTCCCCGGAGCAGGAGGCGGAGTTCACCGCCCCCATCCGGGAGCAGTACGAAGCCCAGGGATCGCCGTACTACGCCACCGCCCGTCTGTGGGACGACGGTGTCATCGACCCGCGCGAGACGCGCCGCGTCCTCGGACTGGCCCTCGAGTCGGCACGGCACGCACCGCTGCCGCCGGTCCGCTACGGCGTCTTCCGGATGTGACCGTGAGCAAGGGTCCTGCGCCGTTCGCTCGGGTGCTCGTCGCCAATCGGGGCGAGATCGCCGTGCGCATCCTGCGTACCCTCGCCCGACTCGATATCGAGGGCGTCGCTGTCTACAGCGATGCCGACGGGGACGCGCCCCACGTGCGCCTGGCCGACGTGGCCGTGCGCATCGGTCCTGCGCCGGCACGCGAGAGCTACCTCGACATCGAGCGCGTGATCGATGCGGCGATCCGCAGCGAGGCGCAGGCCGTCCACCCGGGCTACGGCTTCCTGTCGGAGAACCCCGCGTTCGCCCGGGCCTGCCGGGATGCCGGCATCGTGTTCATTGGGCCGAGCCCGGAGGTCATCGAGGCCATGGGCGACAAGATCGCGGCGAAGGAGGCGGCGATCGCCGCGGGTGTGCCCGTCGTCCCGGGACGCCACGACCCCGCCATGGAGGACGACGACATCATCGCGGCCATCGTGGAGATCGGGTACCCGGCCCTGCTCAAGCCTGCGGCGGGCGGCGGAGGCAAGGGAATGCGGGTCGTCCGCGGAGGTGACGATGCCCGCGCGGCCATCGCGGGGGCGCGGCGCGAGGCGGCCGCGTCGTTCGGGGACGATCGGCTGCTCGTCGAACGCTACGTCGACACACCGCGCCACATCGAGGTGCAGGTACTCGGGGACGGCCACGGCAGCATCGTCCACCTCGGAGAGCGCGAGTGCTCCCTGCAGCGACGCCACCAGAAGGTCGTCGAGGAAGCTCCATCGCCCCTGCTCGATCCCGCGATCCGCGCAGAGCTGTGCGCCTCGGCGGTCCGCCTCGCGCGTGCGGTGGGCTACACCTCTGCCGGCACCGTGGAGTACGTCGTGCCGTCCGCACGCCCCGGCGAATTCGCCTTTCTCGAGATGAACACCCGGCTCCAGGTCGAACACCCGGTGACCGAGGCGGTGACGGGCATCGACCTCGTCGAGATGCAGGTGCGCGTCGCCGCGGGGGAGGCGCTGCCCTTCGCGCAGCATGACGTGATCGTGCAGGGCCATGCCGTGGAGGCGCGCGTCTACGCGGAGGATCCCGCGCGCGGCAGTCTCCCCACCGGGGGGAGGATCCTGCTGTGGCGCGAGCCTGCGGCCGTGCGAGTCGACTCCGGCGTCGCCGACGGGTCGGAGGTGACGTCGTTCTACGACCCGATGCTTGCCAAGGTGATCGCGCATGCGCCGACGCGCACGGCGGCGCTGGAGTTG
>CAIVWG010000051.1 GCA_903909555.1 uncultured bacterium | reverse complement strand
GTTGTGACTGATTCTCCGCCTGGAAGGCGGAGTAGATCTCCAGCAGCGTCCGGCGCTGGGATTCGGTGAGCGTGGGATCGGAGGCGATCGAGGCGCGCACGTCGCGCGCCTCGCCCTCGGCACGACGTTCGGCGTCGGCCTCGCTGAGGATCCCGGCCTGGACGTAGAGACTCTCGGCGGAGATCCGAAGCGCCCCGGCGAGCCGGGACAGGATCTCCGCGCTGGGACGGCGCAGTCCGCGCTCGATCTGGCTCAGGTAGGGATTGGACACCCCGGCCGCGGCAGCGAGCTGCCGTACGGACATCTGAGCCTGATCACGCTGCTCGCGGATGTAGTCCCCGAGCGCCTCCATGCGGGCCATGGATCCAGGGTGCCCCACGAGTGCTTGCAATTGCAAGCGGAGTGCTAGCGAGAGCAAGCGTGAGATGCGTCACCCCGACCGGTGGCCGCTAACTCCCGGAGACCGCGACCACCCGTGACAGGACGACGAGGAGGAGGGCGGCGATGACGGTGAGGCAGCCGAGCAGGCCGAGCCCGCTGGCCAGGCCGAGAGCCCAGCCGGCCTGCCGTGCCCGGACCCGGGCGAGGACCGACAGGTGCGCCACGGCGTAGTACGCCAGGATCGTCGCGCCGCTGAGGGCGAGGGCGAATCCGATCCCGCCCACGAGCACCACCGCACCCGCGAGGAGGGCGGCGGCAAACTCCGCGCGACCGGGTACGCCCGTGCGCTGCGACACCACCGCCAGCGCCCGCGGCGCATCGCCGCCGCGGCCCATCGCGAAGAGCGTGCGACCGATTCCGGCGATCAGGGAGAGCAGGACGGCCCCGGCCGCGATGACCGCACCAAGGCGCACGGCCATGACGATGGGGTCGGAGGCGTACGCGGCCGCGATGCTCTCCAGCGGGGCCGCGGAGAGCGCGATCCCGTCGTCGAGTGCTGCGAGGACGATGAACGCCACAGCGGCGTACACGATGATGACGATGGCGAAGCTCACGATCATGGCCCGTGGGATCGTGCGCTCCGGGTCGCGCACCTCCTCTCCCAGGACCGTGACGCGCGCGTACCCGGCGAAGGCGACGAAGAGGATCCCCGCCGCGGCGAGTACCGAGATCGCGGACTCCGGACTCGCGGCCGCCGATGGGGCGCCGGTCGCGCCCGGGACCGCGGTCGCCACGAACACCGCCAGGACGCCCAGGACGACAGCGACGAGGACCGCCGTCACCTGCACCGACTTCACGATGCCGCGCAGGTCGAGTGCGAGGGCGAGCCCGACCGCCGCCAGCCCCACCAGCCGCTCCTGCCCGGGCCAGGCGTAGGCCCCGATGGTGAGGGCCGCCGCGCCCGCGGACGACGCCTTGCCGATGACGAACGCGTAGCCCGCGACGATCGCGGCGGGTCGACCGAGGTAGGCCCGTCCGTAGGCGTAGGCCCCGCCCGCCTCCGGCAGGCCCCGGGCCAGCGCGCCGGTGGAGACCGCATTGAGCGCGGCAACGCCGGCGGCGCACACGAGGGCGACGAGGAGAGCGGAGCCCGCGTACGCCGCCGCCGGGGTCCACGCCGCGAAGACCCCGGTGCCGAGCATCGCTCCGAGTCCCACGACGGTGGCGCCCCCGACGCCGAGCACCCGCTTCATCTCGTCCCCCGGACCCTGTCCGCTCGCGCGCGCGAGATCACGGCAGCAGCGCGGGCACGATCTCGCCCGCGGGCCGGCCTCCGCCGAGGAGGACCTGGCGCGACTGCGCCTCGACGACCTCATTATCGATGCCGATGGCCCGCAGGATCCCCGCCATCGCGACCGGGCGCGCGCGGTTGGCGCCGTCCTCGATCTTGAGCGCGATCGCACGGCCGTCGGGCAGGGCCACGAGGTAGACCGCCTCTGCTCCTTCCTTGACCAGCGCTCCCGGCAGCGATCGCGACAGCGCGGTCGCATCGCGCTGCGTGCCCGCGACGAACTCGGGGTGGGCGGACATCGCCTCGGCCACTCGACGTGGCGGCGACCCGGACGGCGCCTGCACGCAGGACGCACCCAGCCGCGCCAGCCCGGGCAGGCTCAGGCCGAACAGCGGCGCACCGCATCCGTCGACGGCGCTCGCCCAGGGTTCCTCGCCCGCGAGCTCGGTCACTTCCGCCAGCGCCGCGTGCTGCAGGGGATGGTCCGGGTCCACGTAGTCCTCGGTGGGCCAGTCGTTGACCCGGCACGTGAGGAGCATGGCGGCGTGCTTGCCGGAGCAGTTCATGGAGACGCGCGAAGGCTCCCCGCCGTCGCGGAGGACGCGGGTGCGCACGTCATCGTCGATGGGGAGTTCCGCGGGCGTGAGCAACTGCGACTCGTCGAGGCCCCCGAGGCCGAGAATGCGACGTACGCCGTCGGCGTGGAAGTCCTCGCCGCTGTGCGACGCTGCGGCGAGCGCCAGCAACTCGCCGTCCAGGGGGACCCCGGCGCGCAGCATGGCGGCAGCCTGGGCCGGCTTGTTCGCCGAGCGAGGGAGGACGAGCATCCCCGGATCGCCCCAGGCGCGCTCGACACGCCCGTCCGGACCCACGACCACGGCGTGACCGCGGTGGACGCCCTCGACCACGCCGCCCCGCCTGATCTCGACGAGGACTTCGCTCACGCGGGCATCCTGCCAGGCGGACGTTCCGGGGCGTCCGCGGAGAGGTCCGGGTACGGTGCGATGGTGCGGGCAGTGGTGCAGCGGGTGGACGGCGCCAGCGTCACCGTCGGGGATGACGAGGTGGGACGCATCGACGGCCCGGGCCTGCTCGCGCTCGTCGGTGTCACCCACGCCGACGCCGAGCCCACCGCTCGGCGGCTCGCGCAGAAGATCTACGACATGCGACTCTTCGATGCCGCGCGCTTCGGGCGCGCGGAGGGGCCGCGGGAGCTGTCCGCTGCCGACCTGGGATTGCCCGTGCTCGTCGTCTCGCAGTTCACGCTGTACGCCGATACCCGCAAGGGCCGCCGCCCCACCTGGGACGCTGCAGCGCCGGGACCGGTGGCACATCCGCTCGTCGACGTGGTCGCCGCGGAGTTGCGCGACCGCGGCGCCTACGTCGCGACGGGGCGCTTCGGCGCGGATATGCGCGTGAGCCTCGTCAACGACGGCCCGGTGACGATCGTCATCGACGTCGACTGACCGCCCATCCCCGACCTTGCGGTCCGACGACTCACGTCCGGAACCGCGTCGCGCATGACGCGGGGGATGGACGCTAGCGGACCAGGATGACCGGCTCCTGAGCGGCGGCGATGTCGCCCGATGACGTCCGCACGACAAGGTCGGCGCCGGGATCGGCATTGCGCTTCACGACGGCCGTGGCGATGGGGCCGAGCTCGAAGTGTCGTGCCGCGGAGGCCACCCATCCCACCTCGCGCTCGCCGAGCAGCACCGGGTCGCCGTGCGCGGGCAGCGTCTCCGGACCGCCGTCGAGGTGCAGGAGTACGAGCCGGCGGGGGGGTGAGCCGAGGTTGTGCACGCGCGCGACCGCCTCCTGCCCGCGATAGCACCCCTTGGACAGGTGCACGGCGGGACCGATCCAGCCGACTTCGTGCGGGAGGGTGCGGTGATCGGTCTCATGGCCCAGGCGGGGCACGGCCGCCGCGACGCGCAGCGCCTCGAGCGCCCACGTCCCTGCAGGCTGAGCGCCGAGGGCGGCCGGGAGGTCCTCCCGGGGAACCAGCACCTCGCGGCCCACGAGGACTCCGGGCCGGTGGTCGACGTACTTGGCCGCGTCGCCGCCGCGATCCGAGCCCGCATCGGTGACGCCGGCGCCCGCGACGTCCGCGGGTACGAGCCAGGTCACCCGCCCGGGATCGGGCTCGCGCACCGGCTGCCACACCACCGCCCACTCCGCGCCCGCCTCCCTCACCTCGACGCGCAGCATGAAGCGCATCGAGTCGAGGTAGGCCACGAGATCGGCCGCGGTGCCGGGCTCGGTCGTGATCCACGTGGTGTCGCCGTCGTCGGCGAGGTGGAGTTCGTGCTCGACGTGGCCGTGCGGACTGAGGATGAGGGCGGTCGTCGACTCCCCCGTCCGAAGCGCCTCCAGGTGCTGGGTGGTGAGGCTGTGCAGCCACGACAGCCGGTCCGGCCCCGAGACGGCGACGACACCGCGGTGCGAGAGGTCGACCCCCGTGGCCACCCCAGACGCGAGGGCGCGCTGCTCAGCATGCGGATCGCCGTAGTGCCAGGGCACTCCCTCGTCGGGCGAGCCCTCGGGGGCAGGGACGGCGCCGGGCAGGTCGAGGGCCGGACTTCGATACGCGGTCACGTCCGGTCAACGCCCCGGGGACGCCCGGACTTCCCCGCTGCGCGACACCGGCGGCACAGCCCCTGCACCGTCATGTGACCGATGTCGGTCGAGAATCCCCGGTCGCGCTCGAGGGCGTCGATGAAGCCCTGCGCCATCTGCGCCGGGACGCTGTCGATCTCCTGGCAGCCCGCGCACACGAGGTGGACGTGCACCTCGTCGTCCACCTCGTGGTACGTCGGGGCACCGTGACCAAGATGCGCGTGCGTCACCAGGCCGACCTCCTCGAGGACCTCGAGGGCGCGGTACACGGTGGAGAGGTTCACCCCGGGCGAGCGCGACTGGACCCACGCGAGGATCTCCTCAGGGGTGCCATGACCCAGGTCGGTCACGGCCTCGAAGACGAACTGGCGCTGCGGGGTGATGCGATACCCGTGGGCGCGCAGCGCCTCGCCCCAGGGCGCCGCCGCTGTCGCCATGGTCAGTCCGCGGGCCGCAGGCGAGCGGAGAGATGGTTGGTGAGCGGCTGGCCCACCGCCTTCATGTCGAAGGTCCACATGAGCTCACCGTTGACGAGTCCGTAGAGGCGCTCTCCGCCGTCATACTCCTTGGCGCTGGGCGAGCGGGTCACGACATCGCTGGTGAGGCTGGCACGCGCGCCGGTGATCTGCGCATTGTCGATCGCGAGCACCTCGACGGAGCCCAGCCAGAGCTCGGCGTACCCGGTCGGATGCGCGAGCGTCACCTCGACCTGGTTGTCGGGTCGAGCGCGCCAGAATCCGGACTCCGTGGCAAGGGGCCGGACCTTCTCCCCCGCGTCGTCGAGCAGCCAGCTGCGCGAGGCGTAGGTGAGGAAGGGGCGGCCGTCGTTGCCGAACGACACTTCCTGACCGAAGCGGAAGTCCTCGATCGTGGGGTACTGGCCGAGGCCGACTCCGGCCCAGCGCCCGATCAGCCAGGACAGCGGGACGAGATCCTCGGGGAGGTCCGCGACGGACACTCAGCCCTGGCCCTTGTAGAGCTTGTAGACCACGTAGCCGGCGAACCACGTGATGAAGAGGATCGCGAGGACCAGCAGTCCGGTGTAGACGACTTCGAGCACCTCATCACCCTATCCACAGGCATTCCCGGAGCGCGTGACGCCGCCCCCGGAGGTCACGGGTTGTCCCACCGGCAGGACACGGGGATGAGCGGCGTGCTTGCATGGGACCCTCCTCACGGAAGGCCCCCCCATGATCCGGCCTCGCATCGCCGCCCTGCTCGCCCTCACGCTGCCCCTGGCCTTCCTCGCCGCCGCGCCCAGCGCCACGGCCGAGAGCATCGCCCCCCGAGGCGCGGTGCCCGCCCCCTCCTCGTGCACGCTGATCCCCGGCGGCTCCTGCGCCAACGCCGACCTGCGCGGACGCGACCTGCGCGGCCTGGACCTGCGTCGCATCGACCTGCGGGGAGCCGACCTCACCAACGCCGACCTCCGGCGCGCGATCCTCACCAACGCCGACCTGCGGGATGCCGAGCTCGTGGGCGCGGACCTTCGACGGGCGCGACTGCGCAACGCCGACGTGCGCGGAGCCGACTTCGGCGGCGCGAAGATGCACCAGACCAGCCTGACCAACGCCGTGCTCAACGACGCCGACCAGGACATCATCGTCTTCCCGCAGGAACTCGGCAAGGTCGAGAGCCTGCTCGACACTGCGACGCAGAGCATCGACATCGTCATCTACGAGTTCGGTGGCCCCACCCTCGTCGGCCAGGCCGACGCGCCGGGAGCGCTCATGCGCGCAGTGAGCCGCGGCGTCAAGGTCCGCGTCATGGTCAATGGCAATTGGCAGCAGTGCACCTACGACGACACCCTGCAGCGCTTCACGAACCAGTACAGCTGCGCCGCCGTCTACTCGAAGTCCAACTACGCCACCTACTCCAACGGCACCGGCAAGGCCAGCCCCACCCTCGCCGTCCAGGAGTCGCTCATGGCGGCCTTTGCCGACCCCGACGCCGGGGTGACCCCGCTCATGCCCGAAGTGCACTTCGCCAACAACAACTTCAACGTCACCCACCAGAAGACGATCGTCGTAGACGGCAGCTACGCCACGGGCGCCAACGCCGGACAGCCGCGGGCGGTCTCGGACATGCTCCCTACCTCGCAGGCCCTCGTCATGACGGGCAACCTGCTGAGCGAGTACTGGGGCAGCAGCTACGGCCTCGCGGCGGACGACACGTCCTGGGAGACCGATCCGGCCAAGTCCTGCGCCCCCACGTGCCAGTCAGAGAATCCCGCGCGCGACTTCGGCGTTCCCGTGGATGACCCCACGCTCATCGCTGAGATCGGCCGCGTCTACGCGTCGGACTTCATCTGCGGCGCGGCCCAGGCCGGTGGCGCACCCTCGCGCACGAACACCAACGACCTGCTCGGGACCACGCTCCCGCTCACGTGGAGCAACGGATCGTTCCAGGGTGCGGTCGGATCGACGCCGACGGCGTATCCCGACACCATCTACGGGTACGAGTTCCCCACGAGCTACAGCGGGCAGCCGCAGGCCTCGCAGACCCAGCAGGGCAACGTCCGCCAGCGCATGCTCGACCTCATCAACGGGGCCCAGCAGTCGCTCCTGCTCTACAACGAGGAGCTCAGCGACCCGGAGATCATCGCGGCCGTGGGTGCGGCTGCTCAGCGCCTGGGCAAGGGCAACGTCAAGCTCATCATGACCTGGAACGCCGGCAGCTCGACCCAGAAGTCCTGGCCCTCCATCTGGCGCACGTGGAACACCCTCGATGACTCCGGTGTCTCGATCATGCTCTCCGAGTACGCCAGCCCCTACAAGGCGAATGAGGACGAGCTCTACGTCCACGGCAAGGTCATCGTCGCGGACAGCGCCGACGCCTACGTCGGATCCACCAACTTCACCGCGCCCTCGATGGACTGGAACCGCGAGCTGGGGCTGAGGCTAACCAACCGCGCGGACGCGGGCGGGATCGCCGACGGTTGGCTGCAGAGCGTGCTGGGCCTCCGGGACCTCGTCACTCGGTTCACCCTGGACTTCGGCGACACGACGAACTTCACCTCGTGGGATGCCATCGAGCCCCAGTTGCCCAAGGACAACCTGGCGCGGGCAGCCTGGACGGATCCCCGCAAGAACTACCTGCGCACGGACCGTCCGCTCCTGTGCGGCCCGCTGCCGGCCTCGGACACCCCGGTCCCCGCCCCGTAGTCGGGGGGCCGAGTTACGGAGGAGTCGGTCTTGCCTTGAGGGCCGCCGCCTGCTGCCCGGTGATCTCATCCAGCGACTTCCCCGCGGGCTCGATCCGCAGGGCGAAGGTGACCGCGAACGCGATCACGCAGACGCCGGCCAGCCCGAGGAGAAGAGCGGGCTGGCCCACGGCGTCGAGCAGGATGGGAAAGAAGAAGACCCCCACAGCCGCGCCCAGTTTCGCCGCGCCCGCGGCGAAACCGTGTCCGGCGGCGCGCACGTCCGAAGGGAAGACCTCCGCGGGCAAGGCATAGGTGGTCGCGTTGGGACCGGCGTTCATGAAGAAGTTGAAGAGCGCGAAGCCCAGGAACACCAGGGCGAGGTGCTCGTTGCCGCCCCCCGGAAGCGCGGAGGCCACGCCGAGAACCACCAGCGCGACGGTCATGAAGCCGAAGCCGATGAGCTGCAGGCGCACTCTCCCCAGGCGCTCCACAGTGAGGATCGCCACTCCGAAGCCCAGGACGAGGAAGACGTCGAGCAAGGCCGTGCCCTCGGTCGACGCAATGTCATCAGCGATGAAGGTCGCATCCGGCCCAGCAAGGGCAAGCGCCGCCAGAAGAGTGGGCGTGAAGATGCCCACCCCGTACGTCGCGATGTCCATGAGGAACCAGGGAATGGAGGTGAAGGCAGTCCGCCGGATCATGTCCCGCTTGAACAGGCGCGGCTGGAACAGTGCCTGGATCCCCTCCGAGGGCTCCTCCACGCGCACGCGGTCCGTGTCGGTCACCACGACCGGCACCTGCGCTAGTTCTTCGACGATGCGAGCCGCCTCAGCCTCTTCGCCATTCTGAGCCAGCCAACGCGGGCTTTCGGGAACGCTGCGACGCAACCAGATGATGATGAGGGCCGGGACGATGCCGAATCCGAGCATCCAGCGCCAGGAGCTGACGTCGGGCAGCACGAGCAGGACTCCGACTCCGACGATGGCCCCGAGGAGCATGCCGACGGCCTGGAGGGAGAACGCGGAGACGAGCCAGCGACCACGATTGCGCTGGGGAAGGATCTCGGCGAGGAAGGACGCCGCGATGGGATAGTCCAGGCCGATGGCGATCCCGAGCAGGAACCGGAAAGCGATGAGGGACCAGAGGTCCCAGGCGAACATGCAGCCGATCGAGAACACGACGAACATGACCAGGTCGTACTTGAAAATGCGCCGTCGCCCCAACTTGTCGCCCAGCGGACCCAGGAATGCCGCTCCGAAGATCGCACCGACGATCGCGGCCGCGGACACCAGGCCGGTCTGCCAGGCCGTGGCCCCGAAGTCCTCCTTGATCAGGGGGTTGGCGACACCGATGATGAAGAAGTCGAAGCCGTCGAGCATGATCCCGAGGCCGGCGAGGAGCCAGAACCTCCGGTGGAGGGGCGTCATGCGCGCCTGGTCGAGGGCCTGCCCCAGGGGAAGCGGGGGAGGCGCCAGTTCGGTCATGCGGCGACGCTAAGCGCCCGACGACTCGCTGCGACAGCGCCGTACCGAATGTTCATGATCCCGACGCCCGCGCGTCCCCTCGCGTGAACGCCAACACTGCCCCGCCTAGCGCGGCCGGGCCCCCCAGGCACCGATGCGGTCGATGAGAGCGTCATCAATGGCCCCCTCCGCATGGCCGAAGCCGGGCTCGATCCACGCCTCGGACCCCGGGGCGGCCCGGTGCAGCGCATCGGGATGGTCGAGCGGGAAGAACGCGTCCTGGTCGCCGTGCACGATGAGCAGGGGGATGCCCTGCGACCGGATGCGCGCCGCGGATTCGGTGGGACTGAGCGGAGGCGGGTCCGGCCACGGCCGGGGGTCGACTCGCGTGCCCAGGCGCGAGCGCAGGTACGCGCGGCCGGTGACCGTGCCGACCGCGCGATGAAGCCAGCGCATCGGCGGCGTGCCGCGGTAGTACCAGAACGCGGTTCCGCTCACGCTGACGATGCCATCGGTCCCGGCATGCCCCTGACCGCGCGGCAGGAGCGCGGCGTGGCGCAGGACGACCGAGGATCCCATCGAGAAGCCCACCGTCACGACCCGGTCGTAGCCGGCGGCGCGCGCCCATGCTGATGCGGCTTCGACGTCCAGGGGCTCGCGGTGCGCCAACGTGGTGACGCCGCCCGAGGCCCCATGACCCCGCTGATCGATCGCGACGACGCCCCCGTGCCGCGACAGCCCCCGCAGCACTCGGTCGACGCGGCGGTGCGAGAACGACCCGCAGAAGCCGTGCGCCACCACGAACGCGACCCGTGCCGATGCTGTGCCCGGAGTGCCGGGCAGGTGGACGCCGGCGAGGCGAACCCCGTCCGCCGCCACGAGCGCGAGGGCCTCGCTGCCCGGAGGTGGGGGCACCCGCTCCCGGCCGCGGGCGTCCTCGACAGGGGCAGGGGTCTCCACGGAGGGCTATTCTCACAGCGTGCGCCTGCTGCTCCTGACCCAGGCGGTGGAGCCCTCCGCCGCCGTACTCCCGGCGCTCAGCCTGCTCCCCCACCACGTGCGGATCCTCCCGGCGCAGGCCACCGCCCTCCTGGACGCTCCTCCGGCCGACGCCGTCCTCGTCGACGGCCGCCGCGACCTCCCGCAGGTGCGCGGCCTCACCCGGCTGATCCGGCAGACGGGCGTGGACAGCCCGCTGCTCATCGTGGTCACCGAGGGCGGGCTTCCTGCCCTGCAGTGGGACTGGGGGGTCGACGAGTTCATCCTCGACACCGCCGGCCCAGCCGAGGTCGAGGCGCGCCTGCGCCTGGCCATCACCCGCGGCGGGACCGCCGCTGACGACGCGCAGACGGGCGAGATCAAGAGCGGCGACCTCGCCATCGACGAGGCCGGCTACACCGTGCGGGTTCGCACGCGCGTCCTCGACCTCACCTTCAAGGAGTTCGAACTCCTGCGCTTCCTCGCCCAACACCCGGGGCGGGTGTTCTCGCGCGCTCAACTGCTCCAGGAGGTCTGGGGATACGACTACTTCGGGGGCACCCGGACGGTCGATGTCCACGTGCGGCGCCTGCGCGCCAAGCTCGGCCCCGAGCACGAGTCCCTCATCGGGACCGTGCGCAACGTCGGCTATCGCTTCGTGCCCGCGCGCCCGGACGAGGCCACGGTCGCCACCCTCGCCGACGAGGGAGAGGACGAGGCTGCGGTCCCTGCACCGCGCGTTCCCCCTCGTTCCCGCGGATGAGCGTCGACCTCGCGGTGCAGCGCCGCCTCGATGCGCACGAGGTGGCCGAGGTGCTCGACCTCATCGACGACGTGTCGCGCCATGACGGGAGCACGCCGCTGGCCGAGCACGTGATGCTGCACCTGCGCCACGGCGGGGATGCCGATGTCCGCCACGTCCTCGCCCGTGACCCGTCGGGGCGACTCATCGGCTACGCCCACCTCGACGTCACCGACCTGGTCGAGGGACCCAGCGGCGAGCTCGCCGTGCGGCCCGAGTCGCGCCGCCAGGACGTCGGGCGCGCGATCGTCGAGGAACTCATGCGCCAGTCCGCCGCCGTCCCTGGCGAGCGCGGGCGCCTGCGCCTGTGGGCCCACGGCGAGAGCGCGCCGGCCGGCCGCCTCGCGGCCTCGCTCGGATTCACGCGGTCGCGCGTGCTGTGGCAGATGCGCCGGTCCCTGTACGCCGCGCTCGCGCCGGCGCGCCTGCCCGAGGGAGTCACCCTGCGGCCCTTCCGGCCCGGGGAGGACGAGGCAGCGTGGCTGGACCTCAATGCCCGGGCCTTCGCCGACCTTCCCGACCAGGGCTCCTGGACCGCCGACGACCTGCGCCAACGCATGGCGGAGCCCTGGTTCGACCCGTCGGGCTTCCTCCTGGCCGAGAGCAAGGACGGCACCCTCGTCGGCTTCCACTGGACCAAGGTGCACGGGCGGGAGCACGCGCACGATCACGGCGACCACACGCACGACCACCCCCACCAGTCCATCGGGGAGGTGTACGTCGTGGGCGTCGATCCGGCATGGCAGGGGACCGGCCTGGGCCGCGCCCTGGTCCTCGCCGGACTTCACCATCTGCGCGGCGCCCCCGACGGGCTGGGGCAGGTCATGCTCTACGTCGACGCGGACAACGTCCGCGCCATCCGCCTCTACGAGGCCCTCGGGTTCACCCGATGGGACACCGACGTCCTCTACCGCCAGGGGGCCGCCCCCGAGGGACGCGCGCCGGTCTGACGGCTGAGGGTTCCCCGAGGCGGTTCAGCCGTTCACCCGGCTGTGGGATCATCCCCTCATGGCCGTTGCCGACGCTCCGTCCGCGCCGTTTCCCGGCCGGGACGGACACCAGGGCCCCCAGGCCGACCTGCCCCCCGAGGAGGTCGCCGAGGGGGCCGTCGTGCTCGCGGAGGTCGCCGCGGACGCCGGACCCCTCCCCCCCGACCGATTCCTGGACCGCGAACTGTCCTGGCTGGCCTTCAACGAGCGCGTGCTCCAACTGGCCGAGGACCCCGGGCTCCCCGCCCTGGAGCGGGCCAAGTTCATCGCCATCTTCGCGAGCAACCTCGACGAGTTCTTCATGGTGCGGGTCGCCGGGCTCAAGCGACGGATCGCGACCGGCATCGCCGTGCGCGCCGCCAGCGGGCTCACCCCCCGCGAGGTGCTCGAGAACATCTGGAACCGCGGCCATCTCCTGCAACTGCAGCAGGCCGTCATCTTCCGCGACGAAGTGCGGCCGGCACTGGCCGCGGCGGGCGTCGAGATCCTCGGGTGGGCAGACCTCACGGAGAAGGAACGCCTCGACATGGACGCGTTCTTCGACCAGCGGGTCTTCCCGATCCTCACGCCGCTCGCCGTGGACCCCTCGCACCCCTTCCCCTACATCAGCGGACTCTCGCTGAACCTCGCCGTCGTCGTGCGCAACCCCGTCACCGGCAATGAGCTGTTCGCCCGCGTGAAGGTGCCACCGCTCCTTCCCCGCTTCGTGCAGGTGGACCGGCAGCGCTTCGTGCCCCTCGAGGACATCATCGCCGCGCATCTGGACGATCTCTTCCCGGGCATGGACGTGCTCCAGCACCACACCTTCCGGATCACCCGCAACGAGGACCTCGAGGTGGAGGAGGACGACGCCGAGAATCTCCTCAAGGCCTTGGAGAGGGAGCTCAGCAGACGCCGATTCGGCCCTCCGGTGCGCCTCGAGGTCGAGAGCTCGATCGACCCCCACGTCCTCGAGCTCCTCGTCGAGGAGCTCGGCGTCAGCGAGCCCGAGGTGTTCCGCCTTCCCGGACCCCTTGATCTCAGCGGCCTGTGGTCCATCTACGGGGTCGAGCGCGACGACCTCAAGCAGCCTGCCTTCATCCCGCGCACGAGCCGCGAGCTGGCCGAGGTCGAGTCTGCCTCGCCGCCTGATGTCATGGCCGCGGTCCGCGAGCACGACGTCCTGGTCCACCATCCCTACGACTCGTTCTCCACCAGCGTGCAGCTCTTCCTCGAGCAGGCCGCCGTCGACCCGCATGTCCTCGCCATCAAGCAGACCCTCTACCGCACGAGCGGCGACTCTCCCATCGTGAAGGCGCTCATCGAGGCCGCCCGCGAAGGCAAGCAGGTGCTCGCCCTGGTGGAGATCAAGGCGCGCTTCGACGAGCAGGCAAACATCGACTGGGGTCGCAAGCTCGAGGAGGCAGGGGTCCACGTCGTGTACGGCCTGGTCGGCCTCAAGACGCACACCAAGCTGTCCCTGGTCGTACGCGACGACGGCGACCAACTTCGCCGCTACTGCCACATCGGCACCGGCAACTACCATCCGAAGACGGCCCGCCTCTACGAGGACTTCGGCCTCTTCACCTGCGATCCGCAGGTCGGGGAGGACGTCTCGGACCTGTTCAACGTCCTGTCCGGCTACTCCATGAACACGGAGTACCACCGACTGCTCGTGGCGCCTCACAGCATCCGCACCGGGCTCATCGAGCGCATCGAGCGCGAGATCGAGCATCAGCGCGCGGGCCGCCCTGCCGGCATCCGCTTCAAGTGCAACTCGATCGTGGACGAGCGGATCATCGACGCGCTCTACCGGGCCTCTCAGGCTGGCGTGCCGGTCGCGATCTGGGTCCGCGGCATCTGCGCCGTGCGACCTGGCGTGCCCGGGTTGAGCGAGAACATCCGCGTCGTCTCGATCCTGGGCCGCTTCCTCGAGCACTCCCGGGCCTATGAGTTCATCAACGGGGGCGATGTCGAGGTGTGGATCGGCTCGGCCGATCTCATGCACCGCAATCTCGACCGTCGAGTCGAGGCACTCGTGAGCCTGAAGGACACCACCGAAGTCGCGGAGATCGCCGCGCTGTTCGACCTGGCCCTGAGTCCGGAGACGTCGGTCTGGATCCTCCAGCCCGACGGGACGTGGGACCGCCGTGATCGCGATGCCCAGGGGCGCCCACTCCTCGATCTCCAGGAGGTTCTCATCAGCGCCCATCAGCAGCGCGGTCGCCTGTCGTGACCCAAACCCATCGCGAGGTCGAGCGCAAGCTGCGCGTGCACGCGCTCTTCCGGCTCCCGTCACTCGCCGGTGCCGTCCCGGGGGTGGCGTCGGTCGAGACCCTCCCCACGTTCACCATGCGCAACACCTACTTCGACACCGACGACCTTCGGCTCTTCCGCTGGGGGGTGACCCTGCGGCGCCGCGAGGGATCGGGCGACGAGGGATGGCACCTGAAGCTGCCGGTCGACGGCGCCGACGGCTCGCACCGCGATGAGATCCGGGCCCCCCTCGACGAGGGCGACGTGCCTCCTGCCGAACTCACCGATCTCGTGACCGCCCTCCTCCGAGGAGCACCGGTCCGCTCCGTGGCCACGCTGCGCACCGAGCGCGCCCCCCACCACCTGCTCGACCCCGATGGGAACGTCGTCGCCGAGGTCGTCGATGACACCGTCACCGTGCTCGATGACAACCGCACCGTCGGTGTCTTCCGCGAAGTGGAGGTCGAGGCCGTCACGGACGAGGGAGACGAGGCGGACCTGGATCTCCTCGGCAACGTGGTCGACTCCCTCGTCGAATACGGCGCCGTGCCACACTCCCTGAGCAAGGCGGCCGCCGCACTCGGGCCCCGCACCCAGCAGCCGCCCGACGTCCCCGAGCCGCGATGGCCGCACCGCCACGACCCGGCGGAGGATGCCGTCAGGGCCTTCCTCGCCACCCACGTGCGGCGCCTGCTCCTCCAGGACATCAGGCTGCGACGCGACCTGCCCGATGCCGTCCACCAGATGCGCGTCGCCGCCCGCCGGCTGCGCAGCGGCCTCCAGGTGTTCCGCCCGCTCGTCGATCGGCCCTGGGCCGACCGCCTGCGGACCGAGCTCGCCTGGGCCGCGGGATCACTCGGGGCCGCACGCGACACCGAGGTGCTGCAGGAGCGGCTGGACCGCGATGCTGCAGGTCTCGCCGACGAGGACGCTCGCCTGGCGCGCTCCGTCATCGACCCGGCCCTCGAGGAGCGCATGCGCCGCTCGCGCAACGATGCCGAGGAGCTTCTCGGCTCCGAGCGCTATCGCAGCCTCCTCGACGACCTCGTGGTCGCCGTGCATGACCCGCGGCTGACCTCGATGGCCGACGAGACGTGCGACGAGGCGCTCCCCCCTCTCGTCGCGAAGGCTTTCCGCCGTCTCGACCGAGATGTCCGAGCCCTGACCCTGGACTCCCCGAGCGCCCAGTGGCACGAGACACGCATCGCCGCCAAGCGGGCGCGCTATGCGACGGACGCCATCGCGCCGGTCTTCGGCAAGAGAGTCGAGACCCTCTCCCGCGAACTGGCGCGCGTCACCGACATCCTCGGCCAGCATCAAGACGCCTACGTGGCCCAGGCCACCCTCGCCGAACTCGCCCCCGATGCGGATGCCCGCGCCGCCTTCGCGCTGGGGCTCCTGCACGGGCTGGAGCAGCGATCGGAAATGCGGGATCGCGAGGAGTTCCTCGCGCTGTGGCCTGAAGCACGGCGGGCAGCACGCAGGTCGGGACTGGTATGACCGAGGAAGTCGAGGCGCCGATCCGCGCCGCCGGCGTGGTCCTCCTGCGTGCGACCACGCCCCCGCGCGTGGCACTCGTCCATCGGGCGCGCCGCCAGGACTGGTCTCTGCCCAAGGGCAAGCTCGATCCTGGCGAGCACGCCATCGTCGCCGCGGTCCGCGAGTGCCGCGAGGAGACCGGCATCCGGCCCATCCTCGGCGCTCCCCTGCCCACGCAGGACTACCTCGCCTTCGGCCGCCCCAAGACCGTGGACTACTGGACGGCCAGCGTGGCCGACGAGGGAGCCTTCGCACCCGACGACGAGGTGGACGAGGTCGCCTGGCTCCCGGTCGACGAGGCCTGTGCCCGGCTGACGTACCCCCGCGACGGGGAGCTCGTGCGGCTGGCCGCAGCTCTCCCGTCCACCAGCCCGCTCATCCTCCTGCGCCACGCGCAGGCGATGAAGCGCGGGGACTTCGACGGGTCCGAGGACGCACGTCGACCGCTCACGGCCGCGGGCAAGGAGCAGGCACGTGCGCTGATCCCGATGCTCGAGGCCTTCGGCATCGAGGCGGTGCACTCCTCGGACACGGTGCGCTGCCGGGACACCGTGCGCCGGTACGCGCGCCACCTCGGTGAGGAGGTGCACGACGAGCCGGCGCTGAGCGAGCGCGGCTACGCCGAGCACCCACGGCGAGCAGCCAAGCGGATGCTCCGATTGCTGCGGGACCCCCGGCCGCTCGTGGTGTGCTCGCACCGGCCCGTCCTCCCGGCCCTCGTCGAGGTCATCGCGGGCCTGCGCATCACCGGACCGATCGACCTCGAGCCCCGGCTGCCCCCCGCCGGCTTCCTCGTCGTCCACCGGGCCTTCTCCGAGGGGGAGGACCCCACGATCGTGGCCGTCGAGCGGCACGCCGCCTGAGGGGACGCTCCCGGACGTCACCCCATGTTCATCTTCCGGCAACCTGGGGACCCCGGACCGGTCACGCCGCCCTCCTAGCGTTCCCGACGTCAGGGGCCGACGTCGGCCCACCCCAGGCTCTTGGAGGACAGGGTGAATCGCACCCGCTTCGCCGCTCTCGCGGCAACTGCCCTTGCTGGCTCCCTCGCTCTCGCCGCCTGCGGCGGCGGCTCGAGCGGCGACTCGAGCGCCTCAGGCGACGCGAACCTGAGCGGCGCCGTGCGCATCGACGGCTCTTCGACCGTGTACCCGCTGACCGCTCTCGCGGCCGAGGACTTCATGGGCGCCAACCCGGGCGTCCAGGTGACGGTCGCCTCGTCCGGCACCGGCGGCGGCTTTGAGAAGTTCTGCCGTGGTGAGACGGACGCCAATGACGCCTCTCGCCCCATCAAGGACGAGGAGAAGGCCGCGTGCGAGGCCGCCGGCATCAAGTACGGCGAACTCCAGGTCGCGGTCGACGCGCTCACCGTCGTCGTCAACAAGGAGAACACCTGGGCCACGTGCCTCACGGTCGAGGAGCTCAACAAGATCTGGGCGCCGGACTCGACGGTGGCGAACTGGAGCGAGGTGCGTCCGGGCTTCCCCGACGTGCCGCTCCAGCTCTTCGGCGCAGGGACGGACTCCGGCACCTTCGACTACTTCACCGACGCCATCAACGGCGAGGAGGGGGCCAGCCGGACGGACTACACGCCCACCGAGGATGACAACGTCACGGTGCAGGGCGTGTCCGGGTCCGAGGGCGGGCTGGGCTACTTCGGCTTCACCTACTTCGAGGAGAACGCCGACAAGCTCAATGCCGTCCAGATCGACGGCGGGGCCGGCTGCGTTGCCCCTAGCGCCGCCACCGCGCAGGACGGCACCTACGTGCCCCTCTCGCGGCCTCTCTTCATCTACCCGTCGGTGTCCGCCCTCAAGCAGCCCCAGGTCAAGGCGTTCTTCGACTACTACGTCGCCAATGACGCCTCGATCGCCGAGGGTGCACTGTTCATCCCGCTCAATGAGGAGCAGAAGGGCAAGCTGCAGGCCGCCTACCAGGCACTCGCCGCCCAGGCCGGCTCCTGAGCACCGGCGAGCGTTGAGTAGTTTCCCGCCATGACCACGGCGACGGCTTCGTCTGCCCCGGGGGGCTTGAATCCCCTGCGGCAGACGAAGCCGCGCTATGGCGAGGCCGTCATTCGCGGGATCCTCGTCCTCGCCGCGGCCGTCTCCCTCTTCACCACCTTCGGGATCGTGATCTCCGTCCTCATCCCGTCCCTGGAATTCTTCGCGGAGATCTCGTTCACGGAGTTCCTCTTCACCACCACGTGGACCCCGCTGTTCGCCAACCCGCAGTACGGCGTGCTCCCCCTGCTCATGGGGACCTTCGTCATCACGGTCATCGCTGTGCTCGTGGCCATCCCGCTCGGCCTGGGCAGCGCGATCTACCTGTCGGAGTACGCGAGCCCGAAGGCACGCAAGGTGCTCAAGCCCACGCTGGAGGTCCTCGCCGGGATCCCCACGGTGGTGTTCGGCTTCTTCGCCCTGGAGTTCATCACCGTCTACGTCCTCAAGCCGATCTTCCCCGACATTCAGGTCTTCAACGCCCTGTCAGCCGGGCTCGTGATGGGCATCATGATCATCCCTACGATCGCGTCACTGTCCGAGGACGCCATGGCGGCGGTACCCTCCGGCCTGCGAGACGGCGCCTACGCCCTCGGAGCCACCAAGCGCCAGACCGCGCTCCGCGTGGTCGTGCCGGCCGCGCTCTCGGGAATCGTCGCCGCCTTCGTCCTCGGTGTCTCCCGTGCGATCGGCGAGACCATGATCGTGACGATCGCCGCCGGGCTCCAACCCAACATGACCCTCAATCCCCTGCAGGGCATGCAGACCATGACGTCCTACATCGCTGCCGCAGGGTCCGGAGACGTCCCCACGGGCAGCATCGAGTACAAGTCGATCTTCGCGGTGGGCCTCCTGCTCTTCATCATCACCTTCGTCATGAACATGATCAGCATCCGACTGGTCCGCAAGTATCGGCAGGCCTACCAATGAGCGCGACCCTCACGCGTCCGTTCGACCAGCCCGACGCCCCTGCCGACCTCGACCTTCGAGGCCACGGGCAGCCCCTCGTGGACAAGACGTTCCGGTGGATCCTGTTCCTCTGCCTCTTCGTGGGAATCGCGTTCCTCGCCGTCCTGCTCGCCTATGTCGTCATCAAGGGCTGGCCGCGGCTGGATTCCCGCCTGTGGACCAACATGCCCTCGATCCGCCGGCCGGAGCAGGCGGGCGCGGAGTCCGCCATCACCGGGACGCTCTGGGTCATCGCCTTCACCGCCCTCTTCTCGCTGCCCATCGGCTTCCTCTCCGCGGTGTACCTCGAGGAGTACGCCAAGCCCACGAGCCGTTTCGCGCGCTTCGTGGAGATCAACATCCAGAACCTCGCGGCCGTCCCGTCGATCGTCTACGGCATCCTGGGGCTGGCGATCTTCGCTCGAGCCCTCGCGCTGGGCCAGACGGTGATCACGGCGGGGCTCACCCTGGCCCTGCTGGTCCTCCCGGTCGTGATCGTCGCGACGCGCGAGGCGCTCAGGGCCGTTCCGCAGAACATCCGCCACGGGTCCCTGGCACTGGGGGCCACCCTCTGGCAGACGACCTGGCGGCAGACCATGCCCGCAGCCATCCCGGGCATGGCGACCGGCACGATCCTGGCCCTCTCCCGGGCGATCGGGGAGGCGGCGCCCCTCCTCCTCCTGGGCGCGGTCACCTTCATCTCCTTCAACCCCACCGGCCCCTTCTCCGCCTACACGACCCTGCCCATCCAGATCTACAACTGGACCAAGGAATCCCGGGAGGAGTTCCAGGTCCTGGCCGCGGCCACGATCGTCCTGCTCCTCGTCATCCTCCTGGCGATGAACGCCGTCGCCATCCTGATCCGCAACCGAACCCAGAAGCGGTGGTGACATGATGAGCGGCACCATGAGCGAGATCCACGATCCGAACGCCCCCCAGTCGACCAGCGACCTCGCCAACACCGGGCGCATGGACGTCTCCGCGGTCCTGGACGAGGGCAGGGGCGTCGTGGTGCCCGAGTCCGTCGGGGAGGTGGTCTTCAACCTCGATGATGTCCACGTGTTCTACGGTGACTTCGAGGCAGTTCGCGACGTCACCATGCAGATCGGCCGGAACGAGATCACCGCGTTCATCGGCCCGTCGGGTTGCGGCAAGTCCACGCTCCTCCGCTCGTTCAATCGGATGAATGACCTCATTCCCGGCGCGCGCGTCGAGGGACTCCTGGCCTACCACGGCTTCGACATCTACGCTCCCGACGTCGACCCCATCGAGGTGCGCCGTCGTATCGGCATGGTCTTCCAGAAGCCCAACGTCTTCCCCAAGTCGATCTACGAGAACGTCGCGTACGGGCCCAAGGTCAACGGCATGAAGGTCAACATGGACGACCTCGTCGAGGAGTGCTTGACCAGGGCCGCCCTGTGGGACGAGGTCAAGGACGACCTCAAGAAGAGCGCCTACGCCCTGTCCGGCGGCCAGCAGCAGCGACTCGTCATCGCGCGCTGTATCGCGGTCAAGCCTGAGGTCATCCTCATGGACGAGCCCTGCGCGTCCCTGGATCCCATCGCCACAGCGAAGATCGAGGACCTCATGAAGGAGCTCGCCGCCGACTACACGATCGTGATCGTCACCCACAACATGCAGCAGGCGGCGCGCGTGTCGGATCGCACCGCCTTCTTCACCGCGGACGTGGACGCGCAGGGGGTCCGGCACGGCCGGCTCGTGGAGTACGGACCGACCCGGAGCATCTTCACCGCTCCGAATGACCCGCGCACCGAGGACTACATTTCGGGTCGGTTCGGCTGATCATCCAGCCAGCTCGTAGCCGGCCTCCTCGATCGCCTCGCGTACCGACTCCGGGTCGAGCGGGCCGTCGCTCGTGACGGCGACGGATCCTGATGCGAGGTCGACGTCGACCGATCGCACGCCCGGCACCATCACGAGTTCCGTGGTCACCGCGCGCACGCAGTGATCGCACGTCATCCCGCTCACCGAGTAGGTCGTCGTGATCATGGGCCCTCCTCCGCGTATGCCTTGAGCCGAGGCAGCGTCTCCTCGATGCCTCGTGCGTTCCGCGCATAGGCATCGATCAGGCGAAGCGCCCGTGCCGACCGAGCGTACGTCCCGTCGAACGTCTCCGTGACCCGGGTCCCCCCATCCGCCAGCGGCTCGAGTTCGTACCGCCAGCGATGCCCTCCGACGTGCGCCCAGGCGATGCGTCGGCCCTCCTCGAACTCCTTGACGGTGCTGGACACGCGATAGGGCGCCACGAGCCGCATGTCCATCCGGAACGTCGATCCCAGGGCCAGCCGCTCGGGACCGGACACACTGCCGCGCACGCTCCCCGAGCCGTCGAAGCGGGCGTGCTGACGCGGATCCGCGGGGATGTCGAAGATGAGTTCCGGCGGCGCGTCGATGACGATCGACCGGGACACGATCCACGGTGAGTCGGTCGTCACCGACTCGACCCGGGGCGAGTGCTGCACGGACCCACCGTAATGGCACGGGGACGAGCCCAGCGAGTTCACCCGGAGTTCGCCTCCCGTCCATCGCGGCGGCACTCCCTCGGTCTAGCGTGCCCTCGTGGGAGTCCCCGACATTCCCCTCGCCCCCACGCACGAGGTCAGGCTCGAGCGCCGCGCTCGATTCCTCCTGCCGGCGTGCTCCTGCGGCTGGATCGGAACAGCGCGCCTCGCAGCGGCGTCGGCGCGCGAGGAGGCCCGTGATCACGCCTTGCTCTATGCCGGGCTGGACGTGGACCCGGGCCAGATCGCCGAGTCTGCGTCCGACGACGGCGAGTTCAGCGAGGGCGACGCAGGCGATCCTGCTGGGCGCGCCCCAGGCGAGTGAAGAGAGGTGCGGCCGGCAGCAGCAGGTCCGGCAGCGAGCTGAACGCGCGCACCTGGGCCCCGCGCCAGCGCGGGACGCTCACGATGCGCCGCGGCCGGCGCAATGCCCGCGCCACCGCGTCGGCGACCGCATCGGGCTCCTGGGTGCGCACGCCGGTGAAGCTCAGCGCGATGGCGGGGTCGTCGATGATGTCGGTGAGCATCGGGGTGAGCATGCCGTCGGGGCAGATCACGCTGAAGCGGACGCCCTTGACGCCCTGGGCTCGCAGCTCCCCCTCGAGGCCGAGCGTGAAGGAGAGGACGCCAGCCTTCGTGGCAGCGTAGACCGCCTCTCCGGGGACCGGCACCCACGACGCGAGGGAGCCGATGGTGACGATGTGCCCGCGTCCGCGGCCCCCGTCGCGGTCCCGCATGACGGACACCGCGGCGCGAGTCCCGTGGATCACTCCGAGCAGGTTCACCGCCACGACGCTCTGGACGATGTCGTCGGGCTGCGTGGCGGCATCCCCCGCGCCGAGCACGCCCGCATTGTTGACCCACACGTCCGGCCCCACCTCGGCCGCGAGCTCGCGGCACGCCTGCGCGTCCGTCACGTCGAGGACGACGTCCGTCCCTGCGACATCGGTCGCGACGACGTCGTAGCCGATCCCGTGGAGGCGGTCGGCGATGACGGCGCCGAGGCCGCGTCCCGCTCCGGTGACCACGGCGCGCGGGCGCGAGGCCGGGACGCTCGTCATCGCTGCGCCGTCACGCCCTTGCCGAGCACGACGACACCGCCTTCGCTCAGGGTGTAGAGCTCGCGGTCCCGCTCGAGGTCCACTCCGACCTGCGCCCCCTCGGGAACGATGACGTTCTTGTCCAGGATCGCCCGGCGCACGACCGCATTGCGGCCGATGCGCACCCCGGGCATGAGCACGGACCCCTCGACATAGGCGCCGGTCGCCACCTGCACGTCGAAGGACAGGACGGAGTTGCGCACATGGGCCCCGGACACGATGGATCCGGTCCCCACCATGGACTCGTGCGCATTGCCTCCCTCGACGAACTTCGCCGGGGGGTAGGACGGGTGGTTGGTGAGGATCGGCCACCGCCGGTTGTAGAGGTTGAAGATCGGGTGCACGGACACGAGGTCCATGTGGGCATCGTGATAGGCGTCGAGGGTCCCCACATCGCGCCAGTAGCCGCGGTCACGGTCGGTGGCCCCGGGCACCACGTTGAGGTCGAAGTCGTACACGCAGGCGGTGCCCTGGCCGACGAGCATGGGGATGATGTTGCCGCCCATGTCGTGCACCGACCCCTCGTCCGCGGCATCAGCGCGCAGGGCCTCGACCAGGGCATCGGTCGTGAAGACGTAGTTGCCCATGGAGACGTAGGACGAGTCCAGGTCACCGGGGATCCCGGGGGGATCGGGCGGCTTCTCGAGGAAGCGCTGAATGCGCAACCCGTCCGACCCGGTCTCGATGACGCCGAACTGGTGCGCGATCGACCGCGGCTGGCGGATGCCGGCCACGGTCACCTGGGCGCCGGTCTCGATGTGCTGTAGGACCATCTGCATGGGGTCCATGCGGTAGACGTTGTCGGCGCCGAACACGACGACGTACTCCGGCTGCTCGTCCTTGATGAGGTTGAGGCTCTGGTAGATGGCATCGGCTGATCCCGTGAACCATCGCGGTCCGAGCCGCTGCTGGGCGGGCACCGCGGTGACGTAGTCGCCGAGGAGCGGAGACATCCGCCAGGTGGTGGTGATGTGCCGGTCGAGCGAGTGCGACTTGTACTGGGTGAGGACGGCCACCCGGCGCAGTCCCGCATTGACGAGGTTGGACAGCACGAAGTCGATGAGACGATAGGCCCCACCGAAGGGCACGGCGGGCTTCGCCCGGTCCGCGGTGAGCGGCATGAGGCGCTTCCCGGCGCCTCCGGCGAGGACGATCCCCAGCACGTGCGGCCCTGATTCCACGTGCGCCAGCGTAGCCCGCCTCCCCTCCTCCTGGCAGGGCCCTAGGCTGAGGCCCGTGAGAGCGGCGATCATGACGCGGGAGTGGCCGCCCGACGTGTACGGCGGTGCCGGAGTCCACGTGACGCAGCTCGTCGAGCAGCTGCGGAGCCTCATCGACGTCGAGGTCCACTGCTTCGGCATGCCGCGGACCGATGCGGAGGCGCACCAGCCCCCCAGCGAGCTCACCGGCGCCAACGTCGCGCTGCAGACCATCGGCGTCGACCTCGAGATGGCGCAGGCCACCGAGGGCGTGGACCTGGTTCACTCCCACACCTGGTACGCCAACCTCGCCGGGCATCTCTCCGCGCTGCTCCACGGGATCCCCCATGTCATCACCGCGCACTCCCTCGAGCCGTTGCGGCCCTGGAAGCATGAGCAGCTGGGCGGCGGCTACCGCATCTCATGCTGGGTCGAGGCGACGGCGTACGCCCACGCCGACGCCGTCATCGCGGTGAGCGAGGGCATGCGTCGCGATGTCCTCGAGGCGTACCCCTCGCTCGACCCGGCCCGCGTGCACGTCGTGCACAACGGGATCGATACCGACGTGTACCGTCCCGATCCCGACGTGTCCGGTCTGGTGGCCCGCGGCATCGATCCGGCGCGTCCATACGCACTCTTCATCGGGCGGATCACGCGGCAGAAGGGGATTGCCCACCTGCTACGCGCGGCGTTGCGCTTCGATCCCGGGATCGTTCTCGTCCTGTGCGCGAGTTCCCCGGACACCCCGGAGATCGGTGAGGAAGTGGCGCGCGGCGTCGCGGATCTGCGCGCCGCGCGCGGGGAAGACTCCGTGGTGTGGATCGAGGAGCAGGCTCAGCGCGCGGAGCTCATCCAGATGCTCACGCACGCCACGGCGTTCATCTGCCCTTCGGTGTACGAGCCGCTCGGCATTGTCAACCTCGAGGCCATGGCCTGCGAGGCTCCGGTCGTAGCCAGCGCGGTCGGCGGCATCCCCGAGGTGGTCGAGGACGGAATCACCGGGATCCTCGTTCCGTACTCGGCGGCCGATCCGGGGGCCTTCGAGGACGGGCTCGCTCACGGCGTGAACGCGCTCGCCGCGGATCCCGAGCGCGCCCGCGCCATGGGACGGGCCGGACGTCAGCGGGCCATCGACCATTTCAGCTGGGATGCGATCGCGCAGCGCACCGTGCAGGTGTACGAGCGCGCCCTGGAGTCACGGCGGCCGAGGGCGCGTTGACCCCCCTGGATCAGGCACCCTCCCCGATACCGGGGACCCGGGGCAACCGGCCCGCGCTGGGATTCACCCTCTACCTGGCCGGCGCACTGTGCTTCGCCTTCAACAGCTCGGTCGTCAAGACGATCCTGGAGACCCCGGTCGAGGCTCCGGCGCTCAGCGCCGTGCGGTCGACCGGCGCCTTCCTTCTCCTCCTCCTCATCGTCGCGGTCACGCGCCCCCACGCGCTGAAGGTACGACGCGACGAGGTCCTCCTGCTCCTCGCCTACGGCGTCGTCGGCCTGTCGATGACGCAGTTCCTCTACTTCGTCGCGATCGAGAACCTCCCCATCGGCGTCGCCCTCGTCCTGGAGTTCACCGCGCCGATCCTCGTGGTGCTGTGGGTGCGCTTCGGGCGCCGGCAATACGTCCGGCCCTGGGTGTGGCTGGGGCTGGTCTTGGCGCTCATCGGGCTTGCGCTCATCACTCAGGTCTGGCAGGGACTCAACTCCCTCGACCTCAACGCGATCGGCGTGGCCGCAGGCCTTGGCGCCGCGTGCGCCCTCGCGCTGTTCTACCTGCTCGGCGAGGCCCGGCAGCGCGGTCAGCACCCGCGCGACTCCGTGTCCCTCACGATGTGGGGCTTCGGGGGAGCCACGCTCTTCTGGGCCGTCGCGCAGCCGTGGTGGTCTTTCCCCTGGTCGGACTTCTCCGGCGACGCGACGCTCCTCGCCGGGCCGACGTTGCCCGTCTGGTCGCTCACGGCCTGGATGATCGTCATGGGCACGGTCGTCCCGTTCACCCTCGTCGTGGCAGCGCTCGCGTGGATCAGCGCCGCCCAGGCGTCCACCGTCGGCATGATCGAGCCGCTCGCCGCCGCGCTCATCGCCTGGATCATCCTCGGCGAGGTGCTCACCCCCCTCCAGATCGCCGGCGGCATCACGGTGCTCGCCGGCGTCTACATCGCCGAGCGCTCCCGATGAGCGCCCCCGATCCCATCGAGCCACTCGCCAGCCCGGCGACCCGAATCCCCCGCCAGGAAGCCCTTGGCGTCCTCATGTACCTCCTCGCGGCGTTCATGTTCGCGCTCAACGGGACCGTCGCGAAGGCCCAGATCGAAGCGGGCCTGACCCCCGGGCATGTCACGGAGATCCGCACCGCCGGATCGGCGATCGTCGTCCTCCTCGTCATCCTCGTCTCCCGACCGTCGTCCCTGCGTGTCACGCGCGCCGAGATCCCCTTCCTCGTGGTCTTCGGCGTTGTGTCGTACGCCCTGACCCCCTTCCTCTTCTTCGCGACGATCGCACTCCTCCCCATCGCGATCGGGACCCTGTTCGCCTTCCTCGCTCCCGTGTGGGTCGCCCTGTGGCTGCGCTTCGCGCGCCACCGCCCGGTGCGCCGCTCCCTGTGGCTGGCGATCGGCCTGGTGCTGGTCGGGCTCGCCCTCGTCGCCCAGGTCTGGGCGGGTGTCACCCTGAACCCGCTCGGCCTCCTCTTCGGGCTGCTCGTGGGCATCTCACTGGCGGTCTACCTCCTGCTCGGCGAGGAGGGTGCGAAGCGGCGCGACATCCTCAGCCTGGCCTTCTGGGGATTCTTCATCGCCACCGTGACCTGGAGCATCCTTTCGCCCTGGTGGGTGTTCCCCTGGTCCACGCTCACGACCACGACGACGCTCTTCGATGGCGCGGTCACCGGCATCCCCGTGTGGTCGCTGGTGATCTGGATGATCGCCCTCACGGTCGTGCCCTTCCTTCTCGTCCTGGGCTCCCTGCAGCGCATCGGCGCCCAGCGCGGCGGGATCATCGGGACGACCGAGCCGCTGTGGGCGGCGGTCGTCGGGTTCATCGTGCTCGGGGAGACCATCACACCGGTCCAGGGCCTCGGCGGCCTCGTCGTCCTCTCGGGCGTCATCCTCGCGGAGATCTCCTCGCAGCGGACCGCGCGCGCGGGCGCACCCACCCGCTGACCGCACCCCCTCGCTCCGAGCCGTGCCGGCTCCTCACGCGAGGCCGGCGACCAGCGACGCCGAGAGCCAAAACTGCGTCGGGAGAGGACGAGAACGGGGGGTAGCCTCGCAGGGTGGAGGTCACGCGGCGTCAGGTGCTCGGAGGCCTGGCCGGGGGCGCGGCGGTCGCCGGTCTCAGCGCATGCGGAACCTCGGCCTCCGTCGGCGGGCGACCGATCCCCGTGGCCGTCGACCCCGCCCTCTCCTCGTCCGTCGCGAGCCGGCCCAATCTCGTCGTCATCCTCAGCGACGACCATCGCGCCGACCACCTCGGGGCGACGGGCTCCGTGCCGTTCCTGCAGACGCCGGCGCTGGACTCCCTGGCCCGCCAGGGCCTCACCTTCGACCACGCCTACTGCACGACCGCCCTGTGCAGTCCGTCGCGTGCGTCCTTCATCACCGGCCAGTACGCCAACCGGCACGGGGTCACCAACAACATCTCCGCCTGGCGCGCCGAGACCGTGAGCGTCTTCGAGGGGCTCGCTGCCGCGGGCTACCGCAACGCGTACATCGGCAAGTGGCACATGCCGGGCGCGCTTCCTGACCTGCGCGGAGTCGAGCGCTTCGTCACCTTCACGGTCGAGGAGGGGCAGGGCGTGTACGTCGACTGCCCCCTCATCATCGACGGCGTCGAGACCGCAAGGCCGGGGACCTACATCTCCACCGACCTCACCGACTTCGCGCTCGAATGGCTGGCCACCCAGGATCCTGCGCAGCCCTTCTGCCTGTTCCTCGCGCACAAGGCGGTGCACCACGAATTCGAGCCTCCGCCGGACCTGCGGGGGACGTACGACGACGTGCCGCTGGACGAACTGCCCGACGAGTACTTCACCTACCAGACCCTGATCGACCGCAACGTCTGGGAGGGCACCGCCGGGCGACTGGAGACCGCGTACCGGCGCTACTGCGAGACCCTCCTCGGGCTGGATCGCGAGATCGGGCGACTCGTGGATGCCCTTGACGCCAGCGGGGCAGGGGCCAACACCGCGGTCTTCTACACCAGCGACAACGGATACTCCTGGGGCGAGCACGTGCTGACCGGCAAGCGGTGGGCCTACGACGACAACATCCGCCTGCCCTTCATCGTGCGCTGGCCGGACGGGATTCCCGATCCCGGCGCCACGCGTCCCCAGCCGATCCTCAACATCGACGTCGCCCCGACGCTGCTCGAGCTCGCGGGCGCGCCGATCCCGTCCAGCGTGCAGGGCGCGAGCCTCGTGCCCCTTCTCGAGGACGACGAGGCTGCCTGGCGCGAGGAGATCTTCTACGAGTACTTCGCGGACTTTCCCTACAACATCCCGCCATCGCAGGCCATCCGCACCGACGCACAGCTCTACGTCGAGTACGAGCGCGGCCTGCCACCGGAGCTGTACGACCTCGCGACCGACCCACGGCAGTTACGCAACGTGGCCGAGGATCCCGCCTACGCCGAGGTGCGCTCCGACCTTGCGCTGCGACTGGCCGACCTGCGCGCGCGGTACGCATGAGCGTGACGGAGGCTTCCGCGGGAGCGCGCACCCGGCACCTGCTCTACCTGGCCGCCCCCGCGATCGTGTCCGTGACGACGTACCTCGTCCTCGACCTGGTGCTCGCGGCCCGCGCCGGGCAGCCCGAGGCCTTCTGGTCCGTCGAGGGCTACCGACTCACGATGAACCTCGCGGTGCTCCTGCGCATGGGCCCGCTGTTCTTCTCCGGGATCCTCGTGTGGCCGGCCATGCGGGCGAGGGGTGCTCCCTGGTGGGGATGCGCGCTCGGCATCCTGGCCACGCCGCTGGCGTTCGCGGTCGTGTCGGGGATCCGCGCCGCCGCGTTCTTCCCGCCGCTGGAGGCCGCGTACTACGCGACGAACCCGGTTGTGGTCGGCGCGCTCGGCGCACAGGTCGCCACCGCCGGGATCGGGGCCCTCGTCTGGCGCTGGCACCGCGCGGGATGGCGGTCCCCACCCCGGGGCTGGTGGTCGTGGGGCGCGGTCATCGCGATCGTCGCTGGCCTGCTCACGACCTTCGTCGCCGTCCAGTGGGACGGCGGCCAGCACCTGTTCTACCCGTGGATCCTGGTCTACCGGTCGCTCTTCGCGGGATGAGGACCCTTGCCCGCTAGACGATGTTGCGCTCAGGGCGCAGGTCGCCGCGCGCGAAGCGCTCGACATCGAGCGGGGTCACGTCGATGAACGGCGTCACCCCGAGGTACATGTCGCGCAGGATCTCTCCCACCGCCGGGCCCTGGAGGAAGCCGTGCCCGGAGAAGCCGGTCGCGTAGAGGAAGCGCGAGATCCGGGACGACTCGCCGAGCAGGGCATTGTGGTCCGGGGTCGTCTCGTACAGCCCCGCCCACCCGCTGCGCACGCCGAGGTCGAGCAGCCGGGGTGCGCGCACTGCGGCGAGCTGGGCGAGCCGCTCGGGGAAGTCCGCGTCGCGGGAGGTGTCGAAACCGGGCTCCATGTCAGGGCGCGAGAAGCCGGTGAGGATGCCGGGACCCTCGCGATGCCAGTAGAAGGACGTGGCGTAATCGATGGTGAAGGCCATATCGACGGGATCGGGCATCGGCTCGGTGATGAGAAGTTCGCGCTTGTACGGCGTCACCGGAAGATCGACGCCGACGTACGCCGCGATCTCCGGCGACCAGGCACCGGCGCAGTCGATGACGCATCCGGTGCTCACGCTGCCCTCGGTGGTGTCCACGGACGTGATCTCATCCCCGGACGTGGAGATGCCCACGACCTCCACCCCCGTGCGCACCGTGGCGCCGAGGCGGCGCGCGCCCGTCGCGTAGCCGAGCACGACTGACTCCGGAGTGCAGTGCCCGTCGTTCGGCGACCATGCCGCGCCCAGCACGCCATCGGGGTCGAGCAGCGGCGATAGCCGGCATGCTTCGTCGACATCCACCATCCGGGATTCGACGCCCAGGGAGTTCTGAAGGGCGACGGACGCCGTGAACAGCTCGACGTCCTCAGGTCGCGTGAGCACGAAGAGGTAGCCACTGCGGTGGAGGTCGATCTCCTGGCCGGGGCGCTCTCCGAATCGGCCGAAGAGCTCCAGCGAACGCTGGCCGAGCGCGATGTTGAGTGCGTCGGAGAAGTTGGCGCGGACTCCCCCCGCCGCGCGCGAGGTGGAGCCGCCGGAGAGCTCCCCGCGCTCGACGAGGAGCACCGACACCCCGGCTTCCGCGAGGTGGAAGGCCGCCGAGGCTCCCATGACGCCGCCGCCCACGACGACGACATCCGCGCGGTCCGGAAGGGCGGCCCCGGTCACAGCCGGAAGTCGGGATCGTAGGGGAGCTCAGCCACGTCCATCTGCGCCTTCTGCAGCTTGCCGCTGTAGTCCCAGTTGACCGCCTGCCAGCGCGTGAACTGGTCCAGGACCCAGATCCCGCTCTGCCGCGACCCATTGCCGCTGAGCCCGTTCCCGCCGAAGGGCAGGTGCGCCTCGGCGCCCGAGGTGGAGTTGTTGACCGACATCATCCCCGCGGAGATGCCCTGGCGGAATCGCCACACGGACTGGGGGTCGGAGGTGTAGATCGCGCTCGATAGGCCGTAGCCGTGACCATTGGCCAGGTCGATGGCCTCATCGAGGGTGTCGAACGTGCCCACGCCCACGAGCGGGCCGAACGTCTCCGTCGCGTAGAGCGCATCCCCCGACCGGATGCCGTCGACGATCGTGGGATGGGCGAACCAGCCCGCGTCGGGATCCCCGACGAAGCCCCGCCGGGGATTGCCCGAGGTGATCCGGCCGATCCCGGTGGAGCCGTACACCGACTGGTGGTCCTGGATGAGCCCGAGATTCTTCTCATGATTCTGCAGGTACTTCTCGTCGATCATGGGCCCGTAGAGCACCGGCGCGAACGGATCGCCGATGACGGCGCTCTCCACCGCCTCGGCGTACCGCTGCAGCACCTCGTCGTGGATGCTGCGGTGCACCCACAGGGTGCCCAGCGAGGTGCAGCGCTGGCCCGCCGTCCCGAAGCCGGCGAAGAGCGCACCCTCGATGACGAGGTCGAGGTCGGCATCGGGCATGACGACCATGGGGTTCTTGCCGCCGAGCTCGAGGCAGGGCGACTGCAGGAAGCGTCCGGCCAGCTCGCTGAGCCGGCGACCCACCTCCGTGGATCCGGTGAAGCCGATCTTCTGCACGTCGCCGTTCTGCAGTGCGGTCTCCAGGCCCTCGTACGTCGTCGCACCGTCCGCGACGACCACCTGGAGGACCTCGCGGGGCACGCCGCCGGCGTAGAAGATGTCGGCCATCGCACGAGCGATGGTCGCCGTCTGCTCGGCGGGCTTCCACACGACCGTGTTGCCCGCCACGAGCGCGGGCACGATGTACCACGAGGGCACCGCGGCCGGGAAGTTGCCCGCGGTGATGATCATCGCAGTGCCGACGGGCACGCGGAACGTGAAGAGCTGCTTGTCGGGCATCTCGCTGGGCACCGTCTGGCCGTAGAGGCGGCGGCCCTCGCCGAGGAAGAAGTCGCACGTGTCGGTGACCTCCTGGACGTCACCGAGGGCCTCGGCGTACACCTTGCCCATCTCGCGCGTCACCAGGCGCGACAGCGCCTCCTTGTTGGCCTCGAAGAGGCGGCCCACCTGGGCGATGACGCGGCCGCGCGCCGGGGCCGGGACCGCGGCCCATCCGGCCTGAGCGGCATGCGCGGACCGGCACGCCGCGACCACGTCGGACACGGACGCGAGGGGGAACTCCGCGACGACATCGTCGAAGCGGGCGGGGTTGCGGGACACGTACGGCGACACGGCATCAGACGGCATGGCCCGATCCTGCCACCCTCGCCGAGCCGCGCCGCGCCAGCCTGGCGCGCGGCACCCGGCGATGGGCTCGCCGCTCGCACGGGCCGCCGCGTGCGCGACTTCCCCGGGAACCGGAGGACCGGGGCTCCTACTCGTGCAGCCGACGGGCAGCCTCGGCGAGGGAGCCGGACAGGCTGGGGTAGACGGTGAGCGTCGAGGCGAGCTGGTCGACGGTGAGACGCGTGTCCACCGCGAGAGCGATGGGGTAGATCAACTCGCTCGCCCGCGGGGCGACGACCACCCCGCCGACGACGATGCCGGTCGCGGCCGAGCAGAACAGTTTGACGAAGCCGTGGCTGATATCGGTCATCTTCGCCCGGGCGTTGGTGGCAAGGGGCAGCATCACGCACCGCGCCTGGGCCTGCGTCGTATCGGCTTCCGCCTGCGTCATCCCGACCGTCGCGATCTCCGGGGTGGTGAACACCGTGCTCGCCACGCGGGAAGGGTCCAGCGGCGCCACCGAGTCGCCGAGGGCATGCCACATCGCGATGCGGCCCTGCATGGCGGCGACCGACGCGAGCATGAGCGTCCCCGTGCAGTCGCCCGCGGCGTAGACGCCGCGGGCGCTGGTGCGCGACACCCGGTCGACGACGATGAACCCGCGGTCATCGACCTGCACGCCCGCCTCGGCGAGCCCGAGGTCCTCGGTATTGGGCACGGAGCCCACCGCGAGGAGGGCGTGGCTCCCCGACACCTCGCGGCCGTCCTCGAGCTCGACGACCACACCGTCGCCGACGCGCCGGACCGCTGCCGCGCGAGAGCGCTCCAGCACGGTGATGCCTCGATCGGCGAACGCCTCCTCGATCACCCCGGCGGCGTCGGGGTCCTCGCTCGGGAGCACGCGATCACGGCTCGAGACCAGGGTCACCCGCGACCCGAGCGCGCGGTAGGCGGAGGCAAACTCGGCCCCCGTGACACCGGACCCGATAACGATCAGGTGGGCGGGAACGTCGTCGAGCGCGTACAGCTGGTCCCAGGTGAGGATGCGCTCACCGTCGGGCATCGCCTCGGGCAGCAGCCGGGGGCGGGCGCCCGTGGCGAGGAGGATCACGTCGGCGTCGCGCTCCTCCGTCTCGCCGGAGGGCAGGTCGATGCGCACCCGGCCGGCATCGAGCAGTCGGGCACGCCCCGGGAGGTACTCCGCGCCCTCACGCGCGAGCTTCTCCGCGATGTCCTGGCTCTGGGCGTGCGCCAGGTCGAGGATGCGGTGGTTGACGACGCCCAGGTCCACGCTGAGGGAGCCCTCGTCCGGCACCCGGCCATCGACGCGGATCCCCAGGTGCCCGGTACGCGACGAGAACGACAGGATGTCCGCGGTCGCCACGAGGGTCTTGCTCGGGACGCAGTCGGTGAGCACGGCCGAGCCCCCCGGGCCCTGAGGGTCGACGATGACGACCCCGGCCCCGAGTTGGGCGGCGACGAGGGCCGCCTCGTACCCCCCGGGCCCTGCCCCGACGATCACGACCGATGTCACGGCCTGATTCTCGCGCAAGCCTCCGCGCCGGCGTCGGCCGACGTACCCTGGCGCCGTGGCGCTCTACGCGGCGTACGGCTCCAACCTCGACCCTCACCGGATGGCCGAGCGCGCGCCGTACTCTCCCGTCGCCGCCACCGGGTGGCTGGTCGGCTGGCGGCTGACGTTCGGCGGCGAGGACCTCGGGTGGGACGGCGCCCTCTCCACCGTGGTCGAGGACCCCGGGCATTCGGTCTTCGTCGTCCTCTACGACATGCATCCCCTCGACGAAGCCTCCCTGGACGCCTGGGAGGGCACCTCCCTCGGCCTGTGGCGCAAGGTGCGGGTGCGCGTCGAGACCCTCGAGGGCGACCTGCTGGCCTGGCTCTACGTCCTCGACGACTACGAGGGCGGGCTCCCCTCCCGGCAGTACCTCACCATCATCGCCGACGCGGCCGAGGCGGGAGGCGCCCCCGCGGACTACGTCGAGGGACTGCGCACCCACCCCAGCCGGGACTAGGCGAACCGATAGCGTCGCGCCATGGCCAGCGAGGGAGGCGACCGCGCCGTCGCCGCGGCGCAGGCGTCCGCCGACGACCTCGCCCGCATCACCGGGATCGACACCCATGACGTCGCGGTGGTTCTCGGCTCGGGCTGGGCTCCGGCCGTGGATCTGCTCGGCGACGCTCACGCCGACGCCTCCGTCTCCGACGTTGCCGGGTTCGCGGCGCCCACGGTGCCGGGGCACGCGGGGCGAGTGCTCAGCATCGATGCCGGCGGGACCCGAGCCCTCGTGTTCGTGGGGCGCACCCACCTCTACGAGGGACGCGGAGCCGACGCCGTCGTGCATCCGGTCCGCACGGCGGCCGCCGCCGGATGCCGGACCGTGATCCTCACCAACGGATGCGGTGGCCTCCGCCCGGAGTGGGCGCCGGGCACGCCGGTGCTCGTCCGCGACCACATCAACATGACCGGGCAGACGCCCCTGCACGGGGCGACGTTCGTCGACCTCACCGACCTGTACTCCCCGCGCCTGCGCGCCCTGTGCCGCGAGGTCGATCCGACCCTGGACCAGGGGGTGTACGTCCAGCTGCCCGGCCCGCAGTACGAGACCCCCGCGGAGATCCACATGCTGCGCACGCTCGGCGGGGACCTCGTCGGCATGTCGACCGCACTGGAGGCCATCGCCGCGCGGGAGGCGGGCCTGGAGATCCTCGGCATCTCCCTCGTGACCAACCAGGCGGCGGGGATGTCGGGCCAGCCCATCAGCCACGAGGAGGTGCTCGAGGCCGGTCGCAACGCAGCGCAGCGGATGGGCGGCCTCCTCGGCGAGGTGCTCCGGAGGATGTAGGTGCGACTCGCGGCCGACCTGGACGGCAGGCTCCTCGAGATCCGCGACCTGAGGGCCGAGGATGTACGCCCTGACGAGGCGTCCGCGTGGGACGACTGGGACGACGACTGGCTGCCCGACGACGAGCAGCCCGTCCATCACCGCGCCGCGATCGTCCTCGACGGCACCGTCGTGGGCACGATGTCCTGGCACGCTGTGCTCTACGGGCCGACGCGCGGGTCGCGCGCCTGGAGCATGGGCCTAGCCCTGGCGCCCGCCGCGCGCGGACAGGGAGTCGGCAGTCTCGCGCAGCGACTGCTCTCCGACGCCCTCCTGGAGACGGCGTACCGCGTGGAGGCCTCCACCGATGTCGCCAACCATGCCGAGCAGCGCGCCCTGGAGAAGGCGGGCTTCCACCGAGAGGGTGTGCTCCGCGGGGCGCAGTACCGCGCGGACGGCGAGCACCACGATCTCGTCATGTACGCGCGGACCCAGGCCCCCGGCTCGGCCCCGTCGCCGGCGCGCGAGGAGGCCCGAGCGGGCGGGGATACCCTGGCCGGGTGACCGCCACCGAGGCCCGGATCGACGGCGTACCCGCGCGCATGTCCGAGGTCGCGGAGAGCGACGCCCGTCTGCGCCGCCTCCTGCACGGCCTGCCCGGCGTCGACCAGGTGGGCGCGGAGGCACGCGCCGCCATGCTCGCGACACGCTCGGTCAAGGCGGCGAGCAAGGAGCAGGCCCTCGACCTGGCGATCTCGATGGTGGACCTCACCACCCTGGAGGGCATGGACACCCCCGGCAAGGTGCGCGCACTCTGCTCCAAGGGACTGCGGCCCGATCCCACCGACCCCACGGTGCCCGCGGTCGCGGCGATCTGCGTGTACGGCGACATGGCCGCACTGGCCCGCGAGGCGGTGGGCGACCGCCTCCACGTCGCCGCAGTGGCGACGGCCTTCCCCTCCGGCCGGGCGAGCCTGGCGGTGAAGTTGCAGGACACCGCCGATGCCGTGGCCAACGGCGCCGACGAGATCGACATGGTCATCGACCGCGGCGCGTTCCTCGCCGGGCGCTATCTCGAGGTCTTCGAAGAGATCGTCGCGGTGAAGCAGGCCTGCGGCGCCGCCCACCTCAAGGTGATCTTCGAGACCGGCGAGTTGCGCACCTACGACAACGTGCGCCGCGCGTCATGGCTCGCGATGCTTGCGGGAGCCGACTTCATCAAGACATCCACCGGCAAGGTGAGTCCCGCCGCGACCCCCCCGGTGACGCTCGTGCTGCTCGAGGCCGTGCGCGACTGGTTCCGCGAGACCGGCGTCCGCGTGGGCGTGAAGCCTGCGGGAGGCATTCGCACCGCCAAGGACGCCATCCGCTACCTCGTCATGGTCAAGGAGACCTGCGGGGACGCCTGGCTCACGCCGGACCTCTTCCGCTTCGGCGCCTCCAGCCTCCTCAACGACCTGCTCCTCCAGCGCCAGCGGATGCTCACCGGCCACTACTCCGGACCCGACTACGTGACGATGGACTGACGCCGTGACCTTCGACTACGCCCCCGCCCCCGAATCCCGCTCCGTGGTGGACATCGCCCCGTCGTACGGGCTCTTCATCGACGGCGAGTTCGTCGACCCGATCGATGGCGCGACCTTCAAGACCGTCAATCCCGCCACGGAGGAGGCGCTCGCCGAGGTGACCGAGGCGGGACCGCTCGACGTCGACCGCGCCGTCCGCGCGGCCCGGACGGCGTACCGCACGACATGGTCGAGGATGCCGGGCTCCGAGCGCGCGAAGTACCTCTATCGGATCGCGCGCCTCATCCAGGAGCGCTCGCGCGAACTCGCGGTGCTCGAGACCCTGGACAACGGCAAGCCCATTCGGGAGTCCCGCGATGTCGACATCCCGCTCGCGGCCGCACACTTCTTCTACCACGCGGGCTGGGCTGACAAGCTCGAGTACGCCGGCTACGGCACGCGCGCATACGGCGTCGCCGGCCAGGTCATCCCCTGGAACTTCCCGCTGCTCATGCTGGCGTGGAAGATCGCCCCCGCGCTCGCCTGCGGCAACACCGTCGTCCTCAAGCCGGCGGAGACAACGCCACTCACCGCGCTCGCGTTCGCCGACATCTGCCGGCAGGCCGATCTGCCGCCCGGCGTGGTCAACATCGTCACGGGAGACGGCGCCACGGGGCGGGCCCTCGTGGAGCACCCCGATGTCGACAAGGTCGCGTTCACCGGGTCCACGGAGGTGGGCCGACAGATCCAGCGGGCTGTCGCGGGTACGCGCAAGGGCCTCACCCTCGAGCTGGGCGGCAAGGCGGCGAACATCGTCTTCGACGACGCCCCCCTCGACGAGGCCGTCGAGGGGGTCGTCAACGGCATCTTCTTCAATCAGGGCCACGTGTGCTGCGCGGGCTCGCGCCTGCTGGTGCAGGAGTCGGTCGCCGACGAGGTCCTCGACGCGCTCAAGCGCCGCCTCAGCACCCTGCGTCTCGGGGATCCCCTCGACAAGAACACCGACGTAGGCGCCATCAACTCCGCCGAGCAGCGGGCGCGCATCGAGGAGCTCGTGCGCGCCGGCGACGATGAGGGCGCCGAGCGCTGGAGCGCCGCCTGCGCACTCCCCGAGCGCGGCTGGTGGTTCCCGCCCACGGTCTTCACGGGGGTGACGCAGGCGCACCGCATCGCGCGCGAGGAGATCTTCGGCCCCGTGCTCGCCGTTCTCACCTTCCGCACTCCGGACGAGGCGGTGGAGAAGGCCAACAACACGCCCTTCGGCCTGTCCGCGGGCGTCTGGAGCGAGAAGGGGTCGCGGACACTGTGGATGGCGTCGCGCCTGCGCGCGGGGGTCATCTGGGCCAATACGTTCAATCGCTTCGACCCCGCCGCGCCGTTCGGGGGCTACAAGGAGTCCGGCTTCGGCCGGGAGGGCGGCCGGCAGGGACTCGCGGCCTACCTGCGGACGGAGGGGTGATGGACGCCCGGCTCGAGGTACGCAAGACGTACAAGCTCTTCGTCGGCGGCGCGTTCCCGCGCAGCGAGAGCGGCCGCACCTACGCGGTGACCGACGCCAAGGGGAAGTTCCTCGCCAATGCCTCCCTGGCGTCGCGCAAGGACGCCCGCGATGCCGTGCGCGCGGCCCGCTCCGCGCAGGGCGCCTGGTGGGGAGCAACGGCCTACAACCGCGGCCAGGTGCTCTACCGGATCGCGGAGGTGATGGAGGGCCGCCGCGCGCAGTTCGAGGAGGAGGTGGCGAGGGCCGAGGGAATCTCCGCTCGACGCGCGGCCTCGCAGGTGGATCTGTCCATCGATCGATGGGTCTGGTACGCCGGCTGGTCGGACAAGATCGCCCAGGTGCTCGGGTCGAGCAATCCGGTCGCCGGCCCCTACTTCACCTTCTCCGTGCCCGAGCCGACGGGAGTCGTCGCCGCGATCGCACCCGAGCGCTCGTCCCTGCTGGGCCTGGTGAGCGTCGTCGCGCCCATCATCGTGAGCGGCAATGCCTGCATCGTCATCCCGTCGCTGTCGCGGCCGCTGCCGGCCATCGCACTCGCCGAGGTCCTCGCGACGTCCGACCTCCCCGGCGGCGTGGTCAACATCCTCACCGGGCGCGCAGCCGAGATGGGACCGTGGCTGGCCTCGCACGCCGACGTCAACGCGCTCGACCTCACCGGGGTGGACGACGACGGCCTGGCCACCGAGATGGAGTTTGCCGCGGCGG
This sequence comes from uncultured bacterium, assembly GCA_903909555.1. Classification (GTDB taxonomy): domain Bacteria; phylum Actinomycetota; class Actinomycetes; order S36-B12; family S36-B12; genus Mxb001. Next base: position 45,213 of record CAIVWG010000051.1, on the reverse strand, counting down.
AGACCATCACCCGGGTGCTCGTCCCCCCGAGGAAGGCGCCCGACTGGGCGGAGCAGCCGGGCCTCGACCGCCTGCGCTTCTTCGTGGAGACCACGACGGTCTGGCACCCCATCGGTGTCTGAGGAGGCACCCGGAGTCGTCTCGGTCCACCGCCGAGACCAGGCCGAGGCCCTCATCGCGACAGGAGCGGTGCTCGAGCGGCACGCCCACCAGATGCGCCTGCGTCTCCCCGTGCCAGCACCGCCGACCGCACCCGACATCGCTGCTGAGTTCCGGCCCTTCACCCCCGACGCGGAGCCCCCGGTCCCCTGGGCGGACGTGCTCCCTGCCTTCCTCACGGCCTACCCGCCCGGACATCCCGATCACCTCGAGGGCGGGGAGACGCTCGTGGACCAGTACCTCGTGCCCTACACCCGCGGGGCGAGGCTGGGCCCGCTCCTGTGCTCTGCGAGCGCCATCGCCGTGCGCGCGGGCCGCGCGTACGGCGGCATCCTCGTGGTGGATCGACCCGGGGAGGGACCGTGGGTGTGCGACGTCTGGCGCGATCCCGATCCCCGGTACGCGGGCACGGGCACGGCACTCGTGCGCTGGGCCGCTCAGCGGCTGAAGGGGTGGGACAGCCTCGGCCTCGTCGTCACCGTGGGCAATGAGGCGGCCCTGCGCTCATACCAGCGGGCCGGCTTCGCTATCGAGACGACGGCGTGGCGGCTGCGGCTGCCCGGGGGGACGGCCTAGTAGTCCTCGCGGCTCGCGCGACGCATCCGGATGAACACGACCGTCGCGATGCCCGCGACAGCAACGACGCCGAGGACGACGGCGACACGCGGGAACCAGCGCCGCGACGTCTCGAGGGTCACCGTGGCCTGCTCGAGGAACTCGTCCGTGCGGCCGAGCAGGTCGTCCGCGGTGGACAGGACGGCGTCCGTCTGATCGAGAACCATGCGCACACGTCCCAGGTTGCCACGCAATCCCTCGACGCGGTCGGCGGTGTCGGTCAGTTGCTCCGTCAGTTGCTCGGTCATCGTCATGGATCCTCCAGGGTCGGGTCTGCGCAGCCTACGACCGGGCGATGAGCGCAGCGTAGCCGGGCTTGATGACGTCATCGATGAGCGCAAGTCGCTCGTCGAAGGGGATGAAGGCGCTCTTCATCGCGTTGACCGTGAGCCACCGCATGTCTTCGAGGCCCCAACCGAACGCTTCGCAGGCCTTGGCCATCTCGTCGGTCATCGTCGTATCCGACATCAGGCGGTTGTCGGTGTTGATCGTCGTGCGGAAGCGCAGCCGAGACAGCAGTCCCAGGGGGTGCTCGGCGATGCTGGGGGCAGCACCCGTCATGACGTTCGACGTCGGGCACAGTTCGAGGGGGATACGGCGGTCGCGAACGTAGGCGGCGAGCGGGCCCAGGCGGTAGGTGCCGTCCGGATCACGATGGATGTCGTCGACGATGCGCACGCCGTGGCCCAGGCGGTCGGCGCCGCACCACTGGATCGCCTCCCAGATGCTGGGCAGCCCGAACGCTTCGCCGGCGTGGATGGTGAAGTGGGCGTTCTCCCGACGGAGGAACTCGAAGGAGTCCAGGTGGCGGGTGGGGGGATAGCCGGCCTCGCGGCCGGCGATGTCGAAGCCGACCACGCCGCGATCGCGGTAGGCGACGGTGAGCTCGGCGATCTGACGGCTGCGGGCGGCGGTGCGCATCGCGGTGAGGAGGGCGCCCACCCGGATCGGCCGTGATGCCGCGCGCTCCCCGTCGCGGAAGCCGGCGAGCACGGCATCGATCACCTGCTCCAGGGACAGTCCGCGCTCGAGGTGGAGCTCGGGCGCGAAGCGCACCTCGGCGTACACCACCCCGTCCGCGGCGAGATCCTGCGCGCACTCCGAGGCAACGCGGGCGAGGGCCTCGGGCGTCTGCATGACCCCCACGGTGTGGCGGAACGGCTCGAGGTATCGCTCGAGGGAGCCGGAGTCCGCGGCAGAGCGGATCCATGCCGCGAGGGCGACCGGGTCGGATGCCGGCAGGTCGGGGTAGCCGGTCTCGGCGGCGAGCTCGGCCACCGTGGCCGGGCGCAGTCCCCCGTCGAGATGGTCGTGCAGCAGCACCTTGGGGGCGCGATTCAGCGTCTCCCGGGAGGGAATCGCATCGGCCATGTCCCGAACCTACTGGGCCGTGCCCGGGCAGGCCTGCACCAGGGACCGGATCCCTGCTCGGTCACCGGGTCCGAGGCTGGTACGCGTGCCGATCGCCGGATGCATGATGTTGGCCGTCGACTCCGCGTGGCCCAGACCCAGCGCGTGGCCGATCTCGTGCAGGTAGAGGTGACGCACCCGGTCAGGCTCACGACGCCCCGCAGCCGCGACGAAGCCGCTGCGGAAGACCACCACGCCCGCAGTGATCTCACGGGTCTCGGCGATCACGCGCGACGGGTTGCCCAGACCGACCACCGGAGGCGCGAGCAGGGGGGCCTGACGGGGGGTGAGGAAGGACACGTACACGTGGCGCTCGCGCGGGGGCCCGTTGGGGCGGAGCAGGTACGCGCGGGCGTCGTAGTCGAGGCGCTCGCGTCCGGTGAAGTCCACGTCGAGCCCTGCGGCCGACGCCCAGGAGTCCATGGCGGCCGCGAAGCGGCGTACCTCGGCTCGGCGCCGGTCGTCGGGCAGGCCCCGGACGTCGACGCTCCAGGTGATGGCGCGGCAGGCAGACCACCCGCTGCCCGCCAGCGGGCCGTCGGCGAAGAACGAGGTGTGGTCGTCGGCGAGCCTCGAGGGGGCGGGGGCCGCCGCGGCCGGGCTCGCGAGGATCAGCGTGGCCACGAGCGCCACGGCGAGCACGAGAACGCGCGACGGCCCGCGCGAGGCCAGGGCCGGCGCAGGCGAAGCGGGCAGGGGCGGGCGGGTCGTCATGGGCGGTCATGACCACGCTAAGACCGGTCAGGACCGGTCGGTTCAGGCTGGGCCCGAGTGAGTGACCCCCGTCACCCACCCCGCCCGCACGCGGGGCTAGGCCTCCTGGCCGGCCATGAGCAGGCCGATGCGGGCGCGGTCGGCACCCTCGGCCGGCATCGTGGCCACGAGCTCACCGTCGTGCATGACCGCGATGCGATCGGACAGCCCGAGTACCTCGTCGAGCTCGGCCGAGACGAGGAGGACGGCTGCTCCGCGATCGCGGGCCGCGACGATCTGGGAGTGGATGAACTCAATGGAGCCGACGTCGACCCCCCGGGTCGGCTGCGCGGCGATGAGCAGGACGGGATCCGCGGCGAGCTCGCGGGCGATGACGACCTTCTGCTTGTTGCCGCCGGAGAGCGACTGCACCGTCGTGGAGATGCCCGGCGTGCGGATGTCGAATCGGCCGACGAGATCGGTGGCGAGGGCATCGACGGCACCCCTCTTGCGTACGCCACGGCTGGCGAACTCCGGCTCGTCGAAGCGGTCGAGCACGAGATTGTCGGCCACGGAGTAGGGGCCGACCAGTCCGTCCGCCTCGCGGTCCTCGGGGACGTGCCCGACGCCGAGGTCGTGGATCTTGCGGGGCGACCGGTTGAGGATGTCCTCCCCGCGCACGGTGACGCGGTCGGCCGTGCAGCGGCGCAGCCCGGTGATCGCCTGCACCAGCTCGCGCTGGCCGTTGCCCTCGACTCCGGCGATGCCGAGGATCTCCCCGGCCCGGACTTCGAGGGTGACGTCTCGGACCGCGGGCAGCCCGAGGTCGTCCTTGGCGGACAGGCCGACCACGTCGAGCACCACGTCGGCTGGACGCGCGGGGGCCTTCTCCACCGAGAGCAGGACGCCACGTCCCACCATCATCTGCGCGAGGCCGGCCTGGTCGGTCTGGTCCGGCGTCGTCGTGCCGACCTGGCGTCCCCCGCGCAGGACCTCGATGGTGTCGGCGATCACGAGGACCTCGCGCAGCTTGTGGGTGATGAACACCACGCCGACGCCGCTGTCGGCGAAGCCCTGGACGACCCGCAGCAGGTCGTCCGTCTCCTGCGGGGTGAGCACGGCGGTCGGCTCGTCGAGGATGAGGATGTCGGCCTTGCGATACAGGGCCTTGAGGATCTCCACGCGCTGCTGAGTCCCGACGGGCAGGTCTTCCACGCGCGCGTCGACATCGACCTTGAGGCCGAACTCCTCCGCCAGGCGCGCCACCTCCGCGCGGGCCTTCCTCATGTTGACGAAGGGCCACCGGGTGGGCTCGTCCCCGAGGACGACGTTCTCGGCGACCGTGAAGACGGGGACCAGCTGGAAGTGCTGGTGGACCATGCCGATGCCGCGGCGAATCGCGTCGCGCGGGCCGGCGAGCCTCACCGGCTCGCCCTTGATCTCGATGACCCCCTCGTCGGGGGCGTAGAGGCCGTAGATCATCTTGACGAGGGTGCTCTTGCCCGCGCCGTTCTCCCCCAGCAGCGCGAGGACCTCTCCCTCGTGGACGGTGAGGGACACATCCTCGTTGGCCACGACACCGGGGAACCTCTTGGTGAGCCCCTTGGCTTGGAGCAGGATGCGCCGCTGCGTCTCGCCCATGTCAGTCCTTCTCATAGGGCTTGCCGACAGCGGCGGGTGGCTTGATCCGGCCGGAGACGATCGCGAGGAGCAGGATGGTGAGGACGTAGGGCAGCATGTTGATGAACTGCTGGGGAATGGCGACCACCTCGTCGGCCTGCAGCTGGCTGGCGAGTCCTTGGGTGAGCCCGAAGAAGAAGGCCGCGCCCAGGGCACCGATGGGGTTCCAGGCGCCGAAGATCATGATGGCGAGGGCGGTGAAGCCACGGCCCGCCGTGAATCCGCGCTCGAACGTGCCCGTCGCCTCGATGGCGAGGTAGGCACCGGCCATCCCCGCGAGGATGCCGGCGACCGTGACATTCCAAAAGCGCAGTCCCTGCACTCCGACGCCGGAGGTGTCCGCGGCACTCGGCTTCTCCCCGACCGCCCGGGTGCGCAGGCCCCAGCGCGTCTTGAAGAGCAGCACCCACAGCACGAGGGGGACGATGAGCGCCGCGTAGGTGAAGAGCCCGTTCTCGAAGAGCACCGGCCCCACGAGAGGGATGTCCGAGAGGACCGGGATGGCGACGATCGGGGTGTTCCCGGGCAGGACCTGGCCCTGCGCGTAGAAGAAGCTGGTGAGCCCCACGGCCAGAATATTGATGACCGTCCCGGCGATGATCTGGTCCATCTTCCACGTGACGGCGCCGACGGCGAGGAAGGCGCCCATGATCATGCCCGTGCCCACCCCGATGAGGGTCCCCAGGATGAGGTTGCCCGTCACGGCCGCGCCGAAGAAGCCGGCGAAGGCGCTCATGAGCATCTGACCCTCGATGCCGATGTTGATGACGCCGCTGCGCTCGCAGATGATCCCCACCATCGCCGCGAGGATGAGGGGCACGGCGTAGCGCAGGGAAAACGCGAGCACGGACACGGTGCGCACCTGGTCCATGGCGTAGAAGACGAGGATCGCGATGCCAATGATGATCGCGAGTGCGTACGCGTAGCGGGCCCTCATGAGCCCCACCCCGACGTCACGGTGGTCTGCTTGATGTTGCGATTCCGGAAGAGCAGTCGCGCCACGATGGGCGCGGAGACGAAGAGCAGGGTGATCGCGAGGATGACGTCGACCACCTCCGGCTCGATTCCGGTCTGGAACTGCAGGGCCGCAGCGCCCGTGCGCATGGTGCCGATGAGAAGCGCCGCCGGAATGGTCGCGATGGGGTTGGCCCGGGCAAGCAGCGCGATCGTGATCCCATCGAACCCGAGCCCCGCGTTGAAGGCAGGCTCGAACCGCCCGGTGACGCCGAGCGTCTCGATGGCCCCGCCGAGGCCGGCGAGGGCGCCGCTCACCGCCATCGCCAGCACGATCGTGCCCTTGACGGAGATGCCCGCGTAGCGGGCCGCGGTCGGGTTGAGGCCGATCGTGTTGAAGCGGAAGCCCTGCGTCGTGCGGGTGAGGAACCATCCGAAGAACACCGCGACGGCGATCGCGAGGAGGAAGCCTGAGGGCACGATGCCGAAGACGGGCAGGGTGGCGGTCTCGGCGATGGCCGGCGTGCGGGTGAGGGGCTGCCCCTCCTCCTTGAGGGGCTGGCTCGCGAGATAGTCCACCAGGGCGATCGCGATCGCGTTGAGCATGATCGTGGTGATGACCTCCGACACGCTGCGATAGGCCCGCAGAACGCCGGCGATCGAGGCCCAGGCCGCCCCGCAGAGCATGCCGAAGAGGATCGCGAAGGGGAGATGGACGATCACGGGCAACTGGAAGTGGTAGCCCGCCCAGGCGGCGCCGATCGCACCGACGAGCAGCTGGCCCTGCGCTCCGATGTTGAACAGGCCCGCACGCAGGCCGACCGTGACCGCGAGGCCGGTGAGGATGAGCGGGGTCGACTTCTCCATCACCCGCAGGAGCCCTTCCGGGGTGCCGAGGGCATTGCTGAAGAGCACGGCGTAGGCCCGCAGCGGGCTGACGCCCTGGAGCCAGATGAGAATCGCGCCGACCGCGAAGGCGAGCAGCACCGACACGATCGGGAGCACGATCGAGGGAATGCGATCCAGGGGCCCCGAACGTCGCGGATCGGGGTCGGTGAACCCCAGATCGGTCCGGGACGGATCCATCGTCGACATGGCACTCGCATCCTTGCACAGGAATCGAGGAGGGGGTGGCGCCTTGCGCCACCCCCTCCCGCGTTCCGTGCGTGAGTTACATCGTCGGCACTAGCCCAGTGACACGTCGGTCTTGAGGGTGCCCGCGTCGAGCGCGGCGACGATCTCGGCGACCTTGGCCTTGACCTCCTCCGGCACGACCGCCTCAGTGTCGTGGAACGGCGCGAGGCCGGTGAGACCGAGGAAGTTGCCACCGGGGAACTTGCCCTCCTTGGCGAGCAGGAGGAGATCCCGCGTGCCCTGGGTCAGCTTCTTCTCCGCCGATGTCAGGAGGCACTTCTGCGCCTGCGGCACCGTGGCGTACTGGTCGGTGTCGACGCCGATGCAGAAGATGGTCTCCCCGGCTCCGGGCGCCTTGGCGATCTCGATGAGCGCACCGTTGCCGGTGTTGCCACCGGCGCCGAAGATGATGTCCGCTCCCTGGGCGAGCTGCTTCTTGGCCTCGGCCGCACCCCACTCGGGATCGTTGAACGCGTTGTCCGGAGCGTGGTAGACGAGGGTCACCTCCGCCTCGGGATTGGCCGCGAGCACACCCGCCTTGTAGCCCTCGCCGAAGAGCTTCACCGGCGGCACGGTGTCCGTGCCGAGCACCGCGCCGACCTTGCCGGTCTTGGTCATGAGCCCGGCGAGGTACCCGGCCGCGAATCCGGCCTTGTCCTCGGGGAACACGAGCCCGGTGAGGTTGGGAATCGTTTCTGCCTGGAACTGGTCCACGCCCACGAAGTTGACGTTCGGGTTGGCCTTGGCCGCGGCCACGCTGGCCTCGCCCATGAGGAAGCCGACCGTGACGATGGCGTCGTAGCCCGCAGAGACGAACTGGTTGATGTTGTTCTCGTAGTCCTTCGGGTCGACCGTCTCGACGTACTTCGCGTAGCCGCCCGTCGCCTTGGCGGCCTCGAGGGCGCCCTCCCACGCGGACTGGTTGAACGACTTGTCGTCCACCTTGCCCGTGTCGGTGACGAGGCCGATGCAGAACGCGTCGGCGCCGGGGCAGTCGCCCTCGCCGCCGCCACCGGCCGCCTGGCTGCTCCCGCCGGCGGACTCGCTGCCGCCACTGCTGGCGGAGTCGCTGCTGCTGCCGCCGCAGGCGGCCAGGAGCAACGCGGACGCGGCTACGGCCGCGAGAACGAACTTGCGATGCATGCAGGGCACCCTTCTCTTCGAGTGTGCGCGAGCGGGCATTCGTCGCCGCCGCGTCACGATCGGATCTGCCGTCACCCTATTGCCGCCCGCCGGTGCCACGACAGGGTGCGCGCGCGCCGTGACAATCCCGTGATGCGCTGGCCGCGTGACACGAGGCATGCTGGAGAACGGGAGTGACCCGTGGGGCGTGCGGGGTCTGCGAGGGTCACGTGAGCCGGGCGCTCGCCGACCATCCTGCGTCGACGGGCAGGACGACGCCGGCGATGCCCGATGCTTCCGGCCCGGCCAGGAAGCGCACGGCAGCCGCCACCTCACGCGCGCTGACGATGCTTCCCCGAGGAGTCCCCTGCGACCACGCGCGATGGCCCTCCGGCCAGTCCGCCTCGAGGCCGTCGCGCGCGATGAGGCCGGGCGCGACGGCGTTGGCGCGGATCCCGCGCGGCCCGAGGTCCACGGCCAGCGAACGGGTGAAGGCCTCCAGCGCCGACTTGGCGGCGGCATAGGGCGCGTTGACGGGGAACGCGTGCGTCGCCGCCGCCGACGAGACGTTGACGATCGCGGAGCCCGGCGGCATGTGCGGCACCACCGCGTCGGTGACGCGCACCGCCGTGAGCAGGGTCGCGTCGAGCATGGAACGCCAGCGCTCGAGGTCGGCACGCTCTTCTCCGATGCCCTGGTCGGCGGCGTTGTTGACGAGCACGTCGATCCGCCCGTGACGCGACATCGCGTCATCGATCATGCGACGAACGTCGCCTTCGTCGGCGAGGTCGCCCACGAGGTCGCCCCGCTCAGCCGAGCGGGACTGGCGCAGCACGACGTCGCCGCCGAATGCGCCGACGAGCGCCCTGCCGAGGCCGCCGGATGCCCCGGTGACGAGAACGACGCGCGGCTCAGCCACGGACCAGCTCCGCGATCGCATCCGCCGCGGCGTCCCACTCGGACAGGTCGGTGTCGGCGCCGGCCAGGGTGAATCCGCTGAAGGGTGGCGCGAGGGTGCAGGCGACCAGGGTCCACGCACCGCAGGTCCGCGCTCCCTGCCACGTCCCGGCGGGGACCCGCAGCACTGGCACGTGTCCTGCGCCCACGTCGGTGCCGAGGACCGGTGACTCGTGTGCCCCGCCCGGGTGGAGCAGGAGCATCCGCGCCGGCGCTCCCGCGACATGCACCCACGCCTCGTCCTCCCTCAGCACGTGCAGGGCGCTGAAGTCCTCCGGGGTGAGCAGTCCGTAGATGGCGTTGCCGTGGTCGGTGCGCCACAGCAGGCGGAACCACACGCCCTCGCCGTCGAGGTATTCCAGGCCCAAGGTTGCGATGACCTCCGGCGCCGACATCGCGTCCAGGCTGCGGACGCGATCGTCCGCCTGGCCGGTCACGGCACCGCCACGAGCGCGAGGGCCTCGTCCATGACGGTCGCGGCATCGACGCGGACCGAGCGCCGATCGCGAACGACCGCCTCACCGGCGACCACGACATCGCGCACGTCACCGCGGCCCGCGGCGTACACGAGCGCGGTGTACGGGTCGCGGACGGGGACCAGGTGAGGGGACCTCAGGTCCACCACGACGAGGTCGGCCTCCTTGCCTGGCTCGACGGTGCCGATCCGGTCGTCCAGCCCCAGGGCGCGGGCACCCTCCACCGTCGCGGCAGCGACGACATCCCGGGACTGCACCGAGGCCGGGTCGTCGCGGACGAGTCGCGACAGGTTCGCGGCCAGGCGCATCACGGCGAACATGTCGAGGTCGTTGCTCGACGAGCACCCGTCCGTGCCGAGGCCGACCCGGATGCCGTCGCCGCGATAGCCCACGAAGTCCGCGGCGCCGCTGGCGAGCTTGAGGTTCGAGCCCGGGCAGTGGGCGACCGACGTCCCCGTCGCCGCGACAAGGCGTCGTTCGCCATCATCGAGGCGGACGCCGTGGCCCAGGACCGGGCCCAGGGCGAGGATCCCGGACGCATCGAGCGCCGCGACCGGCCGGAGGCCCGTGGATGCCACGGTGTCGGCGTTCTCGCGATCGTTCTCCGACGCATGCGTGTGCACGAGCGCCCCCTGGGCGCGTGCGAGCTCGGCGATCTCCCGGAGGTGATCGATGCCGACGGTGAAGGCCGCATGCGGCATGAGGGCCGCGGGCACGTGCGGGCCGCCGAGCGCTGCCAGCGTGGCGGGCCAGTCGCGCGCCAGCGCCATCCGCTCCTCCCAGGCGAGGCCGTCCGGGCCGGCGAAGGAGAAGAAGACGGGCCCGGTGACATGGCGCAGGCCGACCTCGACGGCGGCGCGATGAGCGTCCGCCGGGTGGAAGTACATGTCGAGTGCCGTCGTGGTCCCCGAGAGCAGCGCCTCCAGCGCGCCGAGACGCGCACCCACGTACACGCCGCGCGCGTCCATGAGTCGGGCCTCCTCCGCCCACACCCGCTCGAGGAATCCCTGCAGGTCCACGTCCTCCGCGACCCCGCGCAGCAGCGCCATGGGCAGGTGGGTGTGCAGGTTGACCAGGCCCGGCATCACCAGGGTGCCGCGGCCGTCGATGACGGTGCGGGCATCCGACGCCAGGTCGGGACCGACCGCAACGATGCGCCCATCGTCGATCGCGATCGAGACGCCCTCGTGGACAGTGCCATCCTCGTCCGCCATGACGGCGAAGCGCGCCTCGCGGATGAGGAGGTCGACCGTCACGGTGCTTCCGCGTCTTCCGCCAGCCGCGCGGCAGCGCGATCCAGGATTCCCGTCACGGTCGTGGCCCCCTGCGCGATCACGGCCATGACGTCGTCGACGGTGATCGGCTCGCTGCCGAGCCCGGCGGCAGGGTTGGCGACCAGGCACAGGCTCGCGTACGGGATCCCGCGCTCGACGGCGAGCACGACCTCGGGGACGCCGGTCATGCCCACGACGGTGACACCCGCGGCCTGGGCCATGCGAATCTCCGCCTTCGTCTCGAAACGCGGCCCCTCGAAGGCGCCGTACACGCCGTGCGGCGTGACGGGGACGCCGAGGTCCGCGGCGGCGGCGAGCCACGCCTGCCGCAGGCGCTCGTCGTACGGCTCGCTCACGTCGGCATGGACGACCCCCTCGGGCGTGCTGCCGTCGAAGAACGTGACCGTGCGCTGGTGAGTGAAGTCGATGAAGTCGTCGATGACGACGAGGTCACCTGCCTCGTGACCGATGCCTCCGACGACGTTGACGGCGAGGATCTCCGTGACGCCGAGGTCGGCGAGCGCCTGGATGATCGCCCGGTAGTTCACCATGTGCGGCGGCACCGAGTGATCGACGCCGTGGCGGGTCACGAAATGCGCTGGGCGGCCATGCAGCAGCCCGGACGTGACGAGGACGGGACCGTACGCCGTCTCGACGACACGGGTGACGGAGTCGCCGAGGGCATCGAGCCCGTAGAAGCCGCTGCCGGCGATGATGCCGAGCGAGCCCGGGGTCATGAGCGGGCCGAGATCATGCGGTGGTCAGCGCGACCCGGGACAGTTCGTCGAAGGTCGGGAATCGCGTGGAGATGTCGCTGCCGGTGAAGGTCCCCACCCAGCCGTCCTCGTCATGGAAGAAGCGGACGGCCGTGAAGTCCGGGGCCTCCCCCATGTCGAACCAGTGCGTGGTGAGTGCCGGGACGCTGAGCAGGTCGCCCTCGGTGCACAGCATCGCGTGGACCCGCGCGTTCATGTGGAGATAGAAGACCCCGGAGCCCGCGACGAAGTAGCGGATCTCCTCCTCGTCGTGGGTGTGCTCGTTGAGGAACTTCGTGCGTGCGGCCGCCGCCGTGGCACGCCACTCCTCGGAGTCGACCGGATGCAGCTGCGCGACGTCGACGAGGCGGTAGCCGTGCTCGGCGATGAGCCGGTCGACCAAGGCGCGGTGCGCTGCCAGGATCTCGTCCTGCGTGGCATCGTCGGGAAGCCGGTCGCCGACGGCGACGTGCTCGTACACGACGCCGAGGGGGGCGAGGGTGCCCGCGATGACCTCGCGGTCGGCGGTCTGCAGGACCGGGGTGTCGGGGCGATCGTCGTCCCAGACGGTGAGCAGGGTCATGACTCCTCCTGTGGGCGGCTGGCCCCATTGTGGCCCAGGGCGTCGCCGCCGCGCGCCGGCAGTCCTTCCCCGCGCAGGGCGTCGATCCGCAGGGCGTGCTCGAAGAGCCAGTCGAGGCTCTCGGTCCGCGCTACGGCATCGTCGAGGGTGCTGCCCCAGGCGTAGAGGCCGTGCTGGGCCACGATGACCCCGGGTACCCCGTCGTCGAGGGCTCGGAGCACGCGGTCGGCGAGCTCGGCCATGTCCTGGGAGTTGGACACGATGGGCACCGTGACGAGGTCACCGTGGGCGCCGCGGCCGATCCCCTTGAGTTGCTCGACGTCGGCGAGCGGAACGCCGCCGGGCCAGCGCGCCGCGGCGACCACGGCCGACAGGGCGTGCACGTGCACGGACGCGCCCGCGCCCGTGGCCGCGAGGACGGCGCCGTGGATGCGAGCCTCGGCGCTCGGCGGGAACTCCTGCCCGGGAACGGCCCGGCCCTCCCAGTCGGTCCGCACCGCATGGGTCGCGTCGACCGCGGCCTTGTCCACGCCTGAGGCGGTCACGAGCAGCCCGTCGCCGTCGCGCATCGACACGTTGCCCGAGGTGCCACGCATCCAGCCCAGGGCGAACAGGCGCCGCGACGTGCGCGCGAGGTCTTCCGCGGGGACGTGAGCCGGGGACATGTAGCCTCCTTCGCCGTGACCCTAGCGGAGCCGTCGTTCACCGGCATCGCGCATGTCGTGGTCGACATCGAGGGCACTACGAGCAGGTCGACATACGTCTACGACGTGCTCTTCCCTTACGCGACCCGGCGCTTCGACGCGTGGCTCGCCGAGCATGCCGACGAGCCGCAGGTGCGCGAGATCGTCGCTGACATCGGCCGCGAGATCGGCGTGGCCGACCCCACGCGGGAGCAGGTCGTGGATGCCCTCACCGCTTGGGTGGCTGAGGATCGCAAGATCGCGCCGCTGAAGACCCTGCAGGGGCTGATCTGGCAGGAAGGATTCGACAGCGGGGAGCTCGTGTCGGACTTCTACCCCGACGCACTGGAGACCCTCGGAGCCTGGCACGACGCAGGGGTGCCGATCTCGGTGTACTCGTCGGGGTCGGTGCTCGCCCAGCGCAACTGGTACTCCCATTCCCCCGTGGGGGATCTCACGGGATGGATCAGCGGCTACTACGACACCGTGAACGCCGGACCCAAACGCGAGGAGGCGTCGTACCGTGCCATCGCCGCCGCCATCGGCGCAGACCCGGCAACGCTGCTCTTCTGCTCGGATGTCGTCGCGGAACTCGACGCGGCTCGCGACGCCGGCTTGCAGGTGGTGCGGGTACGTCGCCCCGGTGAGCCGCATGCGATCGAGGACTCGGCGTACCCCGAGGTGTCGGTGATGGCCGATATCCGCCTGTCGCCCTAACCCGGTGTCGCCCTAACCCGGTTTCCCGACGCCAACTCATCCCAACGCCCGCGCCTATCGTCACGTCGCGTCGGGAAACGTCCCCGGGGGCCGCGGCACCCCCTCGGGAGGGGCCGACGCCCCGCGAGCTCGTGTCTCGCGGGCCCCGCCCCCCTAGGCTTCGCGCATGGACCTCCCGATCGACGAGTACGAGGCGCAAGTCCGACGAGCCCGGCAGACTGCGCGCCAGGTCCTTGCGTGCGGCTTCATCAGCCTCGCTGTCGGATGGCTCATCGTCGTTGCGTGCGTGATCGCCTGGCTGGGCTTCGACGTGCCGATCCTCGAGGTGCTCGACATCGTCCTCGCCATCGGCGTGGGCGGCATCCTCGGGGGCATCGGTCTGTATGCGACGAGCCGCAGCCTGGGCATCACCGCGTCCCGCCTCGAAATCGATCTCGAGACCAAGCTCCGCCCGAAGTAGCACGGCAGCCCGAAGGAGCGCGGACCACCGCCTTCGGCAGCCTTGCGCGGCTCCGTGACCCTGACGACGGCGATTCCCGGCGCAGGGCGGAGGAAGGCGCGGCTCAGCGCAGGGCGGAGGAAGGCGCGGCTCAGCGCAGGGTCAGCGGGGGAAGGCCCCGGCCACGCCGCCGTCGACCGGGATGACCGCGCCCGTCGTGCGCGACGAGGCGTCGGAGAGCAGGGAGGCGTGGCTCGGCGCAGGCTCAGCGGGGGAAGGCCCCGGCCACGCCGCCGTCGACGGGGATCACCGCGCCGGTCGTCCGTGACGAGGCGTCGGAGAGCAGGAAGGCCACGGACGCCGCCACGTCGGCCGTTGTCACACGCCGCTTGAGGATGTTGCGAGCGGCGTAGAAGTCCTCGAGTTCATCCGGCCGGATGCCGTGGGCGGCTGCCCGCTCCTCGCGCAGGCCGTCGTCCCACAGCCGGGAGTTGTCGAACACCGCGTCGGGGTTGACCGCATTGGCGCGCACGCCGATGGGGCCGCCCTCCAGGGCGGCGATGCGCATGAGCTGCACCATCCCCGCCTTGGACACCGAGTACGCGCCGAACCCCGCGCCGGGGCCGAAGGCGTTCTTGCTGGCGACATACACCAGCGACCCGCCCATCTCCTGACGGCGCATCACTCCCATGGCCTCGCGCGTGAGCAGGAAGCCCGACGTGAGGTTGACGCGCTGGGCGCGCTCCCACTGCTCCAGGGTGAGCTCCTCGAGAGTGCCGGTCACCCCGATGCCCGCGTTCACGACGATGCCGTCGAGGCCGCCGTAGGCGCGGACCGCCGACCGCACCGTGGCGCGCACCACGTCCTCATCCGACTGGTCGCCGATCACGACCTCGGGGGCCGGGCCCACCTGCGCCACATCGCTCGCCGAGGCCTCGACGCCGTCGCCGTCGAGATCGGCCAGCACGAGCGAGGCGCCGAGCCGGCCGAGCTCGAGCGCGATACCGCGACCGATGCCCGATGCCGCGCCGGTGACGACGGCCACGAACCCCGCGAAGGGCGGGGGCGGCGGCTTGAGCGTGAGCTTGTAGAGCTCCATGGGCCAGTAGTCGAACTCGAAGGTGTCCTTCTCGCTCAGAGGCTCGGCGGTCCCGAACGCAGCGGCCACGTCCGCCGCGACGGCATGAGTGTGCAGCGCGATGTCGGCAAGCACGCGCGCGTCGGAGTTGGAGACGCCCACCGTGATCGCGCCCAGACCAGGAATCAGCATGACCCGTGGAAGAGCATCGTGCGCACGGAAGCCCTCCGGCATCAGGTCCGCGTGGCGGGCGACGTAGGCCTCGTAATCGGCGCCATAGGCGTCCACCGCAGCAGGTGCCTCGTCGGCCGACCTCACGACCAGCGATCGAGGCTTGATGCGCAGCATGTGATCGGCGCTGGACACGCCGCCGGCGACGATGCCCTCGACGCGGGGGTCATCGGCCACCGGTCGCAATCGTTCGTCGACGCGCAGGATCCGTCGCCCCAGGCGACCGCGCAGGCGAAGCAGGAGCTGCTCGACCTCGTCATCGGACAGGTCAGCATGCACGGGAGGCGGCCCCGCCGCGACCCGGTGGGCCGAGACGTACGCCGCCGCCGCATCGACGGTCCTCCGCGTCGCTTCCCAGCACTCGTCCGTCGTACTGCCCCACGTCACGAGACCGTGATGGGCAAGGACGACGCCGTCGTAGTCGGCGAGGTCGCCGACGATACGGCTGAGCTCGAAACCCGGGCGAATCCAGTCGACGTACGCGAAGCGGTCCCCGAGTGCCTCCGCCGTCACACGCCGACCCTCGGCATGGTTGGTGAGTGCGCAGATGGCGTCGGCGTGCACGTGATCGATGTGGGTGAACGGCAGGAAGGCGTGCAGGAGGGTCTCGATCGACGGCCGCCGGGATCCGGGGTCGAGCAGCGCGCGAGCGACGAGATCGGTCATCTCCTCGTCGGACATGGCGTCGAAGGACCGGAGGGCCTCGAGCTCCTCCAGCCGCAATCCCGGGTAGTCGGCGTCCACGGAGCCGCGCATGTCGGCGCCGGACCCCTTCACCCACATGACGCGCTGCTGCCGGCCCAGGTGATCCGTGATCGTCCCCTTCGCCGAGGTGTTCCCCCCTCCGTACACGACCAGGGAGGGGTCATCGCCGATGCGATTCGACCGCGCGACCAACTCGTCCAGGGGCGTCGTCATGACCGCTCCCCCACGAGCGCGCCGACGGGCGCCACCCCATCGGGCTCGACGACGGCGCACTCGCTGATGACGGCGCTGATGTAGCGCGCCGGCGTCACGTCGAAGGCGGGATTGAAGCCGTCGGCGCCCTCGGGTGCCACGCGGGCACCGGCGTAGGTCGTCACCTCCGCGCCATCGCGCAACTCGATCTCGATGTGCGAGCCGTCCGGCGTTGCCATGTCCACCGTGGACGACGGCGCGGCGACGACGAAGGGGATGCCCGCGGCATGACAGGCGAGCGCGATGCCGACGGAGCCGATCTTGTTGGCCGTATCGCCGTTGCGAGCGATGCGATCGGCGCCGATGATGGCGACGTCGACGAGTCCCCGCAGGATCGTCGATGCCGCCGCGCCGTCGGCCTGAACGCGGCAGGGGATGCCCTGGCGCGCGCACTCCCACGCGGTGAGGCGCGCTCCCTGGAGCAGAGGACGCGTCTCGTCGGCGTAGACCATCTCGACCTGGCCGCGGTCGTGGAGTTCGCGGATGATCCCCAGCGCGGTACCCCAGCCTGTCGTGGCGAGATCGCCGGTGTTGCAGTGGGTCAGCACCCGCACGGGGCGCCGCTCCACCCGGTCGAGGATCCAGTCGGCACCCCGCCGCGAGAGCTCGCGGTTGGCCGCCTGGTCCTCGCCCACAATCGCGTGGGCCTCCGTCAGCACGGCAGTCACGCCCGCGGGAACCAGGGGGGTGACGCGATCGACTCCCCAGGCGAGGTTGATCGCGGTGGGCCGCGCATCGCGAATGCGGAGGATCTCCCTGCGCAGGCGGTCATCGCCCCAGTCCTCGCGCTCGGCTTGGAGCATCGCCACGGCGACGCCGTAGGCGCCGACGGCCCCCAGGGCCGGTGCACCACGGACCACCAGTCGCTGGACCGAGTCCACGACCGAGTCGACATCGGTGCACGCGACGTGCTCCTCGCGCGCGGGGAGCAGCGTCTGGTCGAGGAGGACCAGGGTGTCGTCGCTCCACTGGACCGCGCGCACCACGGCGCGCGGGTCAGTCGGTCCCGGGACGCTCATCGTCAGAAGACATCGGTGGGCTGGTAGACGCCCCAGACATCGCGCAGGGCATCCGAGACCTCGCCCACCGTCGCGCGGGCGCGCAGGGCGTCCCGCATGGGATAGAGGATGTTGTCGCCGCCCCCGGCCGCGGCCCGGATGCGGGACAGCGCGTCATCGACCGCCGCCTGGTCGCGCTCGGCCCGGATCCGCTCCAAGCGCGCGCGCTGCTGCTGCTCGATGGTCGGGTCGACGCGCAGCGGCTCGTAGGGCTCCTCCTCGTCGAGGGCGAAGCGGTTCACCCCGACGACGATCCGCTCGCCCGCGTCGATCTCCTGGGCGAACTGGTACGCCGACTTCTCGATCTCGGACTTCTGGAAGCCCTGCTCGATCGCCGCGACAGCCCCGCCGCGGGACTGCACCTGCGCCATGAGAGCGTCGACCGCCTCCTCGATCTCGTCGGTGAGGGACTCGACGGCGTACGACCCAGCGAAGGGGTCGACCGTCTTGGTCACGTCGGACTCGAAGGCGAGGACCTGCTGTGTCCGCAGCGCGAGGCGGGCCGCCTTCTCCGTGGGCAGCGCGATGGCCTCGTCGTAGGAGTTCGTGTGCAGCGACTGGGTCCCTCCGAGGACGGCGCCGAGCGCCTGGATGGCGACGCGCACGAGGTTGACCTCGGGCTGCTGGGCGGTGAGCTGGACGCCGGCGGTCTGGGTGTGGAAGCGCAGCATCTGGGACTTGGGGTCCTCGGCCCCGAACTCGTCGCGCATGATGCGCGCCCAGATCCGGCGGGCTGCGCGGAACTTCGCGATCTCCTCGAGCAACGTCGTGCGGGCCACGAAGAAGAAGGCGAGACGCGGGGCGAAGTCGTCGACGTGCTGCCCTGAGGCGACCGCGGCCCGGACGTACTCCACCGCATTGGCGAGGGTGAAGGCCACCTCCTGGACGGGGGTCGCACCCGCCTCTGCCATGTGGTAGCCCGAGATGGAGATGGTGTTCCACCGGGGCAGCTCATCACGGCAGTACGTGAAGATGTCCGTGACGAGTCGCAGCGACTGCGCGGGCGGGTAGATGTAGGTCCCCCGGGCGATGTACTCCTTGAGGACGTCGTTCTGGATGGTGCCGTTGAGCGCACTCCCAGGCACCCCCTGCTCCTCGGCGACCAGCTGGTAGAGGAGGAGCAATATCGCAGCCGGCGCATTGATGGTCATCGACGTCGAGACCCTGTCCAGCGGTATCCCGTCGAACAGGATGCGCATGTCGTCGATCGTGTCGATGGCCACGCCGACCTTGCCGACCTCCCCGTGGGCCAGCGGATGGTCGGAGTCGTAGCCCATCTGCGTGGGCAGGTCGAACGCGACCGACAGCCCGGTCGTCCCCGCGCCGAGCAGCTGGCGGTAGCGAGCGTTGGACTCCTCCGCGTTGCCGAACCCGGCGTACTGGCGCATGGTCCACGGCCGCCCGGTGTACATCGTGGGGTAGACGCCGCGGGTGAACGGGAAGTTGCCCGGCTCCCCGAGGGCCTCGGCCGGCTGCCAGCCGTCCAGGGCCGCGGGGTCGTAGACGGACGCGAAGGGCAGGCCCGACTCGGTCGTCATCGTGAGCCTCCCGGAAGCGGACGGGCGGCGTGCGCCGCACCCCGCAGCCTAGGGCGCCGGCTCCGGGACGGGGCTGTGACCTGGCTCACCCCGTCCTGCCCGTGGCCTCATTCCGCACTACGATGGCGGACGGACAAGGACACCACCCGCTGCCGAAGCAGCGCCGCGACAGGAGGCACCGTGGCGACCACGCCTGTGGGCACCCTCTACCGCGGGGGGGAGGGCATGTGGTCCTGGGTCGCCCAGCGCATCACCGGCATCGCGGTGTTCTTCTTCCTCTACGTGCACGTGCTCGACACCGCCCTGGTCCGGGTCTCGCCCGAGGCCTACGACCTCGTCATCGCGACCTACAAGACCCCCCTGGTGAACCTGCTCGAGGTCGGGCTCGTGGGTGCCGTGCTCTACCACGCACTCAACGGCCTGAGGGTCATCGCGGTCGACTTCTGGTCGCGCGGACCGCGCTACCAGCGTCAGATGCTGTGGGGCATCGTCGCCGTGTGGGTCCTCGTCATGGTCCCGGGCACCTACTTCATGCTCAAGCACACCGTCGAGGCACTGTTCGGGACGACCTCATGAGCGTCACCGACCGCAACCTCGACCTCGGCGCTCCTCGCAGCCGCCGGAACCGCCAGCGCAGCAACTACGAGCTCTACGCGTGGGTCTTCATGCGCGTGTCGGGCATCGTCCTCGTCTTCCTCGTCCTCGGCCACCTCTTCATCATGAACATCCTCGACGGTGGGGTTCAGCGCATCAACTTCGCGTTCGTTGCCGGACGCTGGTCCAGCCCGTTCTGGCAGGCATGGGACCTCATCATGCTGTGGCTGGCCATGCTCCACGGCACCAACGGACTGCGCACGATCATCAATGATTACGCCGAGCGCGACCAGACCCGCTTCTGGCTCAAGATGCTGCTCTACGTCTCCTCGGCCTTCATCATCCTTCTCGGGACGCTCGTCATCTTCACCTTCGATCCGAATCTCGGCTAGGGAGAGCGATGCAGACCCACAGGTACGACGTCGTCATCGTCGGGGCCGGCGGAGCCGGCATGCGCGCGGCGCTGGAGTCCACGAAGCGAACCCGCACCGCCGTGCTCACGAAGCTCTACCCGACCCGCTCCCACACCGGCGCGGCCCAGGGCGGCATGTGCGCCGCCCTCGCCAACGTCGAGGAGGACAACTGGGAGTGGCACACGTTCGACACGATCAAGGGAGGCGACTACCTCGTCGACCAGGACGCTGCCGAGATCATGTGCCGCGAGGCGATCGACGCCGTCATCGACCTGGAGAAGATGGGCCTGCCCTTCAATCGCACCCCGGAGGGCCGCATCGACCAGCGTCGCTTCGGCGGCCACACCCGCAACCACGGCGAGGCCGCGGTGCGGCGGGCTTGCTACGCCGCGGACCGCACCGGCCACATGATCCTGCAGACGCTCTACCAGAACTGCATCAAGGAGGGCGTGGAGTTCTACAACGAGTTCTACGTCCTCGACCTGCTCCTCGTGGAGCGTGACGGACGCCAGGAGTGCGCCGGCGTCGTCGCCTACGAACTGGCCACCGGAGCCATCCACGTGTTCCACGCGAAGGCGGTGATCTTCGCGACCGGGGGCTACGGCAAGGTCTGGAAGACCACCTCCAACGCGCACACCCTCACCGGCGACGGGATGGCGATCGCCTACCGGCGCGGCATCCCGCTGGAGGACATGGAGTTCTACCAGTTCCATCCCACGGGCCTCGCCGGCCTGGGCGTGCTGCTCACCGAGGGCGCCCGCGGCGAGGGGGGCATCCTGCGCAACGCCACGGGAGAGCGCTTCATGGAGCGCGTGGCCCCCACCATCAAGGACCTCGCGCCGCGCGACATGGTGGCTCGCGCGATGGTCGCGGAGGTGCGCGAGGGTCGCGGAGCCGGCCCGGACAAGGATTACGTCTACCTCGACCTCACGCACCTCCCCAAGGAGCAGATCGAGGCGAAGCTGCCCGACATCACCGAGTTCGCCCGCACGTACCTCGGCGTCGATCCCGTCACCGAGCTCGTGCCGGTCTTCCCCACGGCGCACTACGCCATGGGCGGTATCCCCACCAACGTCGAGACCGAAGTGCTCGGTGACAACGACACCGTCGTGCCGGGCCTCTACGCCGCCGGCGAGGTTGCCTGCGTCTCGGTCCACGGTGCCAACCGACTCGGCACCAACTCGCTGCTCGACATCAACGTGTTCGGCCGGCGCGCCGGGATCGCGGCTGCCGAGTACGCCAACTCCCACGACTTCGCGCCCCTGCCCGAGGACCCGCAGGGATTCACCATCTCGCTCGTGGAGGGCCTGCGCTCCGCGTCCGGCGGCGAGCGCGTGGCGTCGATCCGCAAGGACCTCCAGGTGAGCATGGACCTCAACGCCCAGGTCTACCGCACCGAGGCCACGCTCAAGCAGGCGCTCACGGACATCGCCGACCTCCGCCGGCGCTACGCCCACATCTCCATCCAGGACAAGGGCACCCGCTACAACACCGACCTGCTCGAGGCCCTGGAGCTGGGCTTCCTGCTCGATCTCGCCGAGGTCACCGTGGTCGGCGCCCTGGAGCGCAAGGAGTCGCGCGGAGGCCACGCCCGCGAGGACTACCCGAACCGCGATGACGTCAACTACATGCGCCACACCATGGCCTATCGCACCGCCGAGCCGAATGGCGACGCGGGCGTTCGCCTGGACTACAAGCCGGTGACGATCACCCGATACCAGCCGATGGAGCGCAAGTACTGATGACCGCCACCGCCGAGACTCGCATCGAGCCGACCGACGTCACCTTCAAGATCCGCCGGTACATCCCGGAGACCGACGAGGAGCCGCACTGGGAGACCTACGTCGTCTCGGTGTACCCCACCGATCGCGTCCTCGACGCGCTCATGAAGATCAAGGGGGAGCAGGACGGGACGCTCACGTTCCGGCGGTCCTGCGGCCACGGCATCTGCGGCTCCGACGCCATGCGGATCAACGGCCGCAACAGGCTGGCGTGCAAGACGCTCATCAAGGACCTGGGGATGAATGGCGAGATCGTCGTCGAGGCCATCAAGGGCCTTCCCCTCGAGAAGGACCTCGTCGTCGACATGGAGCCCTTCTTCGACGCCTACAAGGCCGTCAAGCCCTACCTCATCACCGACGGGCACGAGCCCACCAAGGAGCGGCTGCAGTCAGCGGAAGAGCGTGCCGCCTTCGACGACACCACCAAGTGCATCCTCTGCGCCGCCTGCACGACCTCCTGCCCGGTCTACTGGACGGACGGGGACTACTTCGGCCCGGCGGCCATCGTCGCTGCCCACCGGTTCATCTTCGACTCGCGGGATGCCGGGACCGAGTCGCGGCTGGAGATCCTCAACGACCGCGAGGGGGTGTGGCGGTGCCGGACGACGTTCAACTGCTCCGAGGCCTGCCCGCGCGGCATCGAGGTCACCCAGGCGATCCAGCAGGTCAAGCGCGCCCTGCTGTTCCGGCGCTTCTGACGTCGGCGTCGATGACGGCGGCGCCCGCACGGCACTGACCGATTCCCGGCGCGTCTGAACACGCCATCCCGCCCGCCCCCGGGTTAGCCTTTTGCATCATGCGTCGCACCCTTGTCTGTGCCGCGGTCCTCGCCGTCGGCCTCGTCGCCACGGGAACCCCCGCGGCCCTCGCCGAGCCCATCGGCGGCGCCAAGCTCACGGGGAACGACGTCATCGTGGACCCCGGCCCCGGGGCGACGCCGCTGCCCGACGTCCCCGCGAGCGCCTGGGTGATCGCCGACCTCGATACCGGCGCGATCCTCGCGGCCAAGGCCCCGCACGTGCCCCGGCCGCCGGCGAGCACGCTCAAGACCCTCACCGCCCTCACCCTGATCCCGCGCCTGGACTCCGGTGAGGTCTACACGGTCACCTACGACGACATCGCGATCGAGGGCAGCCGGGTGGGCCTCGTCGAGGAGGGCACCTACACGGTGCGCGAACTCCTCCTGGGCCTCATGCTCCAAAGCGGCAACGACGCGGCGTCCGCCCTGGCCAATGCCAACGGCGGCCTGAAGAAGACGCTGGCCCAGATGAACGACGAGGCTCAGCGACTGCAGGCACTGGACACGGTCGCGAAGACCCCCAGCGGCCTTCCCGCCGAAGGGCAGACCAGTTCTGCCTACGACCTCGCCCTGATCGCCCGCGAGGGACTGTCGCGACAGGACTTCCTGGACATCGTGGGGACGATCGAGGTCCTCGACTATCCCGGGTACATGCCCGAGGAGTCCGGCGGCAATCGCGAGACCTTCGCGATCGCCAACCAGAACCCGCTCCTCAATCCCATCGACGGCAACGAGCCGTACGAGGGCGCGATCGGCGGCAAGACCGGCTGGACCACGGAGGCCGGCAAGACGTTCGTCGGTGCGGCCGAGCGCAAGGGCCTCCGGCTCGTCGTGACCCTGCTCAACTTCGCCATTCCGACCTATGACGCGGCTGCCCCGCTGTTGGACTGGGGTTTCAAGAACGCCGACAAGGTCACCCCCGTCGGCTACCTGGTCGAGCCGGTGGCCCCCGCGTTCGACGAGCCCCCGGCTCCGGCACCCGCCGACAACCCGGGCGCTCCCGAGGGCCAGACCACCACCGACACGGGGGCGCAGGGAAGCGATGCCGCCGAGCCAGGCTCGACCGCGGTGGCCAGCGGCAGCACGGCGGCCTCGACGGCGTCGTGGACCTCCGGCTGGGTCTGGGGGCTCATCGCGGCCATGGCCGTCGGCTTGCTGCTCATCGTGCTCGGCGTCCGCAGCCTCCGGGACACGTCGCGAGGGCGACGGGCCCGGCCGCGCACTCCTCCTGGTAGTGACGACGACGCATCCCTCGGCCGCGAGCGCGAGCCCGCGAACCACGCCTAGCGTTCGGCCTCTCCAAGCCGGAACTCTCGGCGTACCCGCCAATGGTGGGCCTCGAGCTCGTAGAGGCTGAGTCGCTCGACCGGGAAGACCGCCTCGTAGTCGGCGAGCGCCGAGAAGGCCTCGTCGAGGGCCGCGTCATCGAGGTCCAGCGCCACCGTGACGTGCGGATGGAAGGGGAAGGTCCTCTCCAGCGCGAGCGGGCCCCGGCGCACCCGCCGCTCGATCTCCTCGCATCCGGGGATCCCTTCCGCGACGGCGACGAACACCACGCGCGTCACCGGTCGGAAGGTCCCCGTGCCGCGCAGGTGCATGCGGAACGGCGCCACACCACTCACGCTGTCCTCGAGGTGCCGCTCCACCTCGCCCCACTGGCCCGGGTCGATCGACACCGGGGCCACGATCGTCACGTGGGGCGGGACGGTGCGGGCCTCGGGATCGCCGAAGGATTCTCGAGCCACCCGGAGTTCCTCCGCGTAGGGCTCCGGGATCTCGAGGGCGACCCCGAGGATGCTCACCGCGGTCCGGGACCGGGTCGGGGGACGAATCCCACGCGGTCGTACACCGCGGCGAGCGTGGGAGCCGCCGCTTCCTGAGCCTTGTCGGCCCCCCTCCCCATGAGCCGGGCGAGTTCCGCCGGGTCGGCCATGAGGTCCCGCACCCGGGCCTGGAAACCTCCGACGAAGTCCAGGACGGCATCGGCGGCATCCGCCTTGAGGTCCCCGTAGCCGCGCCCGGCATAGCCGCCGACGAGCTCGTCGATGTCCCGGCCGCCGAAGGCGGAGATGAGCGTGAGCAGGTTGGACACTCCCGGCTTGCCTACGGGATCGAACACGATCTCGCGGCCCGAGTCGGTGACCGCGGACTTGATCTTCTTCGCGGTGACCTTGGGGTCGTCGAGGAGGAACAGGCAGCCGGCCGGAGATGACTTGCTCATCTTGGCGGTGGGATCGGCGAGATCGAGGATCTTCGCGGTGTCCTTGACGATGAGCGGCTCGGGCACGACGAAGGTAGGTCCGTAGCGCGCGTTGAACCGCTGGGCGAGGTCGCGGGTGAGCTCGAGGTGCTGGCGCTGGTCCTCTCCGACCGGGACTCCCGCCGGCTGGTAGATGAGGATGTCGGCGGCCTGGAGGACGGGATAGGTGAACAGCCCGACGGTGGCTCGCTCGGCCCCTTCCTTCTGGGACTTGTCCTTGAACTGGGTCATGCGACCGGCCTCGCCGAAGCCGGTCTGGCACTCCAGGACCCAGGCCAGCTGCGAGTGCTCCGGCACGTGACTCTGCACGAAGACCGTGGACCGGTCCGGGTCGAGCCCGGAGGCGAGCAATTGGGCGAAGGACAGCAGCGTGCGCTCCCGCAGCACCGCCGGATCGTGCTCCACCGTGATGGCGTGCTGGTCGACGACGCAGTAGAAGGCGTCATGCGTGTCCTGGAGCTCTACCCAGCGACGAAGGGCACCGAGGTAGTTGCCGACCTGGAAGGAATCGGCCGTCGGCTGGATGCCGGAGAGCACGCGCGGTGTCCCGGAGTGGGCTACTCCGGACGTGGGCTCGGGCACCCGGTCATTGTGTCAGCCCTGATCGACCTCGTCCGGGACCGGCTCGGGAAGCGGGACCACCTGGATACGCGCGATGCGCCGCCCGTCCAGCTCGGTGACCGTGAGGCGATGCCCACCCTCGTCGACGAAGGCGCCGAGGGTGGGCAGGGCCCCCAGCCGCGACACCAGGAAGCCGGCCGCCGTCTCGTAGGGGCCCTCGGGAAGCTCCACGCCGGTCTCCTCGGCAAAGTCCTCGAGGTTGAGCAAGCCGTCCACGTCGCTCGCCGGGCCCACTCGGACAACGTCGTACTCGTCGCGGATGTCGCCGACGAGTTCCTCCACGAGGTCCTCGAGAGTGACGATGCCTGCCGTGCCTCCGTACTCGTCCACCACGATGGCAAGGTGCTGGCGTTGTCGCCGCATCTCCGTCAGCGCGGGGATGACGTGCTTGGAGCCGGGGAAGAAGACCACGGGCCGCGAGAGACGGCCGACATTGCGCGATCGCAGCGCGGCGTCGGGCGCGAGGATGTCACGGATGTGCACGACGCCGATCACGTCGTCGACAGAGTCGCGGATCACGGGATACCGGGAGTGGGGCGCTGCCGCGACCGCGCCCGCAGCCTCGTTCACGGGCAGGCTCGCCTCGAGGAAGGCCACCTCCGTGCGAGGGAGCATGACCTCGCGCAACTCGCGATCCCCGGCGTCGAACACATCGTCGATGAGCGCCCGCTCCTCCGCCGTGAGGTCCTCGTGCGCCGCGACGATGTCGCGCAGCTCCTCGCCCGTGATCTGCTCCTTGCTCGTGTCCGGATTGCCTCCGAGCAGCCGGACAACGACGTTGGTCGATGCCGAGAGCAGCCAGATGAACGGGCGGGTGATCCGCGCCAGGAGGTTCACCGGACCGGCGAGCAGGAGTGCGGTCGACTCGGCCCGCTGCAGCGCGATGCGCTTGGGCACGAGTTCGCCGAGGACGAGTGAGAAGTAGGCGATGATCACCGTCACGCCGACGAAGGCGATGAGTGACGCCCAGCCCTCGGAGAGGCCCCAGGACTCGAGGACCGGCACCAGCACCGGGACGATCTGCGCGGCCCCGAATCCGGCGGAGATGAACCCGGCGAGGGTGACCCCCACCTGGACTGCGGCGAGGAATCGGTTGGGGTCGTGCGCGAGCAGGGCCACCGAGCGGCCGCGTCGCCCCCGGGAGGCCAGACGCTCCACCTGGCTCTCGCGAAGCGAGACGAGGGCGATCTCCGCCGCGGCGAAGAATCCGCCCAGGAGGATGAAGAACAGCACCAGGGCGATGTTGACCCAGATGCTGTCCATCACCACAGGATAGGCGTCAGGGGTGGGTGCGGGGCTCAGGCGAAGGTCACGGTGAGCGGGGCGTGGTCGCTCCACCGCTCGGCGTAGGTAGGCGCCTTGCCGACCCGGGCGCTGCGCGCATGGCCCGCCAGCCTCGGCGTCGCCAGGACGTAGTCGATGCGCCAGCCGCCGTCGGTGTCGAAGCCGCGACCGCGCCACGACCACCAGGTGTAGGGGCCGGGGCCGTCGCCCCCGAGGGAGCGTCCGAGATCGATCCACGGGCCCGAGCCGGAGCCGGGCGCCCCCAGCCAGCGGTCGAGGTAGGCCCGCTCCTCGGGCAGGAATCCCGCCTTGTCGCGATTGGCTCGCCAGTTCTTGATGTCGACCTCGGCGTGCGCCACATTGAGGTCCCCGGTCACCACTGCGTGCCCCTTGCGACGCGAGGCGGATCGTCGCAGCGCGCCGAGCCTGCGGTCCATCGCCTCGAGGAAGCGGAACTTCTCCTCTTGGCGCGGCGTGCCCTCCTCACCGGCGTGGACGTAGGCGGACACCACCGTCACCGGCCCGAGCGCGGAGTCGAGGTCCACTTCGATCCACCTGCCGGTCCCGTCGAACTCCGGGTCCCCCACTCCCTCGCGAACCGCGCGGGGCTCGTCGCGCGTGAGGACGGCTACTCCGTTGCGCCCGAGGGTGGCCGCTGCACTGTGCGACACGTGCCACCGGCGCAGGCCGCTCGCGGAGAGTTCCGCGTGCGCTTGCTCGTGGGTCGCGCGCACCTCCTGAAGGCAGATGACGTCCGCTCGGGCCGCACTGAGCCAGTCCAGGCCCCCGCGGCGCGCCGCTGCGCGGATGCCGTTGACGTTGGCGGTGATGATCTTCACGGTGCCGGGGCCCTCGCAGCCTTCGGCGCGCTACGCCATGGCCTTGCGGAGGTTCTCGTCGATAGCGGAGAGGAAGGCCTGGGTGGTGAGGTAGGGCTGATCCGGGCCGATCAGCATCGCGAGGTCCTTCGTCATGTCGCCAGCCTCTACCGTCTCGACGCACACGCGCTCCAGGGTCTGCGCGAACACGGACACGTCCGGCGTGCCATCGAGCTTGCCCCGGTGCTCCAGCCCTCGAGTCCACGCGAAGATCGACGCGATGGGGTTGGTCGACGTGGCCTCGCCGCGCTGGTGCTGTCGGTAGTGGCGTGTCACGGTCCCGTGCGCGGCCTCGGCCTCGACGGTCCGACCGTCCGGAGTCATGAGGACGCTCGTCATGAGGCCCAGCGATCCGAAGCCCTGCGCCACGGTGTCGGACTGGACGTCGCCGTCGTAGTTCTTGCACGCCCAGACGTAGCCGCCCTCCCACTTGAGGGCACTGGCGACCATGTCGTCGATGAGGCGATGCTCGTAGGTAAGCCCAGCAGCCTCGAATTCGCCCTTGAACTCCGCGTCGAAGACTTCGGCGAAGATGTCCTTGAATCGGCCGTCGTACGCCTTGAGGATCGTGTTCTTCGTTGACATGTAGACGGGGAAGTCACGGGCCAGGCCGTAGCGGAACGATGCCCGCGCGAAGTCGCGAATGGACTCGTCGAGGTTGTACATCCCCATGGCGACACCGGAGCCGGTGAAGTCGAAGACGTTGAACTCCATCGGAGCGCCGCCGTCGGCGGGGGTGAACGTCATCGTGAGGGTTCCCGGCCCGGGCACCGTGAAGTCGGTGGCGCGGTACTGGTCGCCGAACGCGTGGCGCCCGACGATGATCGGACGGGTCCACGTCGGCACCAGTCGGGGGATGTTGCTGATGATGATGGGCTCGCGGAAGATCACGCCGCCGAGGATGTTGCGGATGGTCCCGTTGGGGGACTTCCACATCTTCTTGAGTCCGAACTCCTCGACCCGGGCCTCGTCGGGGGTGATCGTGGCGCACTTGACGCCGACCCCGTACTCCTGGATGGCATGAGCCGCATCGATGGTGACCTGGTCATCGGTCGCATCGCGATACTCGATCCCGAGGTCGTAGTACTTCAGGTCGATGTCGAGGTACGGAAGGATCAACTGGTCCTTGATGAACTGCCAGATGATGCGCGTCATCTCGTCACCGTCGAGCTCGACGACGGGGTTGGCAACCTTGATCTTGCTCACGCTGGTCACTTCCTCACGAAGGGTCGGTGGGGGACCTACAGCAGCCCGAGGCCCTGGACTGCCTCGCGCTCCTCGAGCAGCTCCGCGACAGAGGCATCGATGCGCTCGCGGGAGAAGTCGTCGATGGACAGGTCGGGCACGATCTCCCAGGCGCCGTTGCGCGAGATGCAGGGGAATCCGCAGATGATGCCCTCGGGGATGCCGTAGGAGCCGTCCGACGGGACCCCGGCCGACACCCAGTCGCCCTCGGGGGTGCCGAGGACCCAGTCGTGCACGTGGTCGATGGCGGCGTTGGCCGCGGACGCCGCCGAAGAAGCTCCGCGCGCGTCGATGATGGCCGCTCCGCGCTTGGCGACGGTGGGGATGAACGTCTCAGGGTGCCACGCGGGATCCCCCACCACCTGCATCGCGGGGCGCCCGGCGATGGTGGCGTGGGTGAGATCGGGGTACTGCGAGGCCGAGTGGTTGCCCCAGACCGTGACACGCTGGATCTCCGAGAAGTGCGCGCCGGTCTTCTGGGACAGCTGGCTGATCGCCCGGTTGTGGTCCAGGCGCATCATCGCGGTGAAGCGCTCGGCGGGGATGTCCGGCGCGTGCGACTGGGCGATGAGCGCGTTGGTGTTGGCCGGGTTGCCGACCACGAGGATGCGGACATCGTCGGCGGCCCCGGCGTTGAGGGCCTCGCCCTGGGGCTTGAAGATCCCGCCGTTCGCCTCGAGGAGGTCGCGACGCTCCATCCCGGGGCCGCGGGGACGAGCGCCGACGAGCAGGGCGACGTTCACGCCGTCGAAGGCCTTCCAGGGGTCGTCGGTGATGTCGATCCCGTCGAGGAGCTTGAAGGCGCAGTCGTCGAGTTCCATCGCGGTGCCCTCGGCCGCCGGCAGCGCCGGAGTGACTTCGAGCAGGCGCAGTCGCACCGGCACGTCCGGGCCGAGCATCTGCCCCGAGGCGATGCGGAAGAGGAGGGCGTAGCCGATCTGGCCGGCCGCACCGGTGACGGTGACATTGACGGGTGTGCCAGGCACGAGCACCTCGCTGAACGGGCGAGACCGCGCGGTCTCGACGTCGGATGAAGACGCTTCCGAGGCTAGTCCGGTTCGTGCCGACTCACGGAGGCGGGGGGACCCAGAAGGCGAACACCGCGAGGGTCGCTCCGAGGCCCCCGAGCACGATGAGATCAGTGGTCCGCGAGCGCACCGCGAGCATCCCGGCCTGGGACTTGGGCAGGACCAGGCGCAGCGCGAAGGCGAGCAGCACGCTGGCGGCCAGGATGAGGGAACCCAGGCGGAACCGGTCCAGCGCGACGACGATGAGGGCCGCGGCAACGCCGGCGAGCACGATGATGATGGGCCATTCGTGCCACCAGCGGCGCCGGCGGGGGCGCAGTTGATGGACCTGGGCCACGGCTGGACCGTCCCCCGGGCCTACGCGGCCCGCTCAGCGGCCGCGACGACGTTGGCCATGAGCATCGCCCGGGTCATCGGCCCGACGCCCCCGGGCATGGGCGCGAGGAACCCCGCGACCTCCGCCACCGCAGGATCCACATCGCCCACGAGTCCGTGGTCGGTCCTGGTGATTCCCACGTCGAGCACGGCAGCCCCTGGTCGCACCATGTCGGGGGTCACGATCCCCGGGACCCCCGCCGCGGCGACGATGATGTCGGCGCGCCGCGCGTGCTCGGCGACGTCGCGGGTGCCGGTGTGGCAGAGGGTCACGGTGGCATTCTCGCTCTTGCGCGTCAGGAGGAGGCCGAGCGGGCGCCCCACGGTGACGCCGCGGCCGATGATGACGACCTCGGCCCCATCCAGAGGGACGTCGTACCGGCGCAGGAGGGTGACGATGCCCAGGGGCGTGCACGGCAGCGGAGCGTCCACCCCGAGGACGAGCTTGCCGAGGTTCTCCGGGTGAAGCCCATCGGCGTCCTTCGCCGGGTCGATAAGCCCAAGGACGCGATTGCCGTCGAGGCCCCGTGGAAGCGGCAGTTGGACGATGTAGCCGGTGACCGCAGGGTCGGCGTTGAGATCAAGGACCGCCGCCTCGACCTCCTCCTGCGTCGACGTGGCGGGCATGTCCACGCGGATTGACGACATTCCGATCTCGGCGCAGTCGCGATGCTTGCCCGCGACGTAGGCATGACTGCCCGGGTCATCGCCCACGAGGACGGTCGCGAGCCCCGGCGTGATCCCGGCTGATGTGAGCCGCTCCACGCGGGCCGCGAGTTCGGTCTTGACCGCTGCCGCGGTGGCCTTGCCGTCGAGGATGGTGGCGCTCATGGGCGACAACCTAGCCTGCGCTGCCTGAACCCCCACGGCGGCGCCGCGCACGCCACGCGGGTGCCGCGCCCACCGCGACGGCCAGCCCCGCCAGGAGTACCCCGAGGACCAAGACCGGGTGGAACGTCGATCCGGGGGTCGGCAGCACGATGTCGATCACCAGCGCACCCGTGAGCTGGCCGGCAATGGACAGCAGTGCGAACAGGAGAACCCCCAGGACTTGGACGACCCAGGCGGCCGTGGCGATGAACAGCACCCCGATGGCGCCACCGAGGTACAGCCACAGCGGCTGCGAGGGGAGTGGCCCCGGGTCGTAGGAGGTGAACGCCCACGCCAGACCGAAGGCGCTACCGAGCAGCAGACAGCCGAAGCCGAAGTTGATCCACGTCGCAGTGAAGGCATTCCCAGCCGCGCGACCGACCCTTCCATTGATGGCCTGCTGCACTGCGATGGCAAGACCGGCCACGAGTGCCGCCGCGACAGCGAGCAGTGACGAGTTGCCCGGCCCGCTCCACCGGTCCGAGACCGCGACGCCGACCGCCAGGACCGCAAGCACGGCCGAGAGGACGCGGGCGACCGTGATGTCCTGGCGCCCCGCCGGCCCAAGGCCGATCCGGTCCACCACGAGGCTGTTGGCGCTCTGACCCGCGACGACCGCCACCGTGAACACGGCCACGCCGATGACAGGAACCGTCGTGCTCTGGACCGCGACGAAAAAGGCACCGAGAAGGCCGCCGAGGACCTGCCACCACTTCAGTCTTCCGTCCCTCACTGACGCCATAACCTGCCGGAGACCCTCGCGCATGGGCCGCCAGGCCAGGAGCATGACCGTGAGGATGAGCCACCCGCTGCCGAAGCTGACGACAGCCGCCTCGATGCCGTTCCCGGTCACGTAGGA
This sequence comes from uncultured bacterium, assembly GCA_903909555.1. GTDB lineage: Bacteria > Actinomycetota > Actinomycetes > S36-B12 > S36-B12 > Mxb001. The sequence continues at coordinate 13,693 of CAIVWG010000051.1, read as the reverse complement.
CAGCTCTCCGTTGATGCGCGATTGGAGCGCGGTGAGCGCGCCCACGCCGAAAGCCGCAGCTCCGCTCAGGGCTGCCAGGCGACCGGGACGACGCGTTCGGACGGGTGGTGACGTCGACATAGCCCGGTGCTCAGTGGAAGAAGTGCCGGGTGCCGGTGAGGTACATCGTGGCGCCGGCCGCCTCGGCGACCGCGATCACCTCGTCGTCGCGCACGGAACCGCCCGGCTGGACGATCGCGCGGACCCCCGCGTCGAGGAGGACCTCGAGGCCGTCGGGGAAGGGGAAGAACGCGTCCGAGGCGGCGACCGCGGTACGCGCACGGTCCTCCCCGGCGCGCGCGACAGCGAGGTGGGCTGCGTCCACCCGGTTGACCTGGCCCATCCCGATCCCGACCGCCGCGCCGTCGTGCGCGAGCAGGATCGCATTGGACTTCACGGATCGAACCGCACGCCAGGCGAACGCCAGGTCGGACATGGTCGCTGCATCCACGCGGGGCCCGCAGGCGAGGCGCCATGTCGCGGGATCGTCACCGTCCGCGGCGACATCGTCCGCGGACTGCAGGAGCACGCCGCCGGCGATGGACCGGAGCTCGACCCAGTCGCGCGCCGGCCGCGGCTCTGCCACCAGGATGCGGAGGTTCTTCTTCGCGGTGAGGAGCTCGAGTGCGTCGTCGTCGTAGCCCGGGGCCACGATCACTTCCGTGAAGACCTCGCCGATCGCCTCCGCCATCGCCCGGGTGACGGGGCGATTGGCGGCGACCACACCGCCGAAGGCAGAGACCGGGTCGGTGTCAAAGGCACGGCGGTACGCCTCCGCGATGTCGGAGCCCACGGCGAGCCCACAGGGATTGGCGTGCTTGATGATGGCGACGGACGGCTCGACCTGGTCGTAGGCCGCCCGACGGGCAGCGTCGGCATCGACGTAGTTGTTGTACGACATCTCCCGGCCGTGCAGCTGCTCCGCGCGAGCCAGGCCCGGTCGGGAGAAGTCCGCGGCGTACAGGGCAGCACGCTGATGGGGGTTCTCTCCGTAGCGCAGGACGTCGCGCCGCTCCCAGGCCTGCCCGAGCCACCGGGGGAAGCCCTCCCCCGTCGGATCCGGGGCCACGACATTGCCCATCCACGATGCGACCGCGATGTCGTAGGACGCCGTGTGCGCGAAGGCCTCCGCGGCCCACAGCTGGCGCTGGGCGAGCGTCGTGCCCCCCTCACGCAGGGCCTCGAGCACCTGGCCGTAACTGCCCGGCGACACGACGACCGCGACGCTGGCGTGGTTCTTGGCGGATGCTCGCACCATCGCGGGGCCGCCGATATCGATCTGCTCGATGCACTCCTCCGGGTCGGCGCCCGATGCAACCGTCTGGGTGAAGGGATACAGGTTGACCACGACGAGGTCGAAGGGCGCGATCCCGAGCTCCTCCAGCTGGCGGCGATGGTCATCGCGACGCAGGTCGGCCAGCAATCCCGCGTGCACTCCCGGGTGCAGGGTCTTGACACGGCCATCGAGGCATTCGGGGAATCCGGTGACGTCGGACACCGGCGTCACCGGGACGCCCGCCTCGGAGATGCGGGCCGCCGTCGAGCCGGTCGAGACGATCTCCACGCCGGCGTCCGCGAGACCGCGGACGAGCTCTTCCAGCCCCCCCTTGTCATAGACGGAGACCAGCGCTCGGCGGATCGGCCGGCGATCGGGGCCGCTCACGGGATGGTCACCTTCCTCCCGTCCACCGAGCAGCCGTGCGCGCACAACTGCAGCACGATGTCGACGAGCATGGCGCGCTCCTCCACCTTGATGCGCTCGTGCAGCGACTCCTCGTCGTCCTGCGGGAGAACGGCGACCGCACGCTGGTCCAGGATCGGCCCGGTGTCGACGCCCGCATCCACGAGGTGCACCGTGCAGCCGGTGATGCGAACCCCGTAGTCGAGGGCGTCCCGCACCCCGTGCGCGCCCGGGAACGAGGGCAGCAGGGCAGGGTGGGTGTTCACGATGCGCGAGGGAAAGGCTTCGAGCACGTGAGATCCGAGGACGCGCATGAATCCGGCGCACACGACCCAGTCCGGGCGCCAGCCGGTGAGGACCTCGGCGACCCGCGCGTCCCAGCCCCCTCGATCGAGGTCGTCTCGCGGGCTGACCACCTCGGTGGTGATCCCGTGCTGCTGCGCGCGGACGAGGGCGTGGGCCTCGGCGTTGTCGGAGAGCACTCCGACAACGTCGTACGGCGCGTCAGGGACATCGAGGAGCGCCTGAAGATTGGTGCCACCACCCGAGGCGAGAACGGCGATGCGGGCGGGCACACGGCGACCCTACCCGTCCCGTGACGGGATCAGGCACGCACGACGAGATCGCCGGCGAAGCGATCCTGCCAGCCTCGCAGGCGCCCGGATCGGTCCCACAGCGGTGAGAGCCCCACGAGCAGGATGATGATCCAGGCGAACCCGCCGACCACGGGAAGCAGGCTGACAGCTCCGGCGATGCCGTAGAGGATGAGCCACCGCCGCGCCCCGACGATGAGACCCGGACGGGCGCCCCTCCGCGGTGCTCCGGTCGCCGTGTCGACGGGGATGCAGCGGATGCCGACGGCCCAGCCGCCGAGCGTGCGCCCCCACAGGCCGATGAGCAGGATCATGTACGCCGCGGTGAGCACGAGCGGGATCCCGGCGAGGACCCAGGGGGGGGTCGTGGCCCCGGCGATGATGCTCGGTTCGCCGGTGGCGGCGTCGAGACGCACCTGCGTCGTGCGGAAGTCGCGCGCGGTGATCCACGCGACGACGAGACCGCTCCCGACGAGCAGCACCAGGCCGTCGATGGCGGCACCAGCGACGCGGGCCGGCCACGACGCGACGGTGACCTTGCGCTCGGCACGCTCGCGCGGCGCGGCGGACGATGTTTCGCGCTCCCTCGCGGGGCGAGGGGGCTTCGCGGGGCGGGTCTCCGGCCGCGCCTCCGGCCGCGGCGGGCGTGCGGTGGTGCGGCCGCGCGAGACCGGTCGCGTGCGCGTGGGTGCCGGGGAGTGTTGCGGGGCCTCCGGCTCCAGGTCGGGAAGAGGGAGGGGACTAGCCATCGACGACCTCTGCGAGCCGGACCCGCCGGCGGGCAGGCCATGCGGCGACGACCAGCGTGCCGATGAGGGTCAGCCCGGCGGCCCAGGCGCCCGCCATGGCAGGGTCGGGCCCCACGTGGGACAGCCGGGCCGTGCCCAGGGCTCCGCTCGACAGCAGCACGAGGAGCACCGTAGTCGCGCCCACGAGGAGTGACGCGACGAGGCCGGTGAGAACGCCGCGCAGCCCGGTGCAGCGCCTGCGCCGCAACAGACCGCCGCCGAGCATCCCCGCGGCCACCGCCAGCAGCGGCAGCGCGAAGGCCCCGGGGAGTCCCACGGGGAGGGCGGCGAGCGGCGGGAACGCCGGCACGGCGGCGGACTCCAGGGCGACGCCGGAGGCCTCCACCCCGACTCCGAGCAGGAGCGCGGTGCACCAGGCGATGACCGTGGGGAGGTAGCCCATGCTGAGGCCCGCCACCAGGATCGCCGACGACAGGTCATCGGCGAGGAGGTCGACGAGAACGCCGACCTGCGCGGCCTGGAGGACGAGCCCTGCGCCGAGCAGGAGCGCTGATGCCGCTACGAGTCCCGCCATGGTGGCACCGGCGCACGCGGCGGCGGCGCGCACCGCGGACGGCAGCCGGCCCACCGTCTGGCCGCGCAGGGCGGGCGTCGTGCACGCACCCAGGGCCATCGCCACCGCGGCGACCGCCGCGGTCGTGGCCAGGGCCCGCGTGGGGGGCACGGCGATGGCCCGGGCCAGGGCCGCGACCACGGCCGCGGAGAGGCCGTAGCCCACGGCGCCGGTGGCAGCGACCACGAAGGCCTCCACCGGCCGGGCTGCGGAGGAGGCTCGAGCCGCCCAGCGGCCCGCGAGGACCAGGACCACGCCAGCGGCGAGGCCGAATCCGTAGGGAAGCAGCGTGATCGTGACCCCGTCGATGCGCGGGGGGAGCCCCTGGCCTGCCAGCCAGGCACCCCCGATGACCTCGACCATCACGTACCAGGGCTGATCCACGTCGGGGGCGAGCAGCCAGGCCAGGAGGATGGGCACCCCGAGGAGGACCAGTCCCAGTCCGGCGGCGGCCACCCCGGCGAGGGCACCGGCGACCACGAGGGGCAGGGGTGCCTGGGTGGAGGTCGAGGACGCTGCCTGCGGGCCGGCGTCGCCCGGCGTCACACGAGGGGCGACCCGCTCCTTCGCGGTCCCCGGGCGCGCGACGACGTCAGCCACCGCACCAGCCTCGCAGGGATAACGCGCGGGGACCGGTAACGGCACGCCACCGGGGCCCCTCCAGGTGACAGGGGCTTACCCGCGCAACAGGGATCGCATGAGGCGGGCGGTCTCGCTGGGCGTCTGGCCCACGCGTACGCCCACGGCCTCGAGGGCTTCCTTCTTGGCCGAGGCCGTGCCGGAGGAGCCCGACACGATGGCACCGGCGTGACCCATGGTCTTGCCCTCCGGGGCGGTGAAGCCCGCGACGTACCCGACGACCGGCTTGGTGACGTGGTCGGCGATGAACGCGGCGGCGCGCTCCTCCGCGTCGCCCCCGATCTCGCCGATCATGACGATGGCCTCGGTTGCCGGGTCGGCCTCGAACGCCGCAAGGCAGTCGATGTGGGTGGTCCCGATGATGGGGTCGCCGCCGATGCCCACGCACGTGGAGAAGCCGATGTCGTTGAGTTCGTACATCATCTGGTAGGTCAGGGTCCCCGACTTGGACACGAGTCCGATGGGACCGGGTCCCGTGATGTCCGCGGGGATGATCCCGGCGTTGGACTGCCCGGGCGAGATGATGCCGGGACAGTTCGGCCCGATGACCCGGGTACCGCCGGCGTTGATGGCGTACTGGAAGAACCGCGCCGTGTCATGCACGGGACTGCCCTCGGTGATGACCACGCACAGCGGGATGCCGGCATCGACGGCCTCCTCGACCGCGGCCTTGGCGAAGCGCGGCGGCACAAAGACGACGCTCACGTTGGCCCCCGTGGCGGCCATCGCCTCCGCCACGTCCCCGAATACCGGGATGCCGTCGACCTCCTGCCCGCCCTTGCCCGGAGTGACCCCGGCGACCACGCGGGACCCGCTGGCCACCATGCGCCGGGTGTGCTTCGTGCCCTCGGAGCCGGTCATCCCCTGGACGAGGATCCGGCTGTCGGCATCGAGCCAGATGGTCATGCGGCGCTCCCGGCCAGCTCAGCGACGCGACGTGCCGCATCGTCCATGGTCTCCACCATCTCCACGAGGGGATGGCCGAACTCCGCGAGGATGCGACGGCCCTCCACGGCGTTGTTGCCGTCGATCCTGCACACGATGGGCTTGGTGACCGGCGTGCCGCGTTCAGCGAGGGCGCCCACCGCCTGGACGATGCCGTTGGCCACCGCGTCACATGAGGTGATTCCGCCGAAGACGTTGACGAAGACCGCGCGCACATCGGGGTCGTTGAGCACGATGTCGAGACCGTTGGACATGACCTCCGCGCTGGCCCCTCCGCCGATGTCGAGGAAGTTCGCCGGCCGCACGCCACCGAACTCCTCCCCGGCGTAGGCGACCACGTCGAGGGTGCTCATCACCAACCCCGCACCATTGCCGATGATGCCGACCTCGCCCTCGAGCTTGACGTAGTTGAGGTCGAACTCCTTGGCACGCAACTCGATCGGATCGGCGGCGTCCCGGTCGACGAGGTCGGCGTGCGAGGCGTGGCGATAGTGCGCGTTGTCGTCGAGCGTGACCTTGCCGTCCAGCGCGAGCACGCGCCCGTCGGCGGAGAGCACCAGCGGGTTGACCTCGACGAGGGTGGCGTCCTCGCGGACGAGGACACCCCAGAGCTTGACGAGGATGTCGATCACCTGGTCTCGGATGGCCTCCGGGAAGCCTGCGCTCTCGACGATCTCGCGAGCCTTGGCCTCGTCCACCCCTTCGATGGCGTCGATGCGGATCAGCGCCAGGGCCTCGGGACGGGTGGCAGCGACCTCCTCGATGTCGACGCCACCCTCGACGCTCGCCATCGCGAGGAACGCGCGGTTCGCCCGGTCGAGGAGGAACGAGACGTAGTACTCCTCGGCGATGTCCGTGGCCTCGGTCACGAGGACGCGACGCACGACGTGCCCCTTGATGTCCAGGCCGAGGATGTCCCGGGCGCGGTCATGCGCCTCGTCGGGGTCCGCGGCGAGCTTCACGCCGCCCGCCTTGCCGCGCCCCCCGGTCTTGACCTGGGCCTTCACGACGACGGCCGAGCCGATCCTGCGGGCGGCCCCGTGCGCCGCCTCGGGAGTCGAGCACACCTCCCCCGGGGTCACCGGGACGTCATGCTCCCCGAACAGGTGCTTGGCCTGGTACTCGTACAGATCCACGGGCGTTCCTTCGCAAGCGGAGACCGACGTCGGGAGCCTACTGATCTCCCCGATGCGAAACGGGCCAGGGGCGGCGGATCAGGCGCGGGCGGAAACCACGTGAGCGCCGACCCAGTCCACGATCTCCTGCATCGGAGTGCCCGGCCCGAAGATCCGGGAGACCCCGATTCTCGTGAGTTCGGGGATGTCGGCCTCGGGAATGATCCCCCCACCGAAGACGACCACGTCCTCGGCGCCCCGGGCGCGGAGTTCGTCCATGAGCTCGGGGAAGAGCACCAGGTGGGCGCCCGACAGGATCGAGACTCCGATCGCGTCCGCGTCCTCCTGGACGGCCGTCTCGGCGATCTGCGCGGGCGTCTGGTGCAGGCCGGTGTAGATGACCTCCATGCCCGCGTCCCGGAGAGCGCGCGCGACCACCTTGGCACCGCGGTCGTGGCCGTCCAGCCCAGGCTTGGCCACGACCACTCGGATGGGACCGGACACCAGCGCCTCCCTGCCTTCCGCCGCCCTGCGTTCCTCCGCCAGGGGAACAGCCTACGGACACCTCCTCACCGGGCGGATCGCCCGCATTCCCCCGCCCCGTCGGGTTACCGTCGGACCGTGGCGGAGACGACCGGCGACGAGGGATCGGGCAGTACCGGGGTTCTCGACCGGGTCCGGGGCGCCGGGCGCACCCTGGCCTCCCCGTCCACCTTCCGGGGGGCCGCGGTGGAGGCTGCCTGGATCACCGCGCACCTCGCGATGTACCCGCTCGGGCTGGCCGAGGAGAACCTCCGACTCCACCTCGAGCGGCACTCCCTGGAGGGGCTCCCGCCGGCGCAGCGCGGACTGCTCGTCGGCGACGTCGTGGCCGCCGGCACCCCGATCGTGCTCATGCACGGGGTGTTCGACAACCGGTCGATCTTCACGCTGATGCGCCGGGGGCTCAAGCGCCGCGGCTTCGGGTCGACGTACGCGCTGAACTACTCCCCGCTGACCGACGACATCCGCTCGGTCGCCGTGCGGCTCGGCGACCTCGTCGAAGAGGTGTGCGAGGAGACGGGTCACGAGCAGGTGCACGTCATCGGGCATTCCATGGGCGGTCTCATCGGCCGCTACCTCGTGCAGCGACTCGACGGCGACGCGCGCATCCACACCCTGGTCACCCTCGGAACTCCCCACTCCGGCACGCTGCCCGCGCACCTGTTCCCGCACCCGGTCGCGCGCCAGATGCGCATAGACGGCGACATCGTCATCGAGCTGACGGAGCCGGCACCGGACTGCAGCACGCGCTTCATCGCGTTCTGGAGCGACATCGACCAGCTCGTCATCCCGCAGTCCCACGCCCGGATCACGCACCCCGACCTCGACGCGCGCAACGTGCTCGTGCGCGGCGCCGGGCACCTGTCGCTTCCCGTGGACGGGCGCGTCATCCGCGAGATCGGGCTCGCTCTCGCCCACCTCGACTAGGGCGCGCCGCCTCACCGGCCGCCCCCGCGCCGGCAACGGGGCTCAGGAGAGCCTCTCGACCGGGGCGTACCTCAGCAGCAGCCGCTTGGTGCCCGCGGACCCGAAGTCGATCGTGGCCTCGGCTCGTTCGCCCACGCCGTTCGTCTCCACCACCGTGCCCATTCCGAACGTCTTGTGCATGACGCGCTCGCCCACCTGGAGGGACAGCACGGCACCGCCGCCGGGGGCGCGCGGGCCCGATGCGCGGGGAGCCGCCGCGGGCGCCGAGCGGGCCGCCCAGGAGGTCGCCACCGGCTCGAGCCGACGATGCTCGAGGAGCTCCTCGGGTATCTCCTCGAGGAAGCGTGACGCCGGGTTCGTGGTGGGCGTGCCCCAGGCCGAGCGCACGACCGCGCGCGTGAGGTAGAGCTTCTCGCGCGCCCGGGTGATGCCGACGTACGCAAGGCGGCGCTCCTCCTCCAACTCGGCCTCCGAACCCAGGGAGCGCATGTGCGGGAACACGCCGTCCTCCATGCCGGTGAGGAAGACGACGGGGAACTCCAGGCCTTTGGCAGTGTGCAGGGTCATGAGGGTGACGACGCCCTCGTCGTCCCCGGGGATGTCGTCAGCGTCGGCGACGAGGGAGACGCGCTCGAGGAACCCCTCCATCGTCGGCTCCTCGGCGTCGCGCTCGTACTCGACGGCCACCGACTCGAGTTCGGCGAGGTTCTCCAGGCGAGTCTGGTCCTGCGGGTCGGACGACCCCTGGAGCTCAGCGAGGTAGCCGGTCTGCTCGAGCGCGGCCTGGAGCACCGTCGCGGGACCCTCACCCGACTCCACCAGCGTGCGCAGGTCGCTGAGGAGTCGTGCGAAGTCGCGCGCCTGCGCCAGCGATCGCGGAGCCAGCCCCGGAACGTCGTCGACACGGTCGAGAGCGGCTCCGAACGAGATGCGCTCACGCTGGGCGAAGGTGACGATCGCCTCCTCAGCGCGGTCCCCGATGCCGCGCTTGGGCACATTGAGGATGCGCCTGAGCGACACGTCATCGTCGGGGTTCGCGACGGCCCGCAGGTACGCGATCGCGTCGCGGACCTCCCGGCGCTCGTAGAAGCGCACGCCACCGACGACGGTGTACGGCAGGCCGACCCGGATGAGGATCTCCTCGAAGGAGCGCGACTGGGCGTTGGTGCGGTAGAACACCGCGACGTCGGATGGACGAACGCCGCGACTGTCCGTGAGGGCGTCGATCTCGTCGGCCACGAAGGTCGCCTCGTCGTGCTCGTCGTCGGCGACATACACGGTGATCGGATCGCCGGCCCCGGCCTCGGTCCACAGCCGCTTTGGTCGCCTTGCCGAGTTGCGCGCGATGACGCGGTTTGCGGCATCGAGGATGGTCTGGGTCGAGCGGTAGTTCTGCTCGAGCACGACAGTTCGAGCGTCGGGATAGTCGCGCTCGAATTCCTCGATGTTGCGGATCGTCGCGCCGCGGAAGGCGTAGATGGACTGATCGGCATCTCCGACGACGCACAGTTCGGCGGGCGGGACACCGTCGGCGCCGTTGCCCACGAGTTCGCGCACGAGCACGTACTGCGCATGGTTCGTATCCTGGTACTCGTCGACGAGGACGTGTCGGAACCGGCGGTGGTAGTGCTCGGCCACCTCGGGATGGAGTTGAAGCAGGGCGACCGTGGCCGAGATGAGGTCGTCGAAGTCGAAGGCGTTGGCCTGGCGCAGGCGGCGCTGGTACTCCCGGTAGGCCTCGGCGAGAACCCGGTCGCCCGGGGTCTCGGCCCTTCGCGAGAACTCGTCCTCGTCGATGAGCTCGTTCTTCAGCGCGGACACGCGCGCCGCGAAGGCACGCGGCGGGTGGCGCTTGGGATCCAGGTCGAGGTCGCGCAGGACCATCCCCATGAGCCGCTGGGAGTCTGCGGAGTCGTAGATGGAGAACGACGAGGAGATGCCGAGGTGCTTGGCCTCGCGGCGCAGGATCCGCACGCAGGCGGAGTGGAACGTCGAGACCCACATGGAGCGGGAGACAGGCCCGACGAGCGACGCGACGCGGTCGACCATCTCCCGCGCTGCCTTGTTGGTGAACGTGATCGCCAGGATCTCACCCGGCCGCACGCCCTCCTCGCGAATGAGGTGGGCGATGCGACTCGTGAGCACGCGCGTTTTCCCCGAGCCTGCGCCCGCGACGATGAGGAGCGGCGAGCCTCGATGCGTGACCGCCTCGAGTTGCGCGGGATTGAGGTCGGTCACCGCCCGATGGTACGGCGTGTTCCTACCGCAGGTAGGCCACGACCGCTGCGTCCACCTGCAGGCCGTCACCGTCGACCGAGCGGGCGATCGTCCCCTCACGGCTGAGGGGGACGATGACGAGGGCTGACGTCGCGCCACCGCGCGCCACCGACAGGGAGGGCGCTTCCGGCTCGAGAAGGGACCAGAAGGTCACCGATCCACCCTCGCCCGTCGAGCGCAGGCTCACCTGGAGGATCGCGGCCTTGGCCCCGGTGGGCTTGCGGAGGAGGCGCGTGAGCGTGGTGCGCCGCGGCTCCACCGGCTTGGGCGCCACGGGCACGAGGAGGTACCCCAGGGACTGGGTGCGGACCGCCGACGCCTGGAGCGTGATGACGACGTCCACCGGCTTGGCGCCGGCATTGACGACCGTGATCCGGCCCTCGGGATCCAGGGCGGTGAGGACGTTGGTTGTCGAACGCTCGTCCTTGCGGTAGGCGAGGGACTGGGTCGCCGCCGTGCGCCGCTCTCCGGTGCGGCGCACCACGAGGCTGCCGGCGCCCTCGCCGCGAACAGCGGTGACACTCACCAGCGCGCCCGCGGGCGGTCCCTCGGTCGTGGCGGCGAGACCGACGTCGATGAGGCGCTTCTCCCCCGGCCCCAGCGGCTGCTGGCCCTTGCGGGAGTCGTAGGCGACCAGGCCGGACTGGGTGAGGAGGCGGCCACCGCCGGCATCGGTCGCGGTCGCCGGCTTGACGAAGTACCCGAGCAGGTCCACCGCCAGGTGACCTGCACCCGAGTCGGTCGTGAACGCGAGAGTGCCGTCCTTGGCAACCGGGAGGATCGTCGTCATCTCCCGACGCCCGTTCATCGCGATGTCGAGCATCGTGGCGTCGCCGCCGGTGATGGCGCGCAGGGAGGCCGGGGAGTTCGAGCCCGAACTCACGAGCCTCACCGCGACCGCGCGCATGCCCTCGCCCGGGCTGTCCGCGAGGGCCGCGACGTTGATCACGACCGGCGCTCCGGGGCCGCCGGACGACAGTTGCGTCAGTCGGCACGGCTGGCGCTCGAGTCCCAGTCCCGACCGAGTGTCGAGAAGTCGGCGGGGCGTCACCGGCAGGTAGTCCAGGCCGTTGCCGACCGGCATCGCCTCAGCCGCCGCCTCCTTGTCCGTCTGGCAGGTCGGCGCCGGGGTGGGGTCGCCTCCCCAGAAGCTCGTCTGCGCCGCCGCGCCATCCCACGACAGCGAGAGATGGATGTGATCGCGGTGGCAGTAGGTGTCGTAGCCGTCGTCCGGCTTGGAGTAGCAGCCCTTGAGCTCGGTCCACTGCTGCGTGTACGACTCCCAGATCTCGTCACCCCAGCCGATGTACATGATGCCGAGGCGCCGGGCCATCGCGAAGGGTTCGCCGTTCTCGTCAGTGGCGAGGAGCCACTGGAGGAACGACTCGGCCTGCGCGTTCTCCCCGGGGACGCTCTGGTCGATCATCCAGTCGACGGCGCGCCCCTCCTTGTGCTCGCTACGTCCGCCCACGGAGCAGTCGCGGGGAATCCAGATGGCGTCGGTGGTGGAGTACGTCTGCTGGAGGAGTTCGGTGATCTTCAGCGCGCCGGGCTTGGGATCCGGGGAGCACAGGAACTGGCCCTGGTAGGACGCGAGCGGATCGACTTCTGCCGGCAGCCCCGGCGGGGTCGCCGGACCTGGCGGGAGGGGGACCTTCGCGGGCGTCGGAGCCGGTGCCGGTGCGGGGGTGTCGGTATCGAGGTCAGACGCGGGATCGCCGTTGCCATTCCCGCCGCCGCCATTGCCACTGCCATTGCCGTCGCCATTGCCGTCGCCATTGCCACTGCCGTTGCCGCCGCCACTGCCGTCGCCATTGCCGTCGTCGGGGGCGCCGTCGTCGGGCTCCTGTTCGGGCTTGCCTCCGGCCGAGCGCGGCGCGCTGTCGAACTCCCGCGGATCAATCCGCACGTCCGCGGCCGCCGCGGCCGCGATGAGGTCGTCCTCGCTGAGGATGCCCGCGGCAGCCGCACCGAGCGGCCCCGCGGTGGACGGCACTGCTGCGGCACCCGCGGCGCCGATGGCGGAGACGGAACTCACGGCGAGGACGCCCGCGACGGCCACCCGAAGGGCCGCCCTCACGCCCGGCCCCCTGCCGGGTCCCCCGGCCGAGGCCGACCTAGGATGACGTCTCAGACGGTCCGGGTGGGCACGCACGCATGCCACGGTAACCCCTGGCGCCCCGGGAATCACTTCCGGCTCGGCCCGTTTCCCAGAAGTCCCCCAGTCGGGGCCGGCGGGCCGGCCCTCCCACCGCACGGGAGTCCCCATGCTCGAGGTCGTCGTCCCCGAGCCGGTCGAGAGGGCCCTCGTGGTCACGGCCCACCCCGACGACGTGGATTTCGGGGCCGCCGGGACCGTGGCGACCTGGGTGGGCCAGGGCACCGAGGTGACCTACTGCATCGTCACGGATGGCGACGCCGGAGGATTCGACCCTGACGTCCCTCGCTCGGAGATCCCCCGCATCCGACGAGCGGAGCAGGTGGCGGCGGCCGAGGCTCTCGGGGTTCAGGACGTCCGCTTCCTGGGCTATCGCGACGGGGAGCTCACCGTGAGCCACGACCTCCGGCGGGACATCAGCAGGGTCATCCGCCAGGTGCGGCCGCAGCGGATCCTCATCCAGTCACCGGATCGCAACTGGGCTCGGATCCCCGCGTCGCATCCCGATCACCTTGCCGCGGGCGAGGCTGCGATCTTCTCCATCTACCCCGACGCGCGCAATCCCTTCGCCCACCCCTCCCTGCTCCAGGACGAGGGACTCGACGCCTGGTCTGTTCCGGATGTCTGGGTGATGGCCGGCCCACAGCCGAACATCGTCGTCGACGTGACGGACCACATCGACCTCAAGATGGCGGCGCTGCGGGAGCACGAGAGTCAAACGGCGCACATGGAGGACCTGGAGGATCGGATCCGAGGCTGGTTGACCATGGCCGCGGAGGCGGGCGGCCTTCCGCCAGGACGGCTCGCGGAGTCATTCCTGCGCACCCAAGTGCCGTGACATCCCCCTCACGAGTTCCGCCGCGTGCACATGCCCGCCCGGAACTTGGACCATCCGATGCGGACTAGCCCCAGAACACCGCGATGAGGACGTTGAGCAGGGTGAGGGCGCCGATGATGCCCCACAGCGCCACCTGAGGCGGCTGGCGACGACGTCCGACGAAGGCCAGCACCGTGATCACGATGACCACGGCAAGCTTCACGGTGAGCTTGGTGACGTTCGCGTTCTCATCGGGGAGCAGTCCGGCCTCGAGGATGCCCATCATGAGGATTCCGGTCACGAGCTGCGTGAGCGCTCCGTGGAGCATCGCGGGGTTGACCCCCTTGTCCGGCGACCTCATCTGGACCAGGAACCCGCCGAGAAGGCTGGCGAGGCCAATGAAGTGCAGGACGAGGAGAACGTTGTAGACGAAAGCCACGCCACAACCCTAACGGGTCGCCCGGGCGGAGCCCGGCTACTCCCACTCGACACCGACCGAGAGTGAGGAAGAGCCGGGCTCTGCCCGGCTACTCCCACTCGACACCGACCGAGAGTGAGGAAGAGCCGGGCTCTGCCCGGCTACTCCCACTCGACACC
>CAIVWG010000050.1 GCA_903909555.1 uncultured bacterium | reverse complement strand
CCGAGCCCGTGCTCGTCGTCCCCCGCGTCATCACCCTGCCCGACTCGGGTCTACGCGCCGATCACCGCGGCCGCGGGGACGGGAGGTCGTTGAGCCTGGCCGCGCGCGGCCAGGACGACGTGGTGCCGCGGGAGTACCGCTTTGGCGACGACCTGCGCCGCATCCACTGGCGGGCATCGGCGCGGGCCGGGGAGCTCATGGTGCGTCGCGAGGAGCAGCCGTGGACGCATCAGGCCACCGTCGTCGTCGACCTCCGACAGCGCGCCCACGCCGGCGATGGACCGGATTCCTCGCTCGAACTCGCGCTCAGCGTGGCCGCCAGCGCGGCGCTGCACCTGCTGCGTCGCGGCTGGCACGTGCGTGTCGTCGGCTCTGACGGCCTCACGATGGTGCCGTCGGCGTTCGGCCCGGACGGAGAGACCCGCGTGCTCGAGGCTCTCGCCCTGGCCGAGCCCAGTAGCCGCATGGATTGGGACCCGGGCACGGTGCGCGCCGATCTCGTGGTGGCGGTCGCGGCTGCTGACCGGCGCGTGACGCCGCCGCTCACCGGCTCAGGCTCCCGCACCGCCGGGCAACTGGGCCTGCTCTTCCTCGTGGACGCCGTCGCCTGGGGTGCGGTGGACGCCGTTCCGGCCCGGGAACTCGAGCGGGATCTCGCCGAGGCCGGATGGCATGTCGCCGTCCTGGGTCCGCAGGACGATGTCGCCGCGGCCTGGCACGCGGTCACCGCCGACGCGGACGAACGGGTGACGCGATGACGGGCCGCGACGGGCTGGTCGGCCCCGTGGCCGCGGCCGTCGCGCGGGCACGACCCGGGGCCACGGCGGCGGCGGCGTTTGCCACGATCACCGCCGCCGCGTCGGTGATCCCGCTCTTCTCCACCCTCGGCTGGCTGGGGCCGACGCTGCTGTCGATCCTCGCGATGGCCCTCGCCGGCATGCTCGCCCGCGCAGTCTCCCTGCCACTGCCGCTCCAGCCGATCTTCCAACTGCTGGTGCTCCTCACCCTGCTCACGGTGATGTTCGCGCGGCTGGAGGCCGCATGGGGGTTCCTGCCGGGGCCGGTGGCGCTCGAGGAGCTTCAGGAGCTCACCAGGGCCGCCATGATCGAAGCCGATGCGGTGCTGTCGCCGACGCTGGCCACGCCGAACCTGGTGTTCCTCTCCGTCGGCGGCGTGGGGCTCGTGGCGCTCGCCGTCGACACCATGGGCGTGTCGCTGAGGCTTCCCGGCCTGGCGGGCATCCCGCTGCTGCTCATGTACGCGCTTCCCGCGGCGGTGGTGCGCGGCGGCGTGCCGTGGTGGCTGCTCCCCGTCGCCGTCACCGGCTGGCTCACCCTGCTCGCGGTCGACAACCGCGAGGAGGTCCTCTCCTGGGGACGCCTCCTCGCCGGCCGCCCGCGCGATCCGGAGAAGACGGGAGCGGGCCCACGCGCGCACCCCCGCGCGCCGCGGGCGCGCGCGTGGATCAGCCTCAGCGCCGTGGCCGTCGGGCTCGCCGCCATCCTGCTGGCCGTCCTCGTGCCGGCCCTCGTGCCCGGCCTGCGCGAGCCGGTGTGGGTCAGCCCCGGCACCGGAGTCGGCGGGAACGGCGACGGTCCCGGGGGCACCGTGGCCGTCGATCCCTTCGTCTCGCTGCGTCGGGACCTCGTGAGCAACTCCGATCGCCGCATCCTCAGCTACGAGACCGACGCCGCCACCCCCGGCTACCTCAGGCTGGTGAGCCTGGACCGATTCGACGGCGTGACCTGGACCGCGTCGGAGCCTTCGGTGCGCATTCCGGCCAGCGAGGCACTGGGCTTCCCCGAC
Organism: uncultured bacterium; assembly: GCA_903909555.1. Taxonomy (GTDB): domain Bacteria; phylum Actinomycetota; class Actinomycetes; order S36-B12; family S36-B12; genus Mxb001. The sequence goes on along the minus strand of CAIVWG010000050.1, from coordinate 1,341 downwards.
GCGCCCGAGGTGAGCGACGTCCGCGAGACGACGTACTCCATCGGGATCGAGGACCTCGACAATGCGGCCCTGCCCGTCCCGTACGCCGCCACGATCATCCGCGGGACCGAGGAGCCCCTCGATGATCGCTGGGCGTGGGACCCGCTCACGCGCACGGTGGGCGGTGACGGCGTCACGAGCCTCGATGCCAACTATCGGGTGACGGCGTACGACATCAACCCCAGTCGCGCCGAACTCCGCGCGGCAGGCGCCGGGGTTCCCGAGGGGGATGCCAGCCTCCTAGCACTGCCCCCGGGTGTCACGCCGGAACTTGCCGAGCTTGCCCAGGAGGTCACCGCCGACGCGAAGACCCCGTACGCCCGCGCGATGGCGCTCATGCGCTGGTTCACCCGCGAGGGCGGGTTCCGCTACAGCACCAACGTCGTCACCCCGCCCGGCGCCGACCCGCTGGACTCGTTCCTCACCGAACGCGTGGGCTACTGCCAGCAGTTCGCGGGCACCATGGCGCTCATGGCGCGATCGGTGGGCATCCCGGCCCGGGTGAGCGTCGGCTTCACCGCCGGCCGCGAGGTCGAGGACGGGGTGTGGGAGGTCCAGGCGCGCAACGCGCACGCGTGGCCGGAGTTGTGGTTCCCCGGCGTGGGCTGGGTGTGGTTCGAGCCGACGCCGCGCACGGAGGCGGGCGCGGGGGTGCGCGCTCCGACGTACACCCAGCCCCGCGAGTCCGAGGCCGAGGAGCCCACGGATCAGGCGGGCCCGCAGACCCCCCGGGTGCCCCCCGAGGAGCGCGGAATGGGAGGAACGCCGTCGACGACCACATCGGAGACAGGCCTGCCGATCGTCGCGATCGCCGTGATCGCCGCACTCCTCGCCGCGGCGCTGGTGGCGCCCGTGCTCGCGGTCATGGTGCGGCGGCGCCGGCGTACGTCCGCGGCGGACCCGCGTCGACGCATCGAAGGCGCGTGGGCCGAGCTCGGCGACAGCGTCCGCGACTTCGGCCGACCGTGGCCGGCCGCGGGGACTCCCCGCGCGCTCGCCGCCAGGCTCGTGCGCGACGCGGCGCTCACCGAGGAGGAGGCGGGCACGCTCGACCGAATCGTGTGGTGGGTGGAGAACGTCCGCTACGCCGCGCCTACCGCGGGAGCCGCGGCTCCGACGGGTGCGGAGCTTCGTGCGGACCTGGGGCGGATCAGGGGTGCGCTGCGGCGTGCGGCGACCCGGGGGATGCGACTGCGCGCCCTGTTCGCACCTCGGTCACTGACGGGAGCCGGACGGGATACCGCCTTCGTCGCGGAGGACGGGGCCGACCGCGAGCCCGTCGGCGTTTGAGTTCCGTGAATG
>CAIVWG010000049.1 GCA_903909555.1 uncultured bacterium | reverse complement strand
TGCGCCCGGGCGTCACCAGGCCCGCCGAGATGACTGACCCCTCGTCGCCGGAGAACGGCGCGAACGACGCGATGGCCGCCGGCGCCTGGCCGGGGCCGCCCGGCAGGTCGGAGGAGAGCACGCGGATCTCGTTGGGCCGCCCGGGCCCGGAGGCGACGATGATGTTGTTCTTGGTGGGGTCGCCGCTGATGATGCCGCCCGCCACGGACACACCGCCTCGGAAGTCGGCCTCGAAGGCGTCGAACCGGGCGATCTCGCGCGTGAACGGCGCAGGACCCGCGCCGGAGTAGGCCACGACCTCGGGTCGACCGCCCGGTCCCTGCCCGGCGATAAGGTCGAGAATGGTGTCGCCGTCGACGTCCGCCATGTCCATGGACGGCAGCGCAGCACTCTCCGGGAACGGCACCACGGACCCGAGGATGCGTCCGTCAGCCTGATCGCGGACGTCCACGCGAGCCCCCTGGCCGCCGGCGGGCATCGCCGCGGTCGCGATCGTGGACACCTCGGGGATGATGTTGATCGTCATCATGAGGCCGTTGTCCTCGTGGTCGAGGCGATGGCAGTGGATGACGAACGTACCGAGGTAGTCGGTGAAGGTGGATCGCAGCCACATCTGGCCGGGCTGCAGGGCGGACTCATTCGCATCGAGTGTCGGAGCGGGCACGTTGAAGTTGTCCACCGCGTAGGGAAGCGGCCCCGAATCGCTCCCCTGCACCGGATTGACCAGCTTGACGACCTCGTAGTCGTTCACGTGGACGTGCATGGGGTGCTGATCGTTGTTCCCGTTGACGAAGCGCCATTCCTCGACGGAGCCCAGGCGCGGGTGGATCACCGGTGTCGTGGGCCAGGTGGAGTTGTCGAACATGTAGAGGAAGCCCTTCGGGTCTTCCTCGGAGGCGAGGGGGGTGAAGCCGCCGCCGATCTCGAACGACCGCGTGACATCGACCTTCGCGTCGGCGAGGTCGAGGAAGTCGGTGGTGGCATTGAGCGGCTCACCCAGGGGGAAGTCGACGGGGGTGGTCGGGGCTCCCTCGGGCGCCATCCGGGCGAGGACCTGCGTCGGCGTCGACTTGAACCCGTCGAACCAGTTCACGTTGGCGGGATCGATGGAGACCCGGCCGAGGACTCCCCGGGGGATGCTGCCATCGCCGTTGCTGGTGTAGCGGACGCCGTCGGTCTCCAGGGGCTGGGTGTGGTTCGCGGTCGGTCCGGCGACGGGCGGCAACTCCAGTTGCAGGCCGCCCTCCTCGGGCATGGTGACGGCGATCGTCACGCGGCTCGCCGACGGCAGGAGGTACGTCGTCCCGTCCCCGTTGTTGCCGCCGACCACCGCGGGCGCGGGGTTGCCGTCGGTGGCGAGGACGCGGAGGGGGACGAGTTCACCGGTGGCCGTGTTGCGCACGGCGACGTTCATGTAGCTCTGGGATCCCAGGTTGCCGATGACCCAGACCTCCGTCTGCCCGGGGGCTGCCTTCCACTCGGGCTGGAACTGCCCGTTGACGGTGATCTGGTAGTCGCGCAGGTGGTCGGGGTAGGCGGGATCGGCGGGGACGTCGACCTCGGGTGACGTGAAGCTGATGAGGTTCTGGGGCATGAACTGGAACGCTCCGCGCTTGTTCTCACCGGTCAGCGGGCCGGCCCACCAGTTCGTGGTGAACGTCGCTCCCGCCGGGGCGTTCGGGAAGGTGACGGGAGCGACGACGGGCTCGTAGGTCCCGGCCTCGACGGCTCCGGGCTCCGGCGCCTGCCAGGTGCTGATCACCTGGGTCCATGAGGTGTACGCGAGTTGGTGCATGCCGAGGTCGCGGTTGGGGATGAAGTTGCCCTGCAGCGCCATGATGCGGACCGGGATGTCGTTGTCGGCCACCTTCGGGATGTCGCCTTCGGGGCGTCCGACGACGAGCATCCCCGCGAGGCCGCGGTAAACCTGCGGCTCGGTGATCTGATGGCGGTGCGGGTGATACCAGTACAGGCCCTGCGGATGGTCGCTGGGAATGTCGTAGACGTAGGTGTTCGCCTGGCCCGGCTCGAACTCCAGCAGAACGTTGTCGGAATTCAGGTTCGGGCTGACGTGCAGGCCGTGGGTGTGGAGGTTGAGCGGCATCGCGTCGAGGATCCGGGGCGTGAGCGGCACCTCCTCCCCTGCGGGCGTGAGCATCGGGTCGACGAGATCCGGGATGGTGAGCCCGGAGAGGCTATTGCCCGCGTGGACGATGAGGCGCTCGCCGGGATTGACGACGAGCGTGGGGCCCGGGTACTGGTTCGCTCCGGACGTGGCACCGTCTGACTCCCCGCGGATGAGCTTCCACGAGAAAAGCAGCATCCCCTCGACGGGCTCGGCGACCGTGTTGAGCGCCGTGGTCGACTGGACGGCCGTGAGTTCGACCTCGAGGACGCCATCGACGCTGCTCAGGGCCACCGGCTCGCGGAACTCGGGATTGAGGATGACGCCCGCGGTAGGGGCGGCGCTCGATGCCTCCTCGGCCTCTCCTCCCGTGCAGGCGGCAACGCCGAGGGCGAGCACGCCGAACAGGACGATGGCCGAGCGCGACCGAAGTGCGCCGGATGCCATGGGCACGCTCCCGGATGAGTAGGGACCCACGACGGTAGACAGGACTGCTGGCGCGCACAGGGACGCGGGGGGATATCCGGACGTGCGAAGTGACGCCGGGTGAGTCGCGGCCGGGGCACGTGCGGGGATGCCCCGGCCGCGACCTCTACGTGATCCTGGCCCAGAACACGGTGTTGGACCGCACGTCGGTCCAGCGGACGCAGGCCGTGACACCGCGGTTCTTGCGGATCTTGCGGTTCCACTTATAGGTGCCATCGGCCTTGACCACGATGGTCGCGCGCCCCTTCTTGAACTTCTCCTGCCCCGTGTACTTGATGTACGGGGTCAGGCGCGTCCCCGGCGCGATGCCTCCGGTGTCGCCCCCGGTGCGGATCCGGTCGTTGTAATCGGCCCGGACCCGGGTGCCCTGATCCAGGGTGATCCACGGGCGCACCAGGACGCCCAGGCTGACCACCCGGCGCTCCCCGGACGGCCCGTAGCCGACCGCCTGCAGTACGTGCGGACCCGGCGCGATCTCCTCCGGCAGAGTCTTCACGCCGTCGAAGTTGCCGTCCTGACCGACCGGCAACGTGCCGAGGTCCACCGTCGGCAAAGCCCGGCCGCGCACCGCGGTGTCCTCCACCGGCGGGTCGAGGAACAGCCCGATCAGGGAATTGGGCAGGAAGCCCGTGCC
>CAIVWG010000048.1 GCA_903909555.1 uncultured bacterium | reverse complement strand
GGAAGGGGACGGGGGCATGCAGCCGCGACTGTCCGGTCACGGCACCTACGCCATGCTCGTGTACGCGGCGGGAACCGGACGCTACGCCGCAGTACGTCGCCCCGTCGCGCTGTGAGCAGGTGAGTGCGATGAGGGAACGCCACCGTGGGAAGTGTCTCGGACGGGCGTTTCCTCGAATCGGTGGACGTGAGCCCCTTCCGGGGCCGACACTCCTCCCATGACGACGTTCCCTCGCCTGCGAACGTTCCCTCGCCTGCGACTCCTCGCGCCCCTCGGCGCCGCCATGGCGGCCGTCGCGCTTCTGTCCGCCCCCCCGGCTGCTGGTGTCCCGACGATCGAGAACACCTGGGGCCCGACCGGCTTCGCCCTCGGATTCGAGGATCTCGAAGCGTGGGAGACGGTCATGGCCTCGTCCGGCAAGGGCGTCGCCTTCTACGACCGCTGGTACCGCGACTATGACGCCGTGACCAACACGTGGGGACCGAAGAAGATCCTGCACGTCGCGTCAGACCGGATGGTTGCCTCGGGCAACTCGGCAGGCACCGCGTGCACGGCGTGGAACGCCGACTTTGGCGCCGCATTCGCGTGCCGCTCGGCCAATTCGACGGCCTGGGTCAAGAAGAACCTCTCCATGAACAGCGGGGCGGTGGTCCACAGCATCGCGGTATCCCACGATGGCAAGCGAGCGCTCATCGTGTGGGCGGACCTCATGAACGGCGCATCCAAGCCGCGTGCCACGATCTATGCCCTCGCATCGCAGACCCTGAGCACGACGAACATGAACAACATCCCCTTCGGCGGGACGAACTTCTACCTCACGGCGGCCACTCGGCTCGGAGGCAAGGATGGCTTCACCCTGATGTACGTCACCGGAAGCAACAGCCTGGATGTTCGGACCTACTACCGGCTCTACCGGCCCGGACAGGGATGGACCGCGCAGACGCGCGTCAAGCTCGCAACGGGCGGTGGCGTGCCCCAGGACGTCATGGTCTGGGACCTCGAGAGCGACGGTCGCCGTGCCTACTTCGCCGCAACCACCGACATCGCCGCGGCCACGGCCGTGAATCCCGCCGCCTGGTGGATCGTGGGCGTGACGTCAACGGGAACCCTTACCGCGCCCCAGGATCCGCAGATCACCATGAGGCGCCCGGTCCTCGCTGCGAGTGGCAGCAGTGTCACGATGGCCGGCTTCAATAGTGTAGATGCTCTCACCGCGGCGACCACTCACGACTTCATCAACTCCCCCCTGATCACCTTCTCCATGCTGTCGCCCCCGGTTGCCGACACCATGGGTCGCCTCACCTACCTGCAGGCCGTCGGCCAGAGAGACGCACAAGGAGCCCATGGCTTCACGATCGTCGCCCAGTACACCGGGATCTCCAACCCCGGCGAGGAGTTCGAGGACGACGTCGACAAGCTCTTCACCATGGTGGGATTCCCGATGGCCGGGGGCGCTAACCTCAGTTCCCTCACTCCCCTCGGCAACCTGTCGGGATACGAGGGCATGGCTCCTGACCTGTCCGGTTACGGCCGCTACGCGATGACGGTGTACGCCTCGGGCCTGGAACTCTACGCCGGCGTCCGGCGCCCTCAGGTGATCTGACCCGGATCAGACGTCGACGACCAGCCCCGTGCGCGCGCTCTCGCCGGCGGCGGCCGCCACCACCACCGGTGCGCGGCCATCGGCCAGGGACACCGGTGAGGGCCCTCCGTCGAGCACGTAGTGCGTGAAGGCCTTCCACATCCGGTGGTAGGCGATGTCGTAGCGCTCGATGAAGAAGTTGGGCAGGACCGGCTTCTCCGTGGTGTGGGCGAGGTAGATCTCCGCGGTGTTGAGGCGCTCGTTGTCCGACAGGGCCATGCCCAGCGATCCGAGCACCTCCACGCGCTGGTCATAGCCGTACGGCGCCTCGCGCGTGACATCGATCGTGGTGATGGCGCCGTTCGCATGGGTGAGGACCGCGATGCCGACGTCCACATCTCCCGCCTCCTGGATCTGCGGATCGATGAGGTTGGCGCCCTGGGCCCAGACCCGCGCGACGGGCGAGCCGACGACGAAGGCGGCCATGTCGAAGTCGTGGATCATCATGTCGACCCAGATCCCGCCGCTCACCCGCACGTAATCGATAGGCGGGGGCGAGGGATCGCGGCTGGTGATCCGGGCCACGCGCACGTCCCCGATCCGACCGCTCGCGACCGCAGTGTGGACCGCCTGGTGACCCGGGTCGAAGCGCCGGTTGAACCCCACCATGAAGGGCACGCCCGTGCGGTCGAGGACCTCCGCGGCCCGGTCGACCTCGGCGAGGTCCAGGCTCACCGGCTTCTCGCAGAACACCGCCTTGCCCGCCTCCGCCGCGCGCACGATCAGGTCGACGTGCGCGTCGGTCGCCGAGGCGATCGCCACCGCATCGCTGGCGTCGATGAGGTCGTCGACACTGAGCGATGGCACGCCGTACTCGTCAGCCACCACCGCGGCACCGGCAGCATTGACATCGGACACGGCCGACAGGCGCGCGCGAGGGGTCTCACGGGCGATCATGCGGGCATGCATCCGACCGATGCGCCCCACGCCGATGACGCCGATGGCGAGGCTCATGCGGTCTCCCTTCGCCGGGCGTGGGAGACCAGCGCGTCGTGAAGGTCGTCGAGCTCCCACTTCTCGACGAGCGCCTGGCGAACGATGTCCGCCTGGCTGGGCGGCGCGAGACCGTCCACCGGGGGATCGCGGTCGAGATTCGTCGGGAAGGGATAGCCCTCCGCCGCGGATCGTAGGGCGATGTCCGCGCGCGGGTCCTCGCCGCGGGCGAGAAGCTCCGGGTAGAGGGAGAGGACCATACGCCCGCGGTCCACCGACTCCATGGACCGGCCGAAGGCGCTGGAGACCTGCAGGAGGTTGACCATGCGGCGCACGTCCGTGGTGCGATTCGTGCCCGCCCCGTGGATGAGGGCCGGGCTGAAGAAGATCGCGTCGCCCTTGCTGAACGGCACCTGCACGCAGGCGGCCTCGGTGTAGGCGCGGAAGTCGTCCCGCCCCGCGATGAGGTAGCCGCCCGGGTACTTCTGCGAGTGCGGCAGGAGCATCGTCGGCCCGGTCTCCAGTGGGGTGTCATCGTGCGCCACCGCGGCCTGCAGCGTGAGGAGCGGCGAGACCGCATGCACATGTGTCGGATAGGTCTCGATCTGCTCCGGCGACATGAAGCCGAGGTGGTAGTCGCGATGCGGCACCTGCGCCGCTCCACCCGGGTTGACGACGTTCACCTGGGCGGTCATCTGGTACGCCGGCCCCAGCCAGGCCGTGGACACCAGGTCGAGCACGGGACTCCCGTGATAGTCGACGAACGTCGCCGGGTCTGCCACGGCGAGCTTCTCCAGGGAATTCCAGATCCGGTCGTTGGCGCCGGCCTTGGCGAAGTGGTCGCCGACCGAGGTTCCCTCGGCATGCTGCTCGTCGATGATCCCGAAGAAGATGCTCGTGGCGCGGTCCACGACGCCGGGGTCCACGGCACCCTCGACGATGAGGACGCCGGGCCCTTCTCCCAGGGCGCGGGCGATCTCCTCGAGGGCCTGATCGCGGGGGGCGGACTGCAGGCGGTGCGCGTCGTAGACGAGGACGCCCGACTCCACCCGGCTCGCGAGGGGGTAGTCGGCGAGGACCGTGGGCTCGGCGCAGATCGCCCGCAGATCCTCGACGCGGCAGTCCTCAGCGCGCAGCATGCGCATATCCAAGCACCTGGGCGGCGTTCACGGTGATGGACACCGGGGCGCTCATGCGCAAGGGTGGCGGGCGATGATCACCGTCCCCGTGCACCGGCGCTTCAGCGACCTGGACCCCCTGGGCCATGTCAACAACGTGGCGTACCACGACTACCTCCAGGAGGCCCGGGTCGGGCTCATCGGGGAACTCGCGCTGGTGAGCAACGCCGAGTACGCGCAGATCGTGGTCCGTCAGGAGATCCGGCACCGCCGGCCCCTGGGCTACGCGCGGGAGCCGGTCCTCATCGACGTGTGGATCTCCGAGATGGCGCGGACCTCCTACACCGTGGAGTACCGGATCCGGGACGAGGCGGGCGAGATCGCGGCGGAGGCTACCTCGCTGCTCGCTGTCGTCGACGCCGAGACCGGACGCCCCGTGCGCATCCCCGACGAGGTGAAGGACGCGCTGGAGCGAAGCCGCCCGGCCTAGGCGGGCACCTGCTCGGCGACGCGCAGGGCGTTGGCCGCGATCGTGAGGGCGGGGTTCTGCGCCCCCGACGACGGGAAGAAGCTGGAGTCCACGACGTAGAGGTTCTCGATGTCGTGGCTTCGGCAGTGCGCGTCGACGACGCTGGCGGAGGGATCCTCCCCGGCCACCGCGGTGCCGCACATGTGGCTGTTCATCGAGATGTCGAATCGCTGCTCGAAGACCGCGACGTACCCGGCGGCGCGCAGCAACTCCCGCGCCTTGGCCAGCAGCATCTCGTGGCGGTCGTAGTTCGTCCGCTGCCACGACACCCGCAGGCGACCCTGGTCGTCGATACGGATCCGGTTGGCCGCATCGGGGGTGTCCTCGGTCATGACCAACCACTCCATGCTGCGCGCCGCCATGGGCTTGAGCAGGGAGAGCGGGGCGCGGGTGACGTGGGTCTTCATCATGGACGCCTGCACCTTGCCGATGAGCTGGAGCGTGCCCCCCGGGTAGCCGTCACCCATGTCGTCGTAGAAGTCATTGACGCAGGCGGTCTTCTGGAAGATCACGTCATTCGGCCGACGGGGGTCGATCGCGGCGATGTGCGTGTTGTTGTGCACCATGTAGCGCTTGCCGATCAGGCCCGAGGAGTTCGCCACGCCGCTGCGGAGCAGCAGCGCCGCTGAATTGGCCGCCCCCGCTGCAAGGGCGAAGGTGTCTCCGGTGACCTCGAGCGGCTCGCCGTCGAGGTGGCCGACGGCGCGCACGATCCGCCCGGAGGCATCGGTCTCCAGGCGATCGACGTACGCTCCGGTCACGAGTCGCACGCGCCCGGTCGCCACCGCGGGATCGAGAGCGCAGACCTCGGCGTCGGACTTGGCGTCCCAGCGACACGGGAATCCGTCGCACGTGCCGCATCGGATGCAGGCCCCTCCGGGCCGCAGGTCGACGCCCATCGCGGTCGTCGTGGGATGGACGCCCTGCTCCCTGAGGCGGCGCAGGGTCTCCGCGACATAGGGCTCGTGCTCCAGCGCCGGGTAGGGGTACGGCGTGCTGCGCCAGGGCTCGAACTCCGCCGTGGTCCCGTGCACGTTGTAGAGGCGCTCCGCCATCCCGTAGAAGGGCTCGAGGTCGGCGTAGGAGAACGGCCATGCGGGCGAGATTCCCGAGGGGTACGCCGTCTCCTCGAAGTCACGCTCGCGCAGTCGCGGGAGCGAAGAGCCGTAGACCTTGGTGTTGCCTCCCACGACGTAGTGGACGCCCGGGGCGAACGGCGTGCCGTCCTCGGCGTACCACGTGTCGTGCGGCTTGTAGCGGCGATGCACGAAGACCGCCTCCGCCGACGTGTTCTCCGGCTCCCGGGGCAGTCGGTGCCCGCGCTCGAGGACGAGGACGTCGATGCCGCGCTGCGCCAGCCCCCAGGCGAACGTCGATCCACCCATCCCGGAGCCGATGACGACGACATCGGCCGCCGCGTCACGCACCATGGCGCTATCCCATCACGCCACGCGCATCAGGAGGAGGCGGGCCACGTGACGTACCGGGGGCGCCCGGTGGGCTTGTTGCCCGACCCGAAGGTCGACACCCCGTAGCGGGCCTGGGACGGGCTCCCGCCGGACTTCATCCGCAGCTCTCCCGCGGGGCCGACGTACGCGATGTCCTCGCCCAGGGAGATGAAGGTGAGGCACGTGGCCACGGACCGGCAGGCGCGGCCGTCCTTCGTCACCGACACGATGTTGTCGCGGATGGCCTCGGGAGTGATCGGCCCCGACTGGGCGGCCTGCTCGGCCGCGAGCGCGATGATCACGGCGGCGTCGTACGCCTGCGGGGAGAACTCCATCTCCTTGACGCGCGGGTCGAGCGCCATGAGCTGCTCGGCGAAGTAGTCGTCCACCCTCAGGTCGAGGCTCACCATCTGGGCGCCCTCGAGCGTGCGCGACGGCAGCTCGCGCTCGGCAGCGGCGGCGTCCCCTGCAGCGGCGGTGAAGTACAGCCGCGTCGGGATCCCCTTCTTCACCAGGGCGGAGAGGAGGGGTCCGGTCTCGGGTCCGCCGGCGAAGACCACGCTGTCGGGCCGGTACGCCGCCACCTCGCCGGCGACCTTCTCGATGCGATCGGTGCGGTCCGCGTACGTCACGATGCGCACGGAGACATCCGCCGCGCGCGCGACTTTCGCCGCCTCCCGGGCGACGCCTCGCGAACTATTGCGCGCGACGATGGCGAGGCGGCGTACGCCGTCATCGACCGCCAGCGACCCGAGCAGGCCGCCCTGCAGGGACTCGGCGGGGACGACGCGGAACACCTTGCCGTCGAGTCGGTCGCTGGAGGCCGCCGGGGACACGACGGGCAGGCCCTGCACCGCGGAGAGGTTGTCGAGGAGGAGCTGAGAGGACAGCGGACCCACGAGTGCCTGGGCGCCCTTGCCGAGGAGGCGCTGCACCGTCCGCGCGAACACCTTGTCACCGCTGCCCCCATCACCGGTGCCCCCGGAGTTACCCGGCACCAGGGTGACCTTGCTGCCTCCCACGCCGCCCGCGGCATTGACGTCCTGGACGGCAAGGAGGACCGCGGCCTGGGTGCCTCGGCCGTACTCCGACAGCTCGCCCGTGTCGGGGAGGACCGTGCCGATGACGAGGCCCTCGGGCTCCGCGGCGACGACCGGGGCCGGTGCGGCCAGGACGGCGACCGCGGCAAGGCCGCCGAGAAGGGCGGAGGCAGGGCGGCGCATGGCTCGATCGTAGGCGGGAACGGGCGGTGGACGCGCGCGCAGCGCGCCCGGTGGTTGAATCCACGCATGCTGCGCATCGGGATCATCGGGACCGGGAACATCGGCACGTCGCACGCCCGTTCGCTGGCGGCGGAGGTCTCCGGTGCCGAGGTGGCGTGGGTCTACGACGCCGACGGAGCCCGAGCCTCCGAGGTGGCCGACGCCGTCGGCGCTCGCGCGGCCTCGAGCCCGGAGGAGGTCGTCGCGTCGAGCGAGGCGGTGCTCATCGCCTCCCCCGACGCGCTCCACGCCGAGCAGGCGCTGCTGTGCCTGGACGCTGGTCGGCCCGTCCTGTGCGAGAAGCCCCTCGCACCCACGGTCGACGAGGCGCTCGCGGTGATGGCCGCCGAGGTGGACCTCGGGCAGCGCCTCATCTCGCTGGGATTCATGCGCCGCTTCGATCCGGGCTACCTCGCGCTCAAGGCGGCGATCCCGTCGGTGGGCTCACCCCTCATCGTCCACAACGTGCACCGCAACGCCTTCGCGCCCTACGGCCTCACGAGCAGCGGCACGCTCACCAACTCCGCGATCCACGAGATCGACATCAACCGCTGGCTGCTCGACGACGACTACGCGACGGTGCAGGTCATCACCGGGCGCCCAGCCCCCGACGCCCCGCCCGGGGAGTTCGACCCGCTGCTCGTCGTCCTCACGACGACGTCGGGCGTCATCGTGGAGATCGAGGCGTTCGTGACCGCGCACTACGGCTACGAGGTCACCTGCCAGGTGGTGTGCACGGACGGCGTTCTCGATCTTGGCGACGGGCACTACGTCACGCGCACGGCCGGCGGCGTTCGCGGGCAGGCGATCCCGGAGTTGTGGCTGGGGCGGTTCGGGGATGCCTATCGCAGCGAGCTTCAGGCCTGGATCGACGCCACCCTGCGCGGCGCTGCGTGCGGCGCCTCGGTCTGGGACGGTGTCGTGGCCACCATCACCGCGAACGCCGCCGCGCGGTCGATCACCGACGGTCCGCAGCGCATCGACCTGCCGCCGCGCCCCGCGCTGTACGGGTAGGGGCCCGCACCCGCCCGAGTCAGCGCACGGGCGTGAGCTGCTGATCCTCCTCGGGGATCGTCAGTGCCCCGGTCATGATGGCGACGACGTCGTTCATCGTCCGGGTCTCGGGGGTGACGACGGCCGCGCGACGACCCAGGCGCTGGACGTGGATGCGGTCGGCCACGTCGAACACCTGGGGCATGTTGTGGCTGATGAGGATGACCGACATGCCCTTGTCGCGCAGCTCCTTGATGAGCTTGAGCACGCGCGCCGACTCGTTGACCCCGAGCGCGGCGGTGGGCTCGTCGAGGATCACGACCTGGCTGCCGAACGTCGCGGCCCGCGCCACGGCCACCGCCTGGCGCTGTCCGCCGGAGAGGGTCTCGACGGACTGGGTGATGTTCTGCACCGTGAGGACGCCCAGCTCGCCGAGGCTCTTGGTCGAGGTCTCCCGCATGTGCTTCTTGTCGAGGCTGCGGAACACCTTGCCGAGGATGCCCTTCTTGCGCACCTCGCGGCCGAGGTAGAGGTTCTCGGAGATGTCGAGCACGGGAGCCACGGCCAGCGTCTGGTAGACCGTCTCGACGCCCTTGCTGCGGGCATCGTGGGTGGACTTGAACGACACCTGCTCGCCGTTGATGTACATCTCGCCGGAGTCGGGGATGAGCGCGCCGGACAGGCACTTGATGAGGGTGGACTTGCCCGCTCCGTTGTCGCCCACCACGGCGAGGACCTCGCCGGGGAAGAGCTCGAACTGGCAGTTGTTGAGGCCGACGACCGGCCCGAAGGACTTGTTGAGGTCCTTGGCCTGGACGATCGGATCTGCGGTGCTCGTGGCGGTCATGCCTTCACCTTCCGGATCCACTGGTCGACGGCGACGGCGACGATGACGAGGATGCCGATCGCCAGGACGCGGTAAGCCTGGTCGAGTCCGGCCAGGGACAGGCCGAAGTCGAGGACGACGATGATCAAGGTACCGATGAGGGTGCCCAGGAGGCGGCCGCGGCCACCGAAGAGCGAGGTGCCGCCGATCACGACGGCGGTGATCGTCTCGAGGTTGATCTCGGGGGCGACATTCGGGCTCGCGGATCCCGTCCTGCCAATGGTGATCCAGGCCGCGATGCCGATGACGAAGCCCGCCACGACGTAGACGCTGAAGAGCACGCGCTTGACGTTGATGCCGGACAGCTCGGACGCGACCGGGTCGTCACCGACCGCGTAGACGTGGGTGCCCCAGGCCGTGCCACGCAGGATGTAGGCGAAGATGATGTAGAGCGCGATCATGACGAGCAGGCCGACGGTGAAGCCGATCCCGGCGATCTGGAAGTCCTTGTTCATGAGGAGCATGAACTCCGGCATCTCCTTGCCCTGGATGGTGCGCGCCTTGAAGATGATGAGGGTCAGGGCGGTGAAGATGCTCAGCGTGCCCAGCGTGACGATGAAGGGCGGGAGGTTGAACCTCACCACCAGGAAGCCGTTGAGCGCGCCGGCGAGCGTCGCAACCACGATGCCGAGGATGACGGCGAGGACTGGGTTCTGCCCGGCCATGAAGGTCACGTTCGACGCCGTGGTGTAGACCGCGAGGTTGGCCATCATCATCTGCGCGAACACCATGATCGCGCCGATGCTCAGGTCGATGCCCGCGGTGAGGATGACGATCGTCTGGGCGATGGCGAGCGTGCCGATGATCACGGTCTGCTGCAGCATCAGCGAGATCGTGCCGGGCTTGAAGAAGTTCTCCAGGGCGCCCACGTCGAACACGAAGCCCAGCACCGAGAAGATGATGATGAGCAGCGCCAGGACGACGAAGGGGCTGACCCAGGGGTACTTGTGCAGGGTCGCCTGGACCTTCTGGACGGGCGATTTGCCGTGCTCGGCGAATTCCTCGGCTGCCGTTGTCGGGGCAGACTGGCTCACGGGGACCTCCGGCGGATCGGTTGAGACGAGACTAGCGAGATGTGACGGAGCGGGGCGGCTTTCGTGAAGAAAGCCGCCCCGCTCGTCGAACTATCTGAGCGATCTACCTAGGCCAGATCAGCCCCAGGCGAGTGCGATGCACTCGTCAGCGGTGAGCTGCTTGGCCGAGGTGACCGTGTCCTGCGGATCCTCCGTGCACAGGGCGACGCCCGTGTCGAAGAACTGGCCGTTCGCGGAGGTGTTCTCCGGCGCAGCGCCACCCTCGGCGATGACCTTGATCGCCTCGACGCCGAGCTTGGCCATGAGCAGCGGGTACTGCTGCGAGGTCGCCTGGATCTCGCCCGCCTTCACGGCCTCGACGCCGGCAAGACCGCCGTCGACGGACACGATGATGACGTCCTCGCCGATCTTCTTGCCCGCGGCCTTGAGCGCCTCAGCGGCACCGAAGGCGGTGGGCTCGTTGATCGTGTAGACGACGTTGATGTCGGGGTTGGCAGCGAGGCACTTCTCCATGCCCGCGCGGCCGCCCTCCTCATTGGCGCCCGTGGCCTCGAGGCAGACGATCTCGTAGTCGCCGCCCGCGCCCGTGGTGTAGCTGCCGGACTTGGCCGGGGAGGCCATGTCCTCGAGGGTCGGAACCTCGACGCCCATGCCCGTGAGGAAGCCATTGGCACGGCAGTAGTCGACCGACACGACGCGATCGTCGAAGATGACGAGCTCGGCGATGACGGCCTTCTCGCCGTTCAGCCAGCCAGCCGCCCACTCGCCGATGGCCTGGCCGGCGAGGCAGTTGTCCGTCGCGAAGGTGATGTCGACGGTCTCCGGCGGATCGGTCGGGGTGTCGAGGGCGATGACGTAGAGGCCCGCGGCGCGTGCCTTCTCGATCGCGGCGTTGACATTGACGGACATCGGCGTGATGAGGATGCCGGCGTCGCCACGGGCAATCGCCTGCTCGATCAGGTCGATCTGGCCCTGGTCGTCGCCCTCCTCCTTGCCGGATCCGACGGTGAGCTCGACGCCCGAGGACTCGGCGGCCTGCTTCGCGCCCTCCTGCATGGCGACGAAGAACGGGTTGGTCGAGTCCTTGGTGATGAGGGTCACCGCAACCGGACCCGCATCGGGGGCAGGGGCCGCCGACGACTCGGGCGCGGGAGCGGCCGACGACTCCGGAGCCGGAGCTGCCGACGACTCCGGAGCGGGAGCCGAAGACGATTCAGTGGTGCTCGAGCTACCGCCACAGGCGGCAAGGCCGAGCGCCAGGACACCGGCGGACGCCACGAAGGCGAGACGCCGGTTCCTGATTGAGGCACGTGCCATGGAAGAACTCCTCTGAGTAGGGGATCAAGACGACCCCGGGGGTACTCACAACCTGTCCCGTATCGCACCCCAGCGCAACTCGCGCACCGCGCTCGTTACCCAACTGTTCCAGGGCTGCAATCTTGACAACGTTGTCGCAAGGAGTTTCTATGGCCCGGGGACACCTCGCGTCAAGCCATTTCGGGAGCCAGAGCCAGCCGTTATGACAACGTTATCTTCTCTTCCCGAGGGCCCCCTGCCCGTGCCCTCCCCGGGGGATGCGCCCGCGCAGGGGCGACGTCCCACGATGCGCGACGTCGCCGCGATGGCCGGCGTGAGCTTCAAGACCGTCTCGCGGGTGGTCAATGACGAGCCAGGAGTCTCTCCCGGCGTGGCCGCCCGCGTGCGCGCCGCCGCCGCCGAGCTCGGCTACCGGCCCAACGCGGCCGCGACCGCCCTGCGCCGCGCCGACGGGCGCACGGCGACGTTCGGCGTCCTCCTCGAAGACTGCGGCAATCCCTTCTTCGCCGCGGTCCTGCGGGGCATCGAGCGCGTGGCTCGCGAGCGCGGCGTCGCCGTGTTCTCCTCCTCTACCGATCTCGACCTCGCGCGCGAGCAGGACATGTCTGCCGCGTATGCCGCTCGCCAGGTCGACGCGCTCATCGTCGCGCCCACGGAGTCAGCTGCCACGCACCTGCGCCGGGCGGCCGACGAAGGAGTGCGCGTCGTTCTCGTCGACCGGCCGCTGTCCGGCCTCAGCGCCCCCGTCGTGCTCGCGGACAACCGGGCGGGCGCCCGCGCGGGGGTGGAGCACCTCATCGCGCACGGGCACACCCGGATCGGCTACATCGGGCGCGACCCCTCGATCTTCACCTCGCAGGAGCGATTCGCAGGATTCGCCGAGGCCTTGGTCGCCGCGGGGATCCCGCTCGACCCGGCGCTCGTGCGCCGCGACGGGGCCACGAGGTCGTCGGCGCATGCCGACATCGCAGCTCTGCTCGACCTCGCCAGTCCGCCCACGGCCCTGTTCACCGCCCAGGACATCATCACGATGTCGGCCGTCGGAGCACTTCAGCACCGCGGCCTGCAGGATCGCGTCGCCCTCGTCGGCTTCGACGACTTCGAGCTCGCCGATCTCCTCGATCCGGGAGTGACGGTGGTGGCGCAGGATCCGCACCGGATGGGAGAGATCGCGGCGGAGATCGCGCTGTACGGCGCCGCCCATGCGGCCGGCAGCGTCGCGGCCTCGGGAGAGGGCCTGCCCGCGCGTGATGAGGCGCGCATCGTCCCCACGCGGCTCATCGTCCGCGGCTCCGGCGAGATCACGGCACCGCCTGCAGGTGGCTAGCCCGCTTCACGTCGCTGGCCCGCTTGACGGCACTGGCCCGCTTCACGTCCCTGGCCCGCTGCGCCCGTGATGCGGCGACGATCGCGGCGACACGCCGACGATCCGCCGATAGCCTGTTTCACCATGACGACCCGAGTCCTCTGGACCGCGCGGACCCGCTCCCGCACACCCTGGGTCGCCGCCTCCCTCGCGGCGGCGCTCTCCCTCGGCCTCGTCGCCGCCCCGGCCTCGGGCGCCGCGACCTCGGGCGCAGCGACCTCGGGCGCCGCGACATCCGGGCCAGCGCCATCCGCGGGGGCACCGGCCTCGTCGCAGGCCGTCGTACTCCTCCCACGGCCAGCGCCACACGCCGAGCCCGGCGTCTCACTGACCCTGTCGACGACGTGGGTGTTCCCCCAGGACTACGACCGCCCTGCGGGCCCGGTGAAGGTGCGGGTGAGCGCGTCGTCCGGACCCGTTCGGGTCGAGGTCAAGCGCGGCTCTGCGGTGGTGTGGAGTAAGCAGGGATCGGGTGCGACGCTCTCGACGTCGATTCCCCTGACGGCGCTGCGCAAGGCCGGCACCTATCAAGTGCACGCGACCGCGGGACCCGAGACCACGAAGGCATCCCTGCGCGTCAGCCGCGGATGGGCCCCGCTCATGGATTCCGTCGCGCGCTGGCCGCGATGCAAGACGCTCACCTGGGCCTACGACGCGAGTGACGCGCCCCAGGGCGGGGACAAGCAACTCGTCGCCGACCTCACGAAGGTGCTGGCCCGGTACTCCGAGCTCACCGGGCTCACCTTCTCCCGGGTCACAGGTCCGCTCGCCGACATCGTCGTGGCGTGGGAGGAGGGCACGGGCGCCGACGCCACGGGAGGCGCCGGGGAGTACGACGGCGTCCTCGTCACCGGCGTGCTCAACCTCTTCACGTCGAGTGAGTGGGCGAAGACTCCCGGGATGGGCGTCAAGGGTCGCGGGGCGCTGCTCTACCACGAGTTGATGCACGTCCTCGGCTACGGCCACGTGACCGACGACCAGCAGTTGATGTACCCGATCCACACGCTGGGGGTGTCGCCCCTAGAGCCCCAGTCCGGCGACATCGCCGGACTGCGCGAGCTCTACGCCCCCAAGACCTGCCGCTAGACCCTCAGTCGTTGAGGGGCGGGTGGTGTCGCGCGACACGCCGTCGACCCCACCCGCCCACTCAACGAAGAATTCTGACGAGCCTCAGGCGAGAGAGATGGCCGCCTCGAGCGGGATCGCCGCGCGCAGGGTGTGACCCACCGGTGAGGTCGACAGCACGTGCTCGTGGAGTTCGGCAATCTGCTCGGCAGTCGCGTCTGACTCCAACGCCACCTCGACGCTGATGTCGTCGAAGCCCGCATGCCCGCCCGGGCGCAGGCCCAGGAAGGTGCGCAGGTCGAGGTCACCGGCGATGTCGACGCTCAGCTCGCGGATCTCGATGCCGCGGGCCGTTGCATTGGCGGCGTAGCCCACGGCCAGGCAATTGCCCAGCGCCGCGAGCAGCTGCTCGACCGGGTTGGGCGCCGAGTCCGTGCCCCCGAGGGCAGCAGGCTCGTCCGAGGCGATGGGCGCGAACGAGCGCACCTTCGCCTCGCTGCGGAAGCCGCCGAGCCAGGTCACCTTGGCCCGCCAGCGGGTGGCGGCCTTGGCGGGGTCGGCCGCGACGGCCTGGATCAGGCCACCGACGGCCTCGATGTCGACGTCGTTGAGGAGGGTCGTGTTGATGTTCGCGGTCATGGTCGTGCCTTTCTTGATGTGATGGAACGTGCAGGGTGTGATGGAACGTGCAGGGTGTGATGGAACGTGCTGTGGACGTGCGGGAACGCTGCAGGGCGCGGCGTACCGCATGAAGTGAACGAGCGCGTGTGAGCGCGGGAAACCCACTGAACTGGCGCCGTCAACGGACGGCAGGCCAGGTCAGTGGCACATACAGGGGTTCATCGCAAGGCCTCTCGCTCATCTCTCTCCGACACTGTGCCGGAGACGGAGGTGGCACCACTCCTGATCGGGCCTCGCGGATGCAAGACGACTCAGGCAGGTTGCCGGGGCTTCACAGGGCCGTATCCCTCTGCCCCTCTTGATGAGGTATTCAGTTGTGACCCATACGGTAGCGAACGCGTCCCAAGCGCGGCCACCGGGGTCCCCCGGAGCCGCATCAGCGGACGAGCATCATCGGATCCTCGCCCACACCACGCGGTTGGACTCGATGTCGGTGTAGGACACGTATGCCGTCGCCGCCCGTGACCTGATGATCTGCCGCGTCCAGCGGAACGACCCATCCGCCTGCACCACGATCGTCGCTCGGCCCTGCACGAACTCCGCCCGGTTCCCGTACCGGATCCACGGCGTCAGCCGCGCGCCCTCGGGGATTCCCGCCGTCGTGCCCGACGTGCGGATCCGGTCGTGTCGGCCATCGGCCACCCGGGTCCCCTGATCGAGCACGATCCACGCATCAACCCGCACCCCGATCGACAGCGCACGCGGCTGCCCCGACGACGTGCGACCCACTGCCTGCAGGACGTGATCCCCGGCCCCGATCGAGTCCGGCAGGTTCACCACACCGCTGAACTCACCGCGTGCATCCGTCACCAGGGTGCCCACGTACGTGCCCGAGCTCCGCGGAGACCTCACCACGGCAGACGACCCCGCCGTCACCGGGGGATCGACATAGAAGTCGACATCCGACCGCGACAGGAATCCGCGCCCCGAACTCGACGCCTGCCTCTCCTGATCCAGCACCAGCACCCCGTCCGGGCCCAGGTCCAGCGGCTGCCCATCCGG
>CAIVWG010000047.1 GCA_903909555.1 uncultured bacterium | reverse complement strand
GGCGAGTCCATCGATCTTCTCCGCCATCCGCTGTACGACCTCCTCGGAGATCGGGATGTACGACGGCGCCGGATTCGACTCGTCCTTGTTCGTGGAGAGACGCCAGCCGAAGCG
Organism: uncultured bacterium; assembly: GCA_903909555.1. Lineage (GTDB taxonomy): Bacteria > Actinomycetota > Actinomycetes > S36-B12 > S36-B12 > Mxb001. The sequence continues at coordinate 4,937 of CAIVWG010000047.1, read as the reverse complement.
GCCGCGCTTGCCAGTGAGGGTCAGCGAGTTGTCCACCGGCTGCATCACGAGGGAGATGACCGCGCGCTCGCTCCAGCGACGCACGTTGACCAGGTTGGCGGCAACTGCACGCTGGCGCCAGAGCTCCTTCGTCCACGTGCGCCACCGCGGGACTCCGGGCTCCGGCCGGGTGAGCACGGACTGCAGCAGGCCCATGGAGTTCGAGCCCTTGCCGTAGCGACAGGGTTCCACGTGGGTCCCGACGTCGTCGGGGAAGAAGCTCGACGTGATCGCCACGCCACGGGTGTAGTCGGCATCCGCCGAGCGGGCGACAGCCCCCAGGATGGACTCGGAGTTCGTGCGCGAGAGCCGTCCCAGCATGCGGGAGAGCCGGGGCAGGCGCCCCTCGTCCTTCATGCGGTGCAGCAATCGCTGGGTGTTGTACGTCCCGGCCGCCATGATCACGTGCTCGGCCGTGAAGGTACGGCGCCGCCGGGACAGGGAGCCCGTCCGCTTGGTCGTGATGACGTAGCCGCCGCCCTCGCGCGGCTCCACCGCGGTGACCGTCGTGAGCGGGAACACGCGGGCGCCGGCCTGCTCGGCAAGGCCGAGGTAGTTCTTGGGCATGGTGTTCTTGGCGTTGTGCCGGCAGCCGGTCATGCACTCGCCGCACTGGGTGCAGCCGGTCCGGTCAACGCCGACGCCGCCGAAGAAGGGGTCCGGCCGCGTGACGCCGGGGCCGTCGCCGAAGTAGACGCCGACCGGGGTCATGCGGAAGGTGTGACCCACGCCCATATCGTCGGCCACAGCCTTCATCACGAGGTCACTCGGCGTCATCGTGGGATTGGTGACGACGCCCAGCATGCGACTGGCCTGGTCGTAGTACGGCGCGAGTTCCTCGGCCCAGTCGGTGATATGCGCCCACTGGCGATCCTCGAAGAACTTCTTGGGCGGGACGTAGAGGGTATTGGCGTAGATGAGCGACCCGCCGCCTACCCCCGCACCGGCCAGCACCACCACGTCCTTGAGCACGTGGATGCGCTGCATCCCGGTGCAGCCGAGCGCGGGCGCCCAGAGGAACTTGCCCAGCCGCCACGACGTCTTGGGGAAGTCGGCGTCGGTGAATCGACGTCCGGCCTCGATCACCCCGACCCGGTAGCCCTTCTCGGTCAGGCGCAGGGCGGAGACGGAACCTCCGAACCCCGAGCCGACGATGAGCACGTCGAAGTCGAAACCCGCCATGGCACCTCCCGATCGTGGGAATGGCTCTGGTCGTGCGGTGAAGTGAGTCCCTGGGAGGACTCTAGAGCCCCCAGCGCTTCAGCGCGCCCACCGCCGTGGAAAGGGCCTGCCCCCACGCCTCATCGTCGAAGCAGAACTGCGGCCCGAAGCCGAGAAGCCGCTGGGTGGCGATGGTCTGGCGCTCGGTGAACGCGAGGAGACCGCCCTCGCCGTGGCGGTGGCCCAGGCCGGACTCCCCGACCCCTCCCATCGGTGCGGCGGTCGATCCCCAGGAGGCGGCGTACCCCTCGTTGACGTTGACCGAACCTGTGCGCAGCCGAGCCGCGAGCCGCTGACCGGCACGCAGGTCGCGGGTGATGACGCTGGCGTTGAGCCCGTAGCGACTGTCATTGGCCAGCCGGACGGCCTCCTCGTCGTCGTGCACGCGGTACAGCGCCGCCACCGGGCCGAAGGTCTCCTCCCGGCACACCGCCATGTCCTCGCGCACGCCCTCGAGCACGGTGGGCTCGTACGCCGTCGGGCCGATATCCGGTCGCGCGCGTCCCCCCGCGAGGGCGGTCGCGCCCGCGGCCAGCGCCTCGTCCACATGAGAGCGCACGCGCTCGAGATGTTCAGGCGAGATGAGCACCCCCATGTCGGCGCCCCATCCCGGAGAGGCGGACATGCGTAGGGACAGCACTCGCGGAATGAACCTCGCCACGAACTCGTCGTAGACCCGGTCGTGGACGTAGAGGCGCTCCATGGAGATGCACAACTGGCCGGCGTTGGCGAAGCAGGCCCGAACGGCGACCTCGGCAGCCCGTCGCACATCGGCATCGGCACGCACGATCATGGCGTTCTTGCCGCCGAGTTCGAGAGAGCAGCCGATGAGCCGACGGGCGCATCTCTCGGCGACGAGCTTCCCCGTAGCGCTGGATCCGGTGAACATGACGTAGTCGACGGCGTCGATGACGGCGCCACCCGCCCCCGGACCGTCGCCGGTGACGACGGCGAACAGCCCGTCGGGAAGGCCGGCCAGCAGGAATTTCTCGGCCACCCATGCCGCGATGAGGCTGGTCTGCGGATCCGGCTTGACGACGACCGCGTTGCCCGCAAGCAGGGCCGGCACCGCGTCGCTCGCCGCCAGCGTGAGCGGGTAGTTCCACGGGGCGATGATGCCGACCACTCCGACCGGCTTGAGGATCTCGCGGACGCCGACCAGCAGGGGGAGCGCGGCCGCCCGACGGCGAGGTCGCAGCAGGCCGGGGGCGCGCCTGGCGTAATAGCGGCTCACGACGCAGACATCGAGCACTTCCTCGAGTGCGTCGCGGCGCGCCTTGCCCGTCTCCCACTGCAGGATGTCCATCGCCTCGTGCCGACGCTGGAGCACCAGGTCATGGAAACGCAGCATGATCCGCGATCGCTCCCGCAGGGGCGTCTCGGCCCAGCGCCGCTGGGCCTCGCGGGCGCGTCGCAGTGTCGCGTCGATGTCCTCGGGCTGGGACAGGGGCAGGTCGTGCAGGAGCTCTCCTGTGAAGGGAGCCCTGACCTCGAGGGTGTCGGCATTGTCGGCTGCCGCGAGGCGATGCAGGAGGGAGGGACCCTTGGGCATCGCTGGCTCGACGACGCTGGTCATGCCCCGATGCTACGTGCGCACCAGGTCGGGCAACGCCCGCGACCGGCTAGTCCGCGAGGACGGGATCGCCGAGGGGATGGATGCGGTCCGAGGCCGCGACGGCATACGCCTCCCACTCCTCGGCCGACCGCGCCGCATCCCAGTCGAGGACTCCGGCGACGAGCGGCAGGGCCGCCTCGGCTGCGGCCAGGCCGCCGTCCGCGGTCTCCAGCCCGATGCGAAGCCTGCGATCCAGGACGTCGCCCAGGCCCAGCGCCCCCTGGTGCGACGCGGCGAGGACGACCTCGGCCCGCAGGTACGGCTCCCCCGGGATGAGCGGCTCCCGGAGCGAGGGATCGGCGTCGATGAGCGCGAGGACCTCGCTGATCCTCGCTCCATGGCGGCGCAGGAGGCGCTCGGTCATCTCCAGCGACAGACCGGCGTCCTCCGCGATAGCCGAGCGGCGCTGCCAATCCTCGGCGAATCCCTCGGCTCCGATGAGGGGGATCTCCGACGTGGAGGACTCGGGGATCTCGCCCTCGCACTGCTCGACGGCCGCGTCGACCGCGTCTGCGGCCATGACCCGGTACGTCGTGTACTTGCCGCCGGCGATCGCCACCAGCCCTGGGCACGGCCGGAAGAGGGCGTGCTCGCGCGACAGCGTGGCCGTGGGGTCGTCGTCGTCCCCTTCCGCGATGAGCGGGCGGAAGCCGGCGTAGGTGGAGAGGACGTCCGCGCGCGTGAGAGGTCGGGCGAGCCATCGGTTGGCCTGGGCGAGCAGGTAGTCGACGTCCTCCTCCGTGGCACGGGGATTCGCCAGGTCGACGTCCTCCGCCGGAGTGTCGGTCGTACCGACCAGCCACTTGCCCGCCCACGGCAGCAGGAAGAGCACGCTCGACGGAGTACGGGCGATGATCGCCGTCGTGGAGCGGATCGCGCTACCGGGCACCACGAGGTGCACGCCCTTGCTCTGCCGAACCCGTGGCTCACCCTCCTGGCCCGCCATGCGCAGGATCTCGTCGGTCCATATCCCCACGGCCGCGATCACGATCCGGGCTCGGATGTCGTAGGAGTCACCCGTCACGTCGTCGTGCACGCGCGCGCCGACGACCGTCCCCTCCTCGAGGATCACGCTCTCGACACGGGTGCGCGTGACGATGTGTGCGCCGAGGGCAGCGGCCGTCCGCGCCACGGCCACGGTGTGACGCGCGTCGTCGATCTGAGCGTCGTGGAAGCGGACCGCCCCGGCGATCTCCCCGGAGTCCAGGTCGGGCGCGAGCGCCTTGGCCTCCTCGCGGTTGAGGCTCTTCGGTCGCGGCATGGTGCCGCCGTACGCCCCGACCTTGGACAGCAGATCGTAGAGGCGGACGCCGGAGGCGACGTAGGGGCGTTCCCACCGGTGGCTGACCGGGAAGAGGAAGGGGATCGGCCGCACGAGGTGCGGGGCGAGCCTGTCGAGCAGGAGGCCGCGCTCGGTCAGGGCTTCGCGCACGAGATGGAACTCGCGCTGCTCGAGGTAGCGCAGTCCTCCGTGGGCGAGTCGGGACGAACGAGAGGACGTCCCTGCGGCGAGATCGGACTGCTCGACCAGGCCCACGGAAAGGCCGCGCGCCGCAGCGTCGAGGGCGGCGCCGCAGCCGACGACCCCTCCGCCGATGACGAGGATGTCGAGGGACGTGCTGCGCAGGGCGTCGACGGCAGCACGGCGTTCGTCGGGTCCGAGCCGATCGCTCACGTGGACCTCCCCTTCACGGCGCTTCCATTGTCCCGCAGCACCGCGGCTCTCGCGCATCGTCCCCGCAGGGCGTGCCGTACGTCACGCTGAGGGGCTGAGGACCACGTCGATCCGCTGGAACTCCTTGAGGTCGCTGTAGCCCGTGGTGGCCATCGCCTTGCGCAGCGCGCCGATGAGGTTCGCCGAGCCATCCGCTGTGGACGACGGCCCGCGCAGGATCTGCTCGAAGGTGCCGACCGTGCCGAGTTCCTTGCGCTCCCCTCGCGGGAGTTCGCGATGCCAGGCCTCCGCCCCCCAGTGCACGCCTCGACCGGGGGAATCGGTCGCCCGCGCCAGGACCGATCCCAGCATCACGGCATCGGCGCCGCAGGCGATGGCCTTGACGAG
>CAIVWG010000046.1 GCA_903909555.1 uncultured bacterium | reverse complement strand
TGACCTGGGTTCTCTACGTTGACGTAGCGGTCGGCCTCGGGATCGCGGTCGGGCTCCTCGGCAGCGTCCTCATTGCCGCCACCCTGGGCCATCGCAAGGAGGAGCCGGTGCCCGATTCCTTGGGCGAAAACGCTCACCCGGTGAGCGAATCCGCCCAGAGAACGGTGTCGACGGGGACGGAGAGCAGCGTCAGCGGTAGTTGACGAACTGGACGGGGAAGTCCAGGTCGGCGTCCTTGACCAGCTGGATGACCGCCTGGAGATCGTCGCGGCTCGGGCTGGACACCCGCAGTTCGTCGCCCATGACCTGGGTCTTCACCTTCTTGGGACCCTCGTCCCGGATGAGCTTGCCGAGCTTCTTGGCCTGCTCCTGGTTGATGCCTTCCTTGAGCTGGCAGGTGATCTTGTGCAGTCGGCCTGATGCCCGCGCGTCTCCCGCATTGAGGACCTTGAGGCTGATGCCGCGCTTGACGAGTTTCTCCTTGAGGACCTCGAGGGCAGCCTTGACGCGATCCTCCGTCTCGGCCTCGAGCTCGATGGTCATCTCCCCCTTGAACTCCACCTTCGCTCCCGTGCCCTTGAAGTCGAAGCGCTGGGCGAGCTCCTTGGCTGCCTGGTTGACGGCGTTGTCGACCTCCGCGCGGTCGATCTTGGAGACGATGTCGAAGCTGTTGTCGGCCATGGCGGCCATTCTGGCCCATGAGGCCCGGGCGGGTGGGTCAGTACCCGCGACACCCCTGCTGGCCCGGCAGGAGCGGGCGCACCCACAGGGCGAAGGCACGGCCGTCCGCCGTGTAGGCGTTCCCCTGGGCGAACGACTCCGGGAAGGCGCCGTACTCCTCGGCGGGGATGGTCCCGCACTCGCCGGGGGGAAGCTCCGGGCCGGGCCACTCCAGGGCGATGCTCGCCTCGTCCACCGGGAGGCGCCGCACCTCGAAGGCCGCGGGCGCCCATGCCCTCGCCGGGAAGGCGTCAGCGCGCTCGATCACGGCACGCAGTCGTTCGCGGGCACGTCTTTGTGCCTCGGTGATCATCCCGTCGAGCCCGAGCGCGTTCACCCTCGCGTGGACGACCCGTCCGCGCAGGGACGCGCGGGTCCGGGTGTCGGGAGCATCGAGCACGGGCACGACACCGAAGTCGACGCCGGCGGTCGTCCTCATGAGTGCCCGCCGCAGGCCGAGGGCCTGGGCGCGGTCGAGATCCGCGACCGCGTACGCCGGGACCCCGTGCCGGTCGCTCCCGTCGGGTGTCAGCAGACGTCCATCGGCGTACAGGGCGAAGCGCACCCGGCGATAGGCGGGGGTGTGGGGGAGCGGGTATCCGCCCTGCTCCCAAGCCGCGGCCACCACGCGCTCGGGTGCCGCGGGGGCGGACGCGACTCCCGGTGCGACGACGAGTCCTGAAGCCAGGGCGGCAACGACGACCGCGACAGCCGCTCTCATGCCGGAAGGGTAGCCCTGCCTAAGCGAGGTAGGTCTTCATGCGCTCCGCGGCGAGCGCGATCGCCCGCTGTGGTGCGATCCGTGAGAGCCCGTCGAGCATGTGGGTGTCCTTGCCGATGAGCACGCGGAACCTCCCCTTCCGGACCGCCTCGACGATGGCTGTCGCGACCTCCTTCGCGGTGAGGATCTTGGGCATCTTGTCCGGGGGAATCCGCGGGGGCTCGACGCCGGAGTTCTCCGTGATGTGCGTGGCCGTTCCACCGGGGAACACCAGGGTGACCGCGACGCCGGTGTCGCGGAGCTCGGCGTAGAGAGCCTCGGTGAGGAGGCGGACCGCCCCCTTGCTGGCGCCGTACATGCTCTGCCCCGGTACGGGTACGAGCGCGCCCATGCTGGCGACATTGACCAGGCTCGCCTCGGGCCGCTCCTTGAGCAGAGGCAGGAAGGCGAGGTCGAGGTAGAGGGTGCCCCAGAAGTTCACGGCCATGATCCGCTCGATCTCGTCCATGGTCATCCGGTCGAGGTAGACGAACCGCTGGATGATCCCCGCAACGCACATGAGGCCGTCGACCTGCCCGTGGGCGTCGAGCACCTGCCGGGGGAGGGCGTCCACGGCTGCCCGGTCGGTGATGTCGAGGACGTGCGTGGTGAGGCGCCCGGGAGCGGCTGCGGAGCCGGCGACGGTCTCGGCCAGCCCCTCCGGTCGCAGGTCCGCCGCGGCCACCCGCGCCCCGCGCGAGAGCAGGTCCCAGGTGACGGCCTGCCCGATGCCGCTGCCGGCCCCGGTGACGACGAACACTCGGTCCCTGATGCGCATGGCTCTCCCTTCTCCTCATCACGCTAGACCAGCAGCGCAGTTGCCCGCGCCACGTTGTCGGTCAGGGTTCGGTCGGGGACCATGGGGCTGTGGCCCGCGCGATCCTGTTCGACCTCGACCGCACGCTGGTGGACCTGCAGAACCACACCGACTACGCCGCAGCGCTGCAGGACCTGCGCGCACTGCTGGACGGCTGGGCGGAGTTCACGGTCCTCGATGCGGACTGGGATGCTCCGACGCTGGAGTGCATGGCGATCCTCGTCGCGCTGGCCGGTGATCCGCGCTGGACAGCGGCGTCCGCCGCGGTGTCCCACCACGAGCGTTCGGCCATCCGCGCCTCGCGGCCCATGCCGGGACTCCGGGAAGCAGCGCGGCTTGCATCGGGAACGCCGTACGCGGTGGTGACCCTGCTCCCGCCGGATGTCGCGCGCCAAGCCCTGGAGCATCACGGCTTCCCCGTGGACGTCATCGTCGGTCGTGATCCGTCGATCCGCGCCAAGCCTCACGGCGACGGACTCGTGCTGGCG
>CAIVWG010000045.1 GCA_903909555.1 uncultured bacterium | reverse complement strand
TGTGGCGCATCCGCATCGTGTCGGGCGTCGTGCTCGCAGGACTCGCGATCTGGACTCTCGTGGAGTTCGTCCAGGCGTAGCGCGAAGGGTCAGCGCAGCGTGATCTGCCGAGTCTGCAAGCCCGCCCGGGCGCGGCGCTGCGCGGAGGTGAGCGGGGCAGGGTCGGCCAGCGTCTCGTCCAGGAGGGCGCGGTAGGTCACGGCCGCCTCCTCGATACCGGCCGCCTCGGTGCGCTCCGGCAGCTCCCACACCGGGACCAGCAGGCCGTCGGCCCGGAAGGAGCCCACGAAGCGCGACGGGACTCCCGGGAGGGGGTCCTCGCCCCGGGCCCGAAGCCGCGCGAGCGCGTCGAGGAGGCGCTCCTCGTCCTCCGGCATGATCCAGCGCAGGAAGACCTTCTCGCCCATGTCGACCCAGTACGCCGCCTCCACCGAGGCGAGGCGCACCGTGGGCATGACTCGTGAGTTCGCCCGCTCCAGGCTGTCGCGCACCTGGGGGTCGCTGTCCGCGCCCTCGGTCATCCAGTAGTCGAAGTCGGAGTGCACCGTGACCGTGAGCGGATCCGCGGCGACGAGGTCCTGCAGCCGAGGGCCTTCGCCGGGAAGGCCCGCCGGAGGGATCGGCGTCCCGGGCTCGGCGTCCAGGGCGCGCTGCAGCGCCTCGGCGGCATCGCGGCTCGGATCGCCGGAGCCGGTGGTCGTCTGCAGCGCGAGGAAGATCTCGCCGGTGTCGCGGACGAGCGCCGGCCAGGCCAGCGGCAGAACGGTGGTGAGCGTGACCGAGCGGTCCTCGCCCGAGGCCAGGGTCAGCGGCGCGGTGGCCGCGGGGACGATCTCCCGGAACGCCACCCAGTCGCACTCGGACGCCATGCCCTGGAAGGGTCGCCTCACCTGCCGGGTGGCGGCACGCGAGGCCGCCTTGCCGTGGCAGGCCTTGTAGCGCTTGCCGGATCCGCAGGGGCAGGGCTCGCGCATCCCGACGACGGGTATCTCCTCGCTCACGCGGGCGAGCCTAGGCCAGGAGGCCTGCCCGATCGAACAGCAGTGGCACGAACCACTGCGCCGCGGGCTCGGAGAAGTGCACTCCGTCGGGGCGAAGGAACTGCCCGTCGCGCTTGAGGGCCGGACACGGCGGCCCCGACGGGCACAGCAGGTCGTCGACGTTCACCAGGCTGACCCGGCTCGGGTAGCGGTCAGCCAGGGAGCGGTACGCGTTGGTGAGGCGCTCGAAGGATGCGTGGTAGTCGGGGTACTTCTCGCACCCGGGACTGGCCGGGTTCGCCGCGCAACTGCCGCCCTGCGACGGCGCCTTGGGGACCGGCAGCACCAGGACGATCGACGCGCCGGTCGCGGTGAGCCGTCGGTAGGTGCGGTCGAGGTCGCGCGAAAGCCGGGCCGCGTGCTGGGGGCTGTTGCTCGCGAGCACCTGTCCGTCCACCCGGATCGGGTAGCGCTCGCGATTGGAGTACCACAGCACGATGTCGGGCCGGAACTTCTCCAGTGCCGTGCGCTGCGCCTTTGGCACCTCGTCCGCGCAGCGGCGCGCGAAGTTCAGCGCCGAGCCGTCCCAGTCGACCTGGAAGGCTCCGGTGACGGTGCATCCGCCGTAGGCGAGGGGAACGACGTTCCAGCCGCGTGCCGCAGCCTCGTCCTCGAGGCTCTCCATGATCTCCGCGGGGATCGAGTCGCCCACGATGGCCACGGTGGGGGCTCCCGCGATGCCGGCGCCCGCGAGCGACTGCGGCGCCTGCACCTGGTTGCCCGCGTTGTCGGCGCGTGCCGTGGACGCGACGATGAGGCCCGCGATGCCCACGGTGACGAGAGGCACGATCACGCCGAGGCGCTTCGGGGTGAGCGCGTAGCCGAAGATCGAGCCGCGCTTGATGGGACGCTCGACGGCGAAGTACGACGCGATCGCGATGGCGAGGGTCGCGCCGATCCGCAGGGCGTCGAGAGCCGCACCCTCCAGCCCGGTCGCCAGCGGGGTGAGCCACAGGATGAGCGGCCAGTGCCACAGGTAGACGCCGTACGAGATGATCCCGAGCGCGACGATCGGTCCCCACGACAGGGCGCGCGTGGGGCCGCCGCCGGGGGTGCCCGCGCCCAGGATGAGCAGCAGCCAGGCGACGACGAGGCAGACGGCCAGCGAGCCACCATGGTAGTAGAACGCGCCCGTGTCGGTCACCAGCGCGAATGCGCCGCACAGGGCCGCGATCGCGACCCATCCGGTCCATCGCCACTGCGGGGAGACCGAGAGCCCGCGGTGCACCGCGATCGCAAGGATCGCGCCCACAAGGAGCTCGTGGGCGCGGGTGAGCGTTCCGAAGTAGGCGACGGACGGATCTCCTGCGTCGTACGTCACGGCCATGAGCCCGACTGAGGCCAGGGTGCCGACCACGAGCAAGGACACCGTGACGCGCGGTGAGAACCGGCGTACGAAGAAGAGCAGGAGGAGAGGCCATACGAGGTAGAACTGCTCCTCAATCGCCAGCGACCAGGTGTGCTCCAGCGGGGAGGGCCCGGCCATCTGGTCGAAGTACGACTGGCCGGTGAGCATGAAGAACCAGTTGGCGACGTAGACGAGAGCGGCGAGTCCCGCGCCGCGGAGGTCCCCGATCTGGCGGGGCATCGCAATGAACGCCGCCCACGCGCACACCACGAGGAGCAGCAGGTAGAGCGCCGGCAGGAGGCGGCGCGCGCGGCGGGCGAAGAAGTCCCCGTAGCGGATGCGCCCGGTCTCCGTGGCCTGGTCGAGCAGGATCGAGGTGATGAGGAAGCCGGACAGGACGAAGAAGACGTCGACGCCGAGGAATCCGCCGGGCAGCCAGTCGGCGCCGAGGTGGTAGGTCATGACCGCCGCCACCGCGAGGGCCCGGACGCCGTCGAGGGCCGGGCGGCGTGCGGAGGTGACGACGCCCTGGGGGGCGGCCGTCGTAGCGGTGGCGAGCGTGAGGACGCTCATTCCAGCAGGGTAGGTGTGGCGAGAGTGAACCTATGGGAACAACGCGCCGGGGTTCATGAGCCCCGCCGGGTCCCAGGCGTCCTTGATCGCCCGCATGGCCGCGATCTCCTCGGGGCTGCGGCTCAGGCCCAGCAGGTGGGCCTTGGCCCGGCCGATTCCGTGCTCGGCGGAGATGCTGCCGCCCTCGGCGGCCACGGCGTCGAGCACCAGCCGGTCCACCTGCTCGTCATCCGCGGCGGGACCGACGATCTCCACGTGGATGTTGCCGTCGCCGAGATGACCGAACACCCCGAACGCGATCACGTCCGGAGATGCCTCCATCCGACGCCGCAGTTCGTCGGCGAGGCGGGCGAGGCGGGGGAGGGGCACCGAGACGTCGAGCTTGTGCGCGGCATCGGTCGACTCGCGGGTGGCGAGGGACGAGAAGGCTTCGGACTGCAGCTCGCGGAACGACCACAGCCGGGCGCGCTCCGTGGCATCGAGTCCGAGCACGACATCGCGGTCGCCCAGGACGCCCGGATCGAACCCGTCCCCCTCCCCGCCGTCGGCGATCTCCAGCAGGAGGACCAGCGGATGCGAACGCTCGAGCGGCCAGGCCAGACCGGAGACGGCAGAGGCGAGTTCCATCCCGGTCCGGTCGATGACCTCAGCCGCGAGCAGGGTGGCGCCGGGGATCACGGCATCGTGCATGAGAGCCAGGGCCTCGTCGTAAGACGACACTCCCACGAGTGCCACGGAACTCGCGCGATGAGGCCGGTGCAGCCGCAGCCGCACGGCGGTGATCACCCCGAGGGTGCCCTCGCTGCCCGTGAGCAGCCCGGCGATGTCGTAGCCGGTGTTGTCCTTGGCAAGGCCGGAGAGATGCTCGACGACCCGACCGTCGGGGAGGACAGCCTCGATGCCTGCAACCTGGCTGCGGGTCATGCCGTGGGCGATGACGCGAATGCCGCCCGCGTTGGTTGCGACGGTGCCGCCGATGGTCGCCGAGTCACGCGCGGCCAGGTCGACGCCGTACTCCCATCCGGCGGCGGAGGCGTGGCGCTGCACGTCACCGAGCGTGACGCCAGCGCCCGCAGTCACCTGGCCCGACGTCGTGTCCACCGGATCCAGGCGCGTGAGCCGTCTCGTCGACAGGACCACGGGCCGTCCGAGCGAGCCCGGATGACGCCCCGGCACCGAGCCGCCGACGAGACCCGTGTTGCCACCCTGGGGAACGACGGGGACACCGGCGGCCGCGCACGCTCGGACGACGGCGGAGACTTGCGCGGTATCCGCCGGGCGCACGACCGCGAGCGCATCGCCGTGCCATCGACGGGTCCAGTCGACGGTGTAGGCCTGCGTGAGCGGGGGGTCGGTGAGGACATGATCGGAGCCGAGCACGTCGCCCAGAGCATCGACGATGCCGGATGTGCCCATGGGGCCATCCTCTCGTTAGGACATCGTCCTATATCGTCGCTCCGCCGAGCACACGAGAAAGATCCCCCGCGGGTTTGCCTCCGCGAGCCGCATTTGTGAGGATCACACGAGTCGCCCGCTGTGGGCGGCGGGTCTCCACACCCCCGGAGGCCGTGACGTCCACCACGGAGGACACGTGAAGCTCACTCACAAGATCGTCGGCCTCGCCGCCGCTGCCGCCCTGGTGGCCGGCGCCGGCCTCGCGGCCGCACCCGCCGCCACCTCGGCGACACCGTCCAAGGCGGCCACCGGCACCACTCTCATCTCCTTCAAGAAGGAGCTCGCTCCCATCACGGCGGGTATCACGCCCGTCGACCCGGCCAAGAAGTCCGGCAACCGTCTCACCTTCCCGGTGGTGGACGTCACCAAGAACGTCATCGGCCACTCCGGTGGAATCACGATCGGTGGCGTGACCGTCAGCAATCCCAAGATCACCATCGACAACAAGGCCAAGACGGCGTCGATCACCGTCGACTCGCCCCTGGGCGTCATTGAGCTCTTTACTGTGAAGCATCTCAATACCTACAACAAGACCAAGACCGTCGTCCGCCAGGGTGACCTGCACCTCACCTCGAACCAGCAGATCGTCGACACCCTGAACACGCTCGTGGGTGCCGCGGTGTTCACGGCGGACATGGGCCTCGGCCAGATCCGCATCACCGTCAACAAGTAGATACCAGCTACACCCGTCGCGGGGCCCGGGCCGACTGGCCCGGGCCCCGCAGCACGCCTGATCCCC
>CAIVWG010000044.1 GCA_903909555.1 uncultured bacterium | reverse complement strand
GGTACGACCCGATCTGCGCCGACCGGATCTGGGCGTCGGCCGTGCCGTCGCGATCGGTATCGAGGTGCACGGTGAAGGCGCCTGGCGCGTACGGCGTCTTCCACGCCCCCCAGGTCGACAGGCCGAAGTAGCCCAGAGCGGTGTCGTCGCGCGACAGTGGATTCGCGCTCAGCTGCGCATCGGACGAGGCACCGGCGTAGCGCAGGTCGCCACCGGCCTGGCTCGCCAGGGGAAGACAGCGCACCGCCTGCACGCAGACGTCCTGGCGCGGGCTCTCGCCGAGCAACTGCAGCGCGGATACGCGCGAGCGGATGCGCTCGAATCTCACCGGGGAGCGGGTGTCGACGCCGGACCCGGTGAGCGTCAGCGTCCCGGTGAGCCGGTCTCCGGTGCCTGACACCTGCACCTCCGCGGCGGCCGACAGCGCCGAGGCCGGTCGCGGGGCAGCGGCCACCGACACGCGCAGGGACGGAGCACCGGGCGACTCCAGCACCAGCAGGGCGGTCGCTGGAGCCAGGAACTCGCGCATGTAGGTCGTGCCCTCGGGCACGAGGGTCAGCGTCGGATCGGGGCGGTGCGTGAGCCTCGCGGGGTTCACCCGGAGCGTGACCGTGACGTCTCCCGACTGCCCTGGGCGCAAGCGCAGGCGAGTGGGTGACACGGTGTACGTCGCTCCGGGGACGGAGTTCACCGGGTCGAGGCGCACGGCGTACTCCCGCGCTGGCCCAGTGGAGCGCTTGTCGGTGATGCGCACGCGCTGGGAGCGCATCATGGCTTGCCGTGCATCGACGATCCCGAAGGACACGCTCGTGGAGCCCGGGCTTCCCGGGACGGAGACGACGGTGTCCGCGGCGATGGATCGGACGACGTCGCTGCGGCCGGCGCCCACCCGCATCACGTCCTCGCGCGGACCCTTCTCGTCGTTGTCGCGGTAGAGGTCCTGGTCGACGCTCGACACGATCGCCGACTTGACCTCCACTGCCGTCCACGTGGGGTGCGCCTGGCGGACGAGTGCTGCCTGCCCGGCGACATGGGGCGTGGCCATCGACGTGCCGACGGTGGCGTGCCCGCCGTTGCCCGTGCCGGAGGACGCGGAGAAGATGCTGGCACCGGGGGCGGTGATGTCCGGCTTCACGGTCCCCGGGAGCGGGCCTCCCATGGAACTGAAGGCGGCGACGCGCGCCGCACGGGAGTGGGCACCGCGGTAGACGTAGCGGCCGGCGTCGAGGCCGAACGACCCCATGGTCGCCTCCACGAGCGTGCCCGCGCCGAAGGCCGCGCGGAGAGCCTCGCTCGTGTCCGCCATGACGGTCATCGCCAGGGGCCTGCCGCTCAAGGGCAGGCTCGTGGGGACCGCCGACTCCGTCGCCACGATGGTGCCGGTGGCTCCTGCCGCGGCGGAGTTGCGCACGCCGACGGCAGGGTCGCATCGGCGCGGCACCACCGATTGAACCGCGAGGAACGTCCCCCTGACGCGTTCTTTGTCCGCATCGCTGAGAGGCCCGCAGGCATCGGTGTTGTTGGTGGCGCTCGCAGGCGCGTCCCAGTCGCCGATGCGGGTGACGGGGGCGGTGATCTCACGCGGCTCCTCCGCCGAGAATTCCGAGACCATCACTCCCTTGACCGTCTCGACCGCGCCATCGATCGACAGGCGCATCGTGTCCACCACGAGCCCGTCGGTGATATTGGCGGCCACGGAGATGGCGGCGGGCGCCGTCGACGGACTGCCCACGGCGAGGTAGCCGGCACCGGAGTTGCCCGCGCCGACCACGACGCTCATGCCGGCGAGAGCCGCGTTCTGCGTGGCCACCGCGGTGGGGTCGTCCTGGGCGCCGAAGGGAGAGCCGAGGGACATGTTGACCACGTCGAGGTGATCGCTGAGGTCGCCGTCCTGATTGGGATCCATCGCCCAGTCGATCGCCGCGACCACGAGGTTGCTGCTGCCCTTGCATCCGAAGGCCTTGAGCGCGTAGAGCGTGACCTCGGGCGCGACCCCCGGCCCGATGCCGAACTCGGCGAAGGGAAGGTCGGCATTCCAGGGCCCGCGGTAGGTGGTGCCGTCCGCACCGACGCCGTAGCCACCGGCACTGCCCGCGACGTGCGTACCGTGTCCTTGGCAGTCCAGCGGGTTGTCATCGGGCCTGGGCGTCGCGTTCGCGGGATCGCGAGAGTTGTAGGAGTTGCCCGCGAAGTCATAGCCGCCGGCCACCTTCGCCATGTCCGGGTAGACGGCCGCTTCCCCGCGTTCCTTGGCCGCGAGTGCGGCCTGGTAGGCCGCGACGGTGCCTGGGCCGCCGAAGTCGGCGTGG
>CAIVWG010000043.1 GCA_903909555.1 uncultured bacterium | reverse complement strand
TTGACCGCACCGGCCGAGCCTGGGCCGAGGACTATCCGACGGAGGGCGATGTCGTCATCGCCGGGCTCGTCGTCGCCGGCATGGCCGCGCCTCCCACGGAGGAGGAGCCCTGGGGTCCCTTCCAGGTGCGCGAGCGGGACGCCGGTCGGGCCATCGGCGGCGCCGGATTCGAGGGCCCACCCGACGTGGACGGCTGCATCGAGATCGGGTACGGGCTCGCGCCGAGCGCGCGGGGCCGGGGATACGCGCGCGAGGCGGTCCGGGCGCTGTGCGACCTGGCCGTTGCACGCGGGGCTCGCGCGGTCACGGCCGAGACCGACGTCGGCAATGGGGCGAGCGAGCGGGTGCTCGAGGCCTGCGGCTTCGCGGTCGTCGAGCGCAAGGGCGCGATGACCTACTGGCGCTGGGAGCCGGTCAGCCGCGGATGATCGCCAGCGCCGCGTCGTGGAGGACGCCGTTCGTTGAGAGCGCTCCCGGCCCGCGCAGGATGTCTCCGCCGTCGATCGCCGTGATCCGACCGCCGGCCTCCTCCACGATGGGCGCGAGCGCGGCGACGTCCCACACGCTGAGCTCGGGCTCCATGGCGATGTCGACGCTGCCCTCGGCGACGAGCATGTGCGACCAGAAGTCGCCGTACCCTCGCGTCCGCCACACCGAGTCCATGAGCGAGACGAGCGCGCCTGCGGGCCAGCCGACACCGTCGCTGAACGAGAACGACGCATCCGCGAGCGTGGCGACGGCGCTGGCACGCAGCGGGCGGTCGGCGGGATCCTCGGGGCCGCGCGTCCAGGCGCCCTGTCCGCGCGCGGCCCACCACCGGCGTCCCAGCGCGGGAGCGGACACGACGCCGACCTCCACCCGCCCGTCGATCACGAGCGCGATGAGCGTGGCCCACACGGGAACGCCGCGCACGAAGTTCTTGGTGCCGTCGATGGGGTCGAGGATCCACTGCCGGCCGGTGCCGAGTTCGCCGCCCATCTCCTCCCCGACGACGGTGTCTCCGGGCCGGGCGTCCGTGAGCGCGCGCCGCAGGGCTTGCTCCGCGCCGCGGTCGGCCTCGGTCACGGGCGTGAGGTCCGGCTTGGTCTCCACACGCAGGCCCTCGCGACGGAACGCCGCCATCGTGAGGGCATCGGCGCTGTCGGCGAGGGAGAGCGCGAGTTCGAGATCCTCGGATGTCGGCACGGGCCCACGCTAGCGCGAGGCCCTAGCCTGGGGCGGTGCTCGATACCGTCTTCGGCCTGCCGGTCCACACGCTCGTGGTGCACGCCGCCGTCGTGCTGCTCCCGCTGGCGGCGCTGGGCGCGTTCATCATGGGGTTCTCCGCACGCTTCTCCCGGCGGTTCGGGCCCCTCGTCGTCGCGGTGGCCGCGGCGGGCGTGGTGGCGGCGTTCATCAGTCGCGGCTCGGGGGAGGAGCTTGCCGCCCGGGTGGGCAACCCCGAGGTGCACGCTCAGGTGGGCAACCTGCTGCCGTTCATCGCGCTGGGCATGTTCGTCGTCGTGCTGGCGCTGTGGCTGCTCGACCGCTCGCTGCCGGGAACTCGCCCGCAGCGCGGGCTCGGGGTCCAGATCCTCGGCGTGGTCGTGATCGCGGCCGCGCTCATCACGACGGGGTGGACGATCCGCACCGGGCACACGGGAGCCGAATCGGTGTGGAAGGCCATCATCGACAACACCCGGCCGGCGTCCTGACATGCGGGTCATCGGCGTACTCGCCGGCGCCCTGGTCCTCGCGTCGTGCGCCTCGCCCCCGGATCCGGCGGTGCCGTCGTCGCTGCCGGCGGGCAGCGCTGCCGCGGGCGGGGCGGACCTCAGGGGGCCGTACGACGTCGTGTCGTCCGTCGACGGAGACACCATCCGCGTGATGCGCGACGGAGAGGAGATCAAGGTCCGCTTCATCGGGATCGACACCCCGGAGACCGTGGCGCAGGACCGCCCGATCGAGTGCTACGGCCCCGAGGCGAGCGCGCGCACGGCGAGCCTCGTCGAGGGCACCCGGGTGTGGCTGGAATCCGACCCCGTGTCGGGGGACACCGACAAGTACGGCCGCACGCTGGCCTACGTGTGGCTCACCCCGGACGTCATGCTCAACGAGCTGCTCGTCCGCGAGGGCTACGCCGAGGAGTACACCTACCAGGAGGGCTACCGCTACCAGCAGCTCTTCCGCGATGCCGAGCGCGCGGCCCAGGCCGAGGGCGCCGGCCTCTGGTCCGCCTGCTGACTACCCCCGCAGGCGCACCTCCCCGCTGGGTCCTGACCGGTCCTCACCCGTCTGTGTCCTCCCTCTCCGACCCCGCCTATGCCTGAATTCCCCAAGAGGGCGAGTCACAGCGAGGACGGGTGGTCGAGTGTCGGTGAACCTCGTGGATCCCCGGGTGGGGATCGCGGCGCAGCCGTGGGTTGCGCTGGCCCTGGTGATCGGGGCGGTCGTCTCGGCTGCGCTCGCGGTGTTCGTCGGCGGGGAGATCCTCAGCGACCCGGGTGGCGTGCAGGGCCTGGCGTGGGTGGTCGCCTGGCTGGTCCCGCCCCTCGCGCTATCCGCGCTCGCGCTTCGATGGCCGGATGCGACGTACCCGGTGCTCGTGGCTGTGGTTGCGCTCGTCTGCGTCGCATCGGTCGGTGGCGTCGTGTGGGCGCAGGCGCTGTGGGAGTTCGAGGACACTCACGGACCGGTCAACCTGCTGGTGCTGGTGGCCGTGCTCATCCCCCTGATCGCGCTGGGCCGGTCGCTGCCGTGGGAGGCAGGATGGCTCATGGCCATCGCCCTGTCCGTGCCGCTTGCCCTGCAGGCGGTGTCGCTCGGCAGGGTGGGGGAGTGGTCGGTGATCCCCGTGCTCGTCGTCGTGGCGGCGCCGTACGCGGTCGTGGCCGCCCTCCTCATCGTGGGTGGCCGACGAGCCCGCCCCCCGGAATCCGTCACCGAGGACCGCGCTTGACGGGCACGGTCGCGGGGTGGGGTGACGCGGGATCTCCGTCTCCGGATCGGATCCACTCCAACGAACTCGTCCTGCGCCGACACGGGTAGCGTCATGGGATGCCCACGCGCCTCCTACTCGTAGGGCCGCCACGTTCCGGGGCAGGCCTCCTCCAGGTCCTGTGGCTTACCGATGCGGCATGGTCGCGTTCGGGGCTCTCGGGCAACGACCCGCTCGAGGAGCTGCTGGATTCCGTTGCCGACTCCGCGCGCGAGTCAGGGGACTGGTCGCACCGCATCACCGACGAAAGCGGCGGGATCAGCGAGGCCTTGCGCTCTGCTGCCGAGTCTGGCGGCGACCTCACCATCGACTGGGCGCCGCGCAATTCACTCCGACTCGGCGTGCTTGCCTCGACGATCGACGACGTACGCGTCATCCATGTCGTGCGGGATCCGCGCATGGCCGTGCCGTCACTTGTG
Source organism: uncultured bacterium (assembly GCA_903909555.1). Classification (GTDB taxonomy): domain Bacteria; phylum Actinomycetota; class Actinomycetes; order S36-B12; family S36-B12; genus Mxb001. The sequence continues at coordinate 180 of CAIVWG010000043.1, read as the reverse complement.
CAGGCCTGGCGCTCAGGGCGCTTCGTGTCGGAACCGGGACTGCCCGGCTGGTGGGGCGAGCCGTGGTCCTTCCCGCTGATCCCGGGCTGGCGCGACCTCGCCGGCAAACCGTTGCACGAGATTGCGGCGGCGCAGTGGTTCGGTATCGACGCCGCCGTACGCGCCGACCTCGATGTCATG
>CAIVWG010000042.1 GCA_903909555.1 uncultured bacterium | reverse complement strand
GGCGACGACCGGGTCGAGGTGAGGTCGGGCCTCGAGGATGCGCTCGATGCTGCCGTAAGGCTGGCCGAGGAAGCCGATACCTATGCGGCATCCGGCGTCATCGTCACCGGGTCAGTGGTGACGGCCGGGCAGGCGCGCGTCCTGCTGGGAGTCCGGGGAGCATGAGGGTCCTGGGCGGCTCGGTCCTCGCTCTCGAGGCCATCGTGGTCATTCTCGCCATCCCCGTTGTCATCGTGGTGGGCACGGTGTCGGTTCCACCGGCCGTGGCGATCCCTGTTGGACTGGTCCTGGCCATTGCCCTCATCGTCGTCGCGCGCTACGTCACTCGCCCCTGGGCGATACCGGTCGGCTGGGTGCTTCAGGCCCTTGTCGTGCTGACCGGATTCCTGGCCCCGCCGATGTTCATCGTGGGCGGGATCTTCGCGCTGCTGTGGCTGCTGGCCATCAGGCTCGCTCAGGAGGCAGCCGACGGGGCCCAGTAGGCTGCTGTTATCCGCCCCTCCACTCCGGGAGTTTTCCGTGACTCAGCGCACCCTTGTCCTCGTCAAGCCTGATGGTGTGGCCCGTGGCCTCGTCGGCGACGTGCTGTCGCGCATCGAACGCAAGGGCTTTCGCGTTGTCGCACTCCAGATGCGCACGTTGACGGCCGATACTGCGGAAGAGCACTACGCGGAGCATCGGGGCAAGCCCTTTTTCCCGGACCTTGTCGACTTCATCACGTCCGGGCCGCTCGTCGCCGCGGTCATTGAGGGCCCGGAGGCCATCGCCTCGTGGCGCACGATGATGGGAGCCACGAATCCCGCCAACGCCGCCCCGGGGACGATTCGTGGCGATCTCGCGACCGAGACTCAGTACAACGTGACGCATGGCTCCGATTCACCGGAGTCAGCCGCCCGCGAGATCGCGCTCTTCTTCCCTGGTTTGGCGTAGGTCGTGGCCGTACGCACCGGCACGCGCATCGGCCTCACGCTGGCGGTTGCGGCAGCCGGTGCTTATGTTGCTTCGCGCCCCACGTTGGTTCCGTGGCCTGGTCGTATTCGACCCGCGGTCACCGTGGTTCTCGGCGGTATCGCCGGTGCGACGACATTCATCGCCGCGGGAGCGGTAGGACTTCGCGGTAGCCCAGCGCCCACACTTGCCCGGCGAGCCCAGCGACTTGCGGGTGCGACCGTGATCGCCGGGGCGGCGACCGGAGCGGTCCGCGTCGCCAAGTCCCGGGCAGCAGGGCGCCTCGAGGGAGGCGGTCGGGCCATCGAGCCGGGGTTTGCGGCTCCGCCCGCGTCCGACACCGTGTCCGGGGGGCCCGGATCGCTCGTGCCCTACGCCACCGTGGGGCGCGAGGGGGCGCGCTTCCTGAGTTCGAGCGTCCCGGCGGCCGTCGTCGAGGAGGTCACGGGGCGATCCCCGTCTCTTTCCGGTATCCGAGTCTTCGTCGGATACGACACCGCCCCCACCCCGGAGGCCCGGGTCGCGCTCGCGCTCGAGGAGTTGCGCCGGACCGGTGCCTACGACCGTGCCCATCTCCTCATCGGTGCACCCGCAGGAAGTGGCTATGCCAACTCCACGCCTGTTGACGTGCTGGAAATTCTCACACTGGGCGATGTTGCCGCTGTCGCTGTTGGCTACGGATTGCTGCCGTCGTTTCTTTCGCTTGATCGTGTCGCGATCGCGGCGGAGACACAGCGCCTGCTCATCGACGGCATCGTCTCCGACCTTGCCGGACGACAGCGTCGACCGCGCGTCTTGCTGTATGGCGAGAGCCTCGGCGCGCGCGTGCAGCAGGCGGCGATCCCCTCCGGCACGGTCGACCTTGATCGCATCGGTGCCGAGGCTGCTCTCTGGGTGGGCACCCCTGGGGGACCTCAGTCGGTCGCGTTCCACGCGGCGGTTGCCTCCGAGTCGATCACGATTGACCGCCCTGAGCAGATCCCCGATCCACTACCGCGGCCCCGGCCCCGGGTGTGGTTCCTCGAGCACGATGGCGACCCGGTGGTCCGATTCGAACCCACCATTGCCTACCGAAGGCCCCCGTGGCTTGCGCGGCGACCCCGCGGTCGGCATGTGCCGG
>CAIVWG010000041.1 GCA_903909555.1 uncultured bacterium | reverse complement strand
TGGCCGTGTCGCCGGAGGTCTTGCAGAAGGAGCTCGGCATGGGTGGCACGGTGACGCTCACCACGATCAACACTGCCCAGCAGAACGGGAGCTATAACGGCTTCTGGTGCAACTTCCGCAACCAGCAGATCGGCAATCCGAACTCCTCGACCAAGACGCAGCAGTACGGCTCCACCTCCCTGGGTGGCGGCACGACGGCCGACTGGGGGCCGTGCTACGCGACCAGCGTCAATACCGATGCGGACTACAACGCCACCAACTACTTCGTGAGCGGCCCCGGCTCGGACCTGGAGAACGAGGGCTTCACCCTGCTCATCGGCTACTCCACCACCGCGTACAACACCGCGGGTCCCTACCCGGCACTCCCGCCGACCACGTCCGGGTCGGAGGCCGGGTGCCTGGGCACCAATGCGCCGTGTGTCTATCTCACGCCGGCGAAGGGCTCCACGCCGCCGATCATCAGTTGCACGCCGGGCACCTGGGACATGCTCACCCCGTGGCAGGCGTCCAATCCCACGATGAACCTGTCCGCGCCGCCGAGCGCCTACAACTCCTCGAGCGAGCTCACGATGCAGCTCGCCTTCACTGGCGTCACGGCGAAGGGCGCCCCGGTGACGTACTTCGCCCCCGAGGACATGGGGGGAAGCGTCACGAGTTCCTTCTCACCGACCACGGTCAACTCCTGGGAGCTGTCGCAGGCGAACCTCGCGGCCGTCCAGCAGGTGCTGGGCGGGCCGGGCGGATACGTCACCGAATGGATGTGCCTCATGACCGCCAACACGGCCATCCCCTCGGGTATCCCCGCGAGCTCAACGGCGATGAACCTCGGCTGGTATAGCGTCCCGGCCGTCGTGTCGATCGACAACCCGTCCGGCAACGTCCTGTCGCCCCCGTCTCAGTAGGGCACAAGCCGCCCGACCCGACGTGCTCATCGGACTTGAGCGCCGCGAAACGACAACACGAGCACGTCATGTTGTCGTTTCGCGGCGCGAATGACGCTCGTGACCTCAGCCCGGCAGGATGACCTTGCCGCTCATGACGGTGACGCAGTCTCCGCCGATCCAGACGCCGTCGGCGTGGCTCGACACGTAAACCCGGCCCTGACGGCCCAGTCGGGTGCCCTGGGCGGCCACGTAGTCGGCGGGGGCTTGCCCGGTGCCGATCAGCCACTGGGCGAGGGCAGCGTTCAAGGATCCGGTCACGGGATCCTCGGTCAGCCCTGCGTTGCCGGGAAAGAATGCCCGCACCTCGAAGTCGATCCCCGAATCGACTGACGGCGCGACCACCCCGACATCGAGACCGGCAAGGACCTGCGGGTCGGGGGTAAGGGACAGCACCAGTCGGGAGTCGCGGAGGAGAACGGCCTGCCAGTTCGGCCCGTTGTCGCACCACTGGTGATCGATGATGTCCTCGCGTGCCACTCCCAGTCCTGCGGCGATCCGCGCGACATCGGGCTCATCGAGGGGCCCCGACCTGAGGAGCGGGGGTGCGAGGAAGGCCAGTCGCCCCGTCGAGCGCCGGATGCGCACCAGTCCCCGTCCGCACTCCTGGACCACGTCCTCACCTGCAGGCGCCCCTCCCGCGGCCAGCCAGGAGTGGCAGGTCCCCAGCGTGGGGTGCCCCGCGAACGGCAGTTCGCGCCCGGGGCAGAAGATGCGCACGCGATAGTCGGCCTCGGGGTTCGTCGGCGGCAGCAGGAACGTGGCCTCCG
>CAIVWG010000040.1 GCA_903909555.1 uncultured bacterium | reverse complement strand
TCGTCGTGGACATCGGCTTCGGGACGGGTGACGTCGTGGAGCACTACGCGCGCTGCGAGCCGGATCGCCTCGTCGTTGCGGTGGACATGCACACCCCGGGGATCGGGGACCTGCTCGCCCGCATTTCCGAGGGTCCCCTGGACAACGTGGTCGTCGTCCAGGCCGATGCTCGAGAGGTACTGAGCCAGGGAATCACCCCCGGCCGCCTCACCGGCGTGCGCACGTTCTTTCCCGATCCGTGGCCCAAGGCGCGCCATCACCGGCGGCGCCTGATCCGCGGCGACTTCCCGGCCCTGGTCGCGCGTGCCGTGCAGCCCGGCGGCTTCTGGCACATTGCAACGGACTGGCAGGACTACGCCGACGAGATGGAGGCCGTCATCTCTTCGTCCGGGCTGTGGACGGGGGGCACGGTCCCGCGTCCCGCCGACCGGCCGGAGACGAGATACGAGTCCCGCGGCCGACGCGAGGGCCGCGCTCCCATCGACTCGTGGTGGACAAGGACCGACTCATGACGTCCCTGCGCACCGGCGACCACATCGAGGTCGACGTGGAATCCGTGGCCCATGGCGGATCGTGCGTGGCACGGCACGACGGGCGCGTGGTCTTCGTGCGCGGCACGATCCCCGGGGAACGCGTCAGAGCGAGGGTCGTCGCCGCGCCCCGTCACGGGCGGTTCGCCCGGGCGGAGACCGAGGAGGTCCTCGTTGCCTCCCCGGATCGGGTGAGTCCCCCCTGCCGCTACGCCGGCGCGTGCGGCGGGTGCGACTGGCAGCACATTCGCCTGGAGCGTCAGCGCTCGCTCAAAGCGGACGTGGTGCGCGAGCAGTTGACCCGGCTCGCCCACGAGCCGTCGGATCGTTGGCGAGACCTGGAGGTCCGTCCCGTCCCCGGGGATCGCGACGGCCTGGGATGGCGCACGCGCATGCGCTTCGCGGTCGATGCGCAGGGAACGGCAGGCTTGCACGCTCATCACTCCCACGACATCGTGCCAATCGCGCGATGCCTCATTGCCTCGTCCGGAGTCGACGACCTCGGCGTCACGCGGCGATCGTGGGACGGCGCAGCAGAGGTGCTCGCCGTCTCCTCGAACTGCGGGGACCGCGTCGCTCTCCCCGATCCGCGCGCGGGCCAGGCATGGATCCGGGAGGAGGCCGCCGGGCGGACATGGAAACTCGACGCCACCGCCTTCTGGCAGGTGCATCCGGGTGCTCCCGACATCCTGGTGGACGTGGTGCGCCGCGGGCTGCGCCCGCGGGCCGGAGAGCACCTGATCGACCTGTACTCCGGCGCGGGGCTCTTCGCCGGGGCACTGTCCGCGGACGTCGGAGCCGACGGGCAGGTGGATGCCGTGGAGTCCGACGAGGTGGCCGTCCGCAGCGCTCGGCGCTCCCTGCACGACTGCCCCACCGTGCGGCTCCACCACGACACGGTCGACCGCTGGCTGTCGACACGGGGGCCCGCGCCGTGCGATCTCATCGTGCTCGATCCCCCGCGCTCGGGCGCCGGCCGTGACGTCATGACGGCGCTGCTCGCGATGGATCCCAGGGCTGTCGCCTACGTCGCCTGCGATCCGGCGTCACTGGCCCGCGACATCGCCACGGCCAAGGAGTCCGGGTGGTTTGTG
>CAIVWG010000039.1 GCA_903909555.1 uncultured bacterium | reverse complement strand
CCCCGCCGACGACGCGACCTTCGGCGTGGGGCGGATCGAGGACTTCACCTGGAAGGACACTCTTGACTTCGCCACCTGCACCGAATGCGGCCGCTGCCAGTCGCAGTGCCCCGCGTGGACCACGGGGAAGCCGCTCAGCCCCAAGCTCATGATCATGAACCTCCGGGAGGCGTCGTTCGCCAAGGCTCCCTACGTCATGGCCGCGCAGAAGGCCAACGACGGAGCGAACCCGCCGCTGGGCGAGGTCGACGAGGCCGTCCTCGGGCGGATGCCCGCGTCCGTGAAGGCCGCGGTGGAGCGCCCGCTCGTCGGCTCGCGCGACGGGCTGGCGCACCAGGAGACCGATGGCTATGACGCCGCCGGCCACAAGGATGAGGTCGGTCCGGTCATCGACGAGGACGCGCTGTGGTCCTGCACCACGTGCGGCGCGTGCGTGTACCAGTGCCCGGTCGACATCGAGCACATCGATCACTTCATCGACATGCGCCGCTACCAGGTCATGATCGACACCAACTTCCCGGCGGAGCTCAACGGCCTGTTCAAGAACATCGAGACCAAGGGCAACCCCTGGGGGATGAACTCCTCCCAGCGCAACGCGTGGATCGAGGAGGTCGACTTCGAGGTCCGCGTGTTCGGCATGGACGGCGAGGACACGATTCCCGACGACGTCGACTACCTCTTCTGGGTGGGCTGCGCCGGTGCCTTCGAGGACCGCGCCAAGAAGACGACGAAGGCGGTGGCCGAGCTCCTCACGCTGGCCGGGGTCAGCTTCATAGTCCTCGGCGAGGGCGAGACCTGCAACGGCGATCCGGCCCGCCGCGCCGGCAACGAGTTCCTCTTCCAGATGCAGGCCATGCAGAACGTCGAGGTCCTCAACGAGATCAAGGCGCGCAAGATCGTGGTGACCTGCCCGCACTGCCTCAACACCCTCGGCCGCGAGTACCCCCAGGTGGGAGGGAACTACGAGGTCGTCCACCACTCGCAGTTGCTCGCCACCCTGGTGAAGGAGGGACGACTCACCCCGGTCACCCCACCGGAGGCCGGGCTCAAGGAGAAGGTGACGTACCACGACCCGTGCTACCTGGGCCGGCACAACAATGTCTACGTCCCCCCGCGCGAGCTCATCGAGTCGGTGCCCGGCGTGGACCTCGTCGAGATGGAGCGCCACGGGGCGACGTCCTTCTGCTGCGGCGCCGGTGGCGCGCGCATGTGGATGGAGGAGAAGTTGGGCACCCGCGTGAACGTCACCCGCGCCGACGAGGCGATCGCCACCGGAGCGAGCAAGGTGGCGGTGGCCTGCCCGTTCTGCAGCGTGATGCTCAACGACGCCGTGACGTCGCGTCAGCAGGCGGGACAGGCCGAAGGATTCGAGGTGGTGGACCTCGCCTCACTCATGCTCGACAGCGTCAAGTCGCCGTCGTAGGAGGCGAGACCGCGACGAGCATCGCGCGCATCGAGTCCTTGACCTCGGCACCGTCGAGGTCGCCCAGCAGTGGCAGCGTGGCACGAATGCCCACGGGGAGGGCCTGGAAGCCCCAGGCGAGCACCGCCGGGGTCACGTCCGGTCGCACCAAGCCCACGTCAGCGAACTGCTCGATCATGCCCCGCCGCGCGTCGAGCGCGGCCGAGATGCGGCGCCCCACCTCCGCGCGCAGGGCCTCGTCGTTGCGGGCGGCGACGCCGATCTGCAGGAGGACTTCCTGCCCTTCCCGGTCCGACGCCATGATCTCGATGCGGTCAGTGAGGACTCCGGCTGCTGTGGAGTAGGGGTCCGTGTGATCGAAGGCCTCGATGAGCTCCCAGGTCCAGGCATAGCGATCCGGCTGTAGTTGCAGGAGGAGCACATCGGCGATGAGGCGTGACTTGCCTTCATAACGGCGGTAGAGGGCCCCCGTGGTCACTCCTGCCCGGGAGGCGATCTCCCGGGCGTGGGCAGCTCCGGCCCCGCGCTCGGCGAGAACGAGTCGAGCAGCCTCCATGAGCGAGAGCGCGACGTCGTCGCTCCGCGAGGGCTGCGGCACCTGAGGGAGTTCCGATCCGGTGACGAGCACTCCCACGCTCTCCCCTGCCTCGGCGTTCTCGGTCTCGGCTGCGCACGCATCCGCGAAGACCGGAGAGCCTGCGGGATCTCGCACCGTGACGCCCATGAGACCGATGAGGGCTCCGCCGAGCCCCACCGTGCTGAGGTACCACGCCATACCGGGGCCCATCCAACGCAGCAGGCCAAGTCGCAGTTCGGCGTACGCCTGACGCGCAGGCGCCGAGACCGCCGGCATCGATCGCGTGGCAAGGATGCACTCACCGAGGAGAGTGAGGACCCGGTCCTCGTCGTTGAGGACGATGCGAAGGGCATCGTCGACCGACGCCGCCGAGGAGAACTTCTCCCGGATGGACCGGGTCAGGCGAGTGCCGGCGACATCCGCGATCAAGGACTCACGGTCGGGCCAGCGCTCATAGACAGAGCCCACGGAGAAGAATGCGCGCCGAGCAACCGACTCCATGGCGAAGTCACCCTGGCCTACCTCGACCAGTTCATCTCCGGCAGCGAGGAGAAGCGCCGACGTCGTGTCCCCCCGGCGGCCAGGCGGCTGACCTGCCATACCAGAAGTCAACCATGCGCCTCCGCGTCACGCCGGTCGGGCGCTGTGCCGATCGCCACCGAGCCGGCCGGTGACTCAGGGTCGGTCGAGGGGCGAGCGGTGGAAGTTCGCGAAAGACCGACTCGGAGTGGGGCCGCGCTGACCCTGGTAGCGCGAGCCGTAGACCGCCGACCCGTAGGGGTGCTCCGCGGGAGACGACAGGCGGAACAGGCACAGTTGACCGATCTTCATGCCGGGCCACAACTTGATCGGAAGGGTGGCGACGTTCGACAGCTCGAGGGTGACGTGCCCGGAGAACCCCGGGTCGATGAAACCGGCGGTGGAATGGGTGAGCAGCCCCAGGCGCCCGAGCGAGGACTTGCCCTCGAGGCGACCGGCGATGTCATCCGGAAGCGTGATCACCTCGTACGTGGACGCCAGGACGAACTCCCCCGGATGCAGGATGAAGGCCTCGTCGTCCCCCGACTCCACCAGCCGTGTCAGGTCGGGCTGCTCTTCCGCAGGGTCGATGTGCGGGTAGCGGTGGTTCTCGAACACGCGGAAGTAGCGGTCGAGACGCACGTCGATGCTGGAAGGCTGGATCATCCCCGCGTCATACGGCTCGAGGACGACCCGGCCTGCCTGGATCTCGGCGCGTAGGTCCCGGTCGGAGAGGAGCACGCCGAGAGGCTATCGGCACCCGTGGAAACGGGGACTACGGCTCCTCATCCCGCTCGTCGAGTTCCCCTGGTGGGCGGTCGAAGTCCCGGATCTGGTCGGTCACGTACTGCAGGCGGCCGACGAGGGACACCGACTCGAGGACCTCGCTCGGCCGGGCCTGCACGAGATCGTCGGCCACCCGTCGCAGGCGCGCGTCCAGCGCCACCGCCCTGCGCTCCACCTCGCCCTCATCTCCGGGCCCCACCGGCTGACCAGGTCCGCCCAGGCCGAAGCGGCCGAGTTCCACGAGTTCACGCAACAGGGAGACGAGCGTCTCCTCCGACAGCGCGGGGGAGATCCACTCGCGGTCGTACTGCTTGTTGACCACGCCGGCGATCGACCTCACGTGGATGCCGATGCTCGCCAGGCGCCTCAGCTTGAGTGCATCCCCGGCAAGCTCATGCCGTACCCCGCGGCCGCGTGGATTGAAGGCCGTGGTCTCCGCCAAGGCCACCAGGGCCTGGCGCGACTTCTCGGCACCCTGGCGCAACGTCCGGCTCTCGACGACAAAGTCGTGCATGACATCGGGGCCCAGCGGATCGCGCGTGGCCTCCAGTTGGTCGGCGATGTGGCCGAGCAACGAGAGAATGCCGTCTCGGTAGGACTCCAGGGACTCTTCGAAGGGGCGCGAGCGCGGCTTCGGAGGTGGCAGGTACAGCGCGACGAAGCCGATCGCTCCACCCAAGGCGACATCGACCACACGCCACGCCGCCTGCTCCCAGGTGACCTGGCCCAGGGCGAACACGAAGAGAACTGAGGTGGGAATGACGAATTGCCCACCCAGGGAGAGGGGCAGTCGGCTGGCGATGAGGAGGGACACGAGCATCGCGACGAGGACGGACCACCACGTCACTCCGACCCAGGACACCCACAGTGTCGCGAGGAGGACGCCCGCCGCGGTACCCACGACCCTCTGGACGGTCAGTCCGAAGGTGCTCCACACGGAGGTCGAGATGACGAGGAGCGTGGTGAGCGGGGCGAAGATGCCGAACGAGGCGGGCGAGACCCAAAAACCGATCGCCCACGAGATGGTGACGGCGACGGTGATGCGCAGGATCTGCAGCGGAGAGTCGAACGCCGCAGGGCGCTGCTGGAGCACGTCGGCAAAGCGAAGCTCCGGGAGGATGTCGCGGCCGTCGTCGCGCTCCTCCTCCAGCCCGTCCTTCCCGGTCCGCTCCATAGGACGCCACCCTAGGCTCCCCCTTCGGCGTCCTGGTGTCGCTGGTGGTTGCCGACGGGGCATTCTGGCGACCATGGGTGGCAGGAAGACACCCCGGCAGCGCAGGGTCAGGTCGCTAGGGTCGCGGCGTGCGGCCGCTCATCCACGACCCGGGTCACATAGGCCTGCACCGCGGCCTCCGCACTGCTCTGGGGACGACCGCGGCGATGGCGATCGCGGTCGCCGTGCTCCCCGGAACGCCTGCCACCATGCTGGCGGCATTCGGCTCCATCGCCCTGCTGGGCACCGCGGATTTCGGCGGCGGGATCCGGCGCCGGCTCACCTCGCTCCTCGCGACCGCGGTCGCCGGGTGCCTCCTCATCGTCGTGGGAGCCCTGGCCGCCACCACCGTGGTCACGCTCGTCGCCGTGACCTTCGTGGTCACGTCACTCCTCGCCTTCCTCGTGCAATTGCGAGGATCCTTTG
>CAIVWG010000038.1 GCA_903909555.1 uncultured bacterium | reverse complement strand
CGGCCGTGTCGTCGTGATGCCGCGCATGGGCCATGTGCCGCAGATGGAGGACCCGGTGCAGGTCGCCGACCTCATGGCGGCCTTCGAGCGGGAGTTCGTGGGCTGATCAGCCCGTGTGCACCCGCACTCCGCGGGTGACCTGCACGTACATTCGGGCCTGCGGTCCTGTCGTGCAGGACAGGATGTGCCCGCCCGCGGACTTGTCGGCCGTGAGGCCGTGCAGGTGCAGTCCGGGCGCCCCGATGCCCTTCGCGCTGTTGCCCGTTCGGAATCCCACGAGTGTCGCCCTCACGTCGGCCAGGGGGAAGACCGTCTGGTCGGCGACCACGTCGGCGAGCGGCGGATAGGGCTGCTCCTGCCGTGGCACGCTGCGCGCGGAAAGCTCGGCGAACGCTCCGGTGATACGCACGGCGACGACGCCGTCCGTCGTCCCGGCGAGTTCGTCGATGATGGGGGTCATCGCGCTGCAGGCCGTTCCCTCGGGAATCCTCATCGCCGCCTGGGGGGCGAACGCGACGCCCTGGAAGAACGGCGTGGTGGTCGCGAGGTCGGCCGGGGCGGGAATGCCGTCGGTGCCGACGCGATAGACGGTCCTTCCCACGAGGACCAGCTCGCCGTCGAGGTGATCGAAGGTGCCGAGCCCGATCGTGGAGCGGCCGACGACCTCGGAGAGTGGCAGCACTCCGGTGTAGTCGGGAGTAAGGAGGTAGTCGTAGGTCCCGGCCTGGCTCACCCACCGCGTGGGTGCCGGTGCGGCGGAGGGAGCGGGGAGCGACGTGAGCGCCACGGCGGCCGCGGCGATGAGGGCGGTGGTCGCGGCTGCGGCCGTGCGTCGAATCACGTGACCATCATGCCGGGGGCGGGTCGCCGTCGCTCCGGGAGCCCGGCGACGTGAGTCGGCCGAGCTCGACCAGGCGCATCTTGCCGGAGCGCTCGGCCGCCCTCCGCGGTGCGCGCAAGGCGAGGATCCCGGGAATCAGCCCCAGGGAGACGACGAGAAGCGTTCCTATTCCCGCGGCGAGCCCCAGCGTGGTGGTGAACCACAGCAGCACCGCGAGGATGAGCGCAGCGAGCCCGGTGCCCAGGAAGGTGCGCAGGACGTCAGAGCCCTTGCGTCCCATGTCCGCGGCCATGAGTCCCGTGGCCAGCAGCGGGGAGAGCGTGTAGAGGTTGGCCTCCATCGCGGGCAGCCATCCGAACGCGCTGGCCCAGTACAGGCCTGCCCAGGCGACGAGCGCTCCCAGCATGAGGGCGACCATCGCGCGCTGGCGCCACGAGAGCACCACGCGCCACTCGATGAGGCTCATGATGACCTGGGTTGCCAGCGCGGCGGCGCCGACCGCGAGGAAGGCCTCGGGCGAGAAGAACTCCACGATGAAGAGCGCCCCGATGAATCCCCCGCTGCGCAGGTTGAGGCTGAACCGGAGAACGGCGCCGATGACGATCACGGCGATGACGGCGAACGGCATGAGATCGGTGGGAATGCGCTGGATGAAGGGGACGTCGTCGGTGCTCCCCGCGGGCAGGCCCTGGAGGAGAAGGAAGACCGGGACGCAGATGGCGAGGGTGGCGCCGGAGACGAGTCCCAGCGCCAGCATGGTCTGCGGGAAGCCCTGGTGGGACACGTCGTAGGACACGAGCCCGGGGATCACGAAGGCGCCGAAGGTGATGGCAAGGCCGAGCGGCTCTCCGAGGGAGATCCACGCGGGCACGATCGCTGCGAGGACCGCGGTGGTCACCGCCCCGACGAAGACCGCGATGGTGAACTGCCAGGATCGCGGCAGTCCGAAGAACCGGAGGACGAACCCCCGGACGATGATGAGGGTGAGCAGGGTCACCAGCGCGGAACCCAGGAGCGTGCTCCATTGCCCCGTGACGACCAGGATCGCGACGTACCCTCCCGTGACGCTCCCGCCGCCGACGAGGTGCAGCCGGGTGTAGACGGCGAAGGCGACCCCGACGGACAGCACGAGCAGGAGCCGGAACAGCGCGGGATCCTCGAACAGGGCGTTCACAGCACGTCCGCCCCGTAGAACTTCTCGCGTACGAGATCGGCGACGTACTGGTGGTTATTCTCCATCGCGATGATGCCGATGTCCCGCGGTCTCTCACCCGCGATGCGGGTCGCTAAGTCGGCGAGGCGGCGGAAGATCGGGGGCTGGCCGAAGCCCCATACGCTGACCCGCGTGATGCGGTCGTCCGTCCAGCCACTCCTGCGGGCGACGTGGCGCACCAGGATGTCCGGCTCGCCCACGATGATGAGCCCGTCGACGTCCTCCGGGGTGACGCTCGCGGCGAACTGTACGGCGCGCAGGGGCCTGTCCCAGCGCGTCACGAGCATGCCGAGGACGACCGCCCCGTCAGGCATCTGCGCCTTGGCGCCCTCCAGGGCGGGGGTCAGGCTGTCGGTGTCGTTGACGGATCCGATGTCGCGGTAGGTCCAGGTGATGCCGTCGATGACGCAGGCCGCGGCCACTACGGGAAGTGGCTCCTCGCTCGCGGTGGCGATGCCCGCGAGCGCGGTCGCGGGCCCGACCCCGGCGTACCCGGCCACCGCGATGGCCATGGCGATGTTGTCGGGATGAGCGTGCGGCGCTCCCGCGAGGACGCCCGCGGGGAGGTCACGCCCGCTGACGGCGTCGACGTCCACCACCTGGAGTGCCGCCTCGTAGCGCAGGATGGCCAAGGTGCCGACCCGGTGCTCGGACGTGACGAGCAGGCGAGCTCCGGGAAGGGACAGTGACAGCGAGATCGCGATGTCCCCCAGGCTGGTGCCCTCCTCCTCGAGGTGATCCCACAGCGCGTTGGTGATGACGACGACGTCGGGCCGGACGATGCGCCTGCTGACGAACTCGATGAGGTCGGGGGTCACCGCCATGCACTCAAGAACCACGGCCTTCGGCTCGGGGCCTCCCCGCTTCATGTTGCGGTGCACCGTCTCGAGGACCTCGAGGATGCTCACCTGGCCCACGCGGTTGGTGGTGTGTTCGCGCCCCTGGGTGTCGAGTTCGCGAGAGGCCGTCCCCGTCATCTTGGCGATCGAGGGGATGCCGCCGGCGAGAAGCGCGCTGTGGATGAGTCGCACCGTCGACGACTTGCCGCGGGTGCCCGTCACCAGAACCCGCAGGGGGATGCGCCACAGGGCCTTGAGTGCCCGGGTGGACCACGCGTACCAGACGACGAGCACGACGATCAGGGTCGCGGTGGCGAGGACGGCGGAGAGGGACTGCTGCGTCAGCAGGTCGTCGCGAGCGTGCGTGCGCAGTCTCTCCCAGGCATCCCCCATGCCCTCAGGGTGCCACGCGGAGCTCGGTGACCTCAGGAGGTGCGTACGCTGACGCCCATGTCCGAGTTGTCATCGTCCGGTTCATCGTCCGGTTCAGCGTCCCAGCAGGGCGGTCGCGCCGTTCCCTTTGTCCTCGGCCTCGTGACGGGCGTCGTCATCGCCGCGGTGGTCGCGGCGGTGGTGTTCGTGGTCAACCGCTCGGCGCAGCCTCCCGTCGGGGATCCCGCCGCGGTGGAGCAGACGATGAATTCGCTGGGACTCACGGACTGCACCAACTCTCCCGCGCCGACGGAGGGGAAGGTCTTCACCGCGCAGAACGTGATCTGCCAGGCACCTGACGATGAGGAGCGCAAGGTGTCCGTCGCGGTGATCACGAAGAACTTCGAAGGTGCGCGGGCCGACCTCTGCCGGGACGCGTTCGACGGGTCGATCGACGAGGTACGGATCGTCACGGACCGTGCGACCTTCATCGCAATCGGCGGCAAGGGCTTGCTGCAGTGGCCGGAGGACCCCAACGCCGATCAGGTCGCCACTGCCCTCGGGGGCACCGTGACGCCGGTCGGGGACTTCTGCGCCATCTGACCCCTATCCGCCCGTGACGCGCTCGTACACCGCATGGGCGACCTCGGGCGGAACGCTGAGGACGAGCCGACGGTAGGGCTCATCCCGCAACTCCAGGATGAGCCCGGGCTGGCTGTGGTGCACCGCGCAGAAGTCCTTGCCCTCCCGGTAACGCATGCGCCCGACCACGATCACGTGCGGGATCCCGATCCCCGGCGCCCGCCAGCCCTGCAGATGCGGCCACAGGTCGGCAACGGCCTCGACCTTCTCGATGTGATCCCAGGGGACGGTGAAGTCGCGCTGGAACGTGCCGAACCGCTCCCACCTGCCGAGGTGCACGGCGAGGCCGTCGGGGCGGAGTTCGAGGGAGGCCACGGCCCCAGTCTGGTCCCCCGTCGGCGACCTGCGGACGATGAGGTCCCGATGTCGGTCCCGGCTGGCATGCTCAGTCCATGGCCTCTCCCGACCGACCTCCCACCGTGGTGCGCGTCGGCGAGGTGCGGCCGCCGGAGCGT
>CAIVWG010000037.1 GCA_903909555.1 uncultured bacterium | reverse complement strand
AGGAGTGCGGCGCGACGCTGGCCCGGGCGCCCGAGTCAGGGCGATGGCCCTGGGTGGTGCGCGTGGACGGGGTGGTCGTCGGCACCACGTCCTTCCTCGACGTGTCCCTGGCGGACGCGCGCCTCGAGATCGGACACACGGCATACTCCCCGGAGGTGTGGGGGACCGACGTCAATGCCGCCTGCAAGCTCGCGCTCCTCACCTGGGCATTCGAGCACGGCTTCGGTCGCGTGCAGCTGAAGACGGACATCCGCAACATCCGCTCCCAGCGGGCGATCGAACGACTCGGAGCGGAGTACGAGGGCGTGCTGCGGCGGTATCAGCGGCGCGCGGACGCGACCGTGCGTGACACGGTGATGTTCAGTGTCATTGCGGAGGAGTGGCCGGCGGTGCGTCAGCGCCTGCGGGATCGGCTGGCGTCGTCTCCTCGGACTTGAGCGCAAGGTAGGCCTGGCGGACGCACATCGCCCGGGTGAGGGACCTTTGGATGTCGTCGTGGAAGGCCTGGCGGTAGGTGCCGTCGGAGGCGCTGTAGACGGCGGCATAGAGAACGGAGAACCCGGCGATGAAAGTGGCGACGCGCAGGGCCTCGCGCGTGAGCCCGTGATCGCCGTTCAGCGTCCACAGGACGTCGACGGTGGCCAGGCCCGTGAGCCACAGTTGCTGGACCGGGAGCGAGATCGCGACGACGCTGAGCAGCACGAAGAAGACCCACACGACCAGGCCGAACAGGGTGAACTGGACGGCCTGGGCCGCCACGATGACGACCCCGACGTTCGCCCGCTGCATACGGGTGAGTGACTCCGGCTCGCCGGCGCTCCCGAGGCCGTCCACCGCATGCTCGAGCGGCGTGCCCACGCACGCGGCCGCGATGGCCGCGCGGTCGGCGGGTGCTTCGAGTTCGCGGATCTCGCGCGGGACCCGGCTCATCATGAAGCCGAATCCGACGAGGAGGAGCAGCCCGATCGACGCCCACAGCCACGCGGCCGGCAGGGTGCCGGCCACCTGCCAGATCTCGGTGGTGAAGAAGATGATGGCGACGACGACGAGGAGCAGGGGCAGTGCGCGCGTGGCCAGGCGCGAGGCGTCTCCGACGCGCAGGAACGTCCACCGCACGGCCCACAGCACGAGCGGGATGAGCGCGATCCAGGTGACCACCCAGGCCAGCGCGAGGAGCCCGAGGGCGCTGAGCAGCGTGGTGAGACCGGCCTGCCAGGACCGCGTCGCGAGGAGTGACAGGACTGTGGGCACGGCGACGTACACGATGAGGATGCCCGGTCCTACTCTGCGCGGCAGGGCGTACCAGCGCCGGCCGCCTCGGATGTTGGCGATGACGAACCCCACGACCAGGGCGCAGCCAGCGAGGGCGACCAGCAGGACGCCCGCGGCGTCGGCCTCGACGGATCCGCCGACGATGAGCAGCAGGAAGGTGACGAAGAGGAAGGGGCTCGCCCGAGTCCACACGTCGGTGTCGGAACGGTAGTCGAGGACGAACTGGGGGAGCCCACGCCGGATGAACCAGCGGTCCGCGCGACTGTGCAGGTCGCTCGGGGAGTTCACAGCACGGTGGTGGGCGTGTCCCCGTAGATCATGCCCGCCGCACCGGCCACCTGGACCTGGTAGATCCCAGGCTCGTCGGTGGCGAACATGTACAGGTCGGCCCCGGGATCCACGATCTCGATACGCGCCACGGAGAGCCCGTCACGGGTGAGCTCGATGATGGTGCCGGCATCGAAGGCACCGGGAGTGACCCGGAACTTCAAGCCGGTGGGCACGACCTTGTAGGAGACGATCCCGAAGCTCTTCACGTTGACGTCGAGGGAGACGGGGGCCACGCCGTCCACGACGAGGGTGTAGTCCTCCACGCCCGACTGGGCGACCACGCGCTCGATGACGACGGTGCCGTCGGCCTGGACCGCGCCGGTGCCGAGGGGGAATCCGCCGGCCTGCACGCGTGCCGGGGTCCCGGGCGGAAGCCCTGTGGTCGTGGCCACCACGTCGAAGCTCTCGCCGGCGTTGAGGACGGTCCCGGGCGCGGGCGAGGACACCGACAGCGTGGGCTCGAGGAGGGTGACGAGGACCTTCTGGCTCCCGCTGGCCGCGCCGAAGCCGAGGACCGGCTCGTTGTCCTTGCAGGCGTACTGGTTCTCCAGCGGCATGCAGGAGGCGAGGTCGCCCCGGGCCCGCACGAGCAGCTCGCTGCCCCGGTCGCGGACGGTGTTGATGGCGATGGCAGCGCGGCCATTCGGGTCGGTGAGGACGCTGAAGCTGTTGGTCCCCGCCGCGAAGATGCCGGGGCCCTTGGGCGGGACCACGAAGTCCACGGAGGCATTCTCGACAGGATTGCCGAACGCGTCGGTGACGTCCACGATGGCCTGCACGGGGTCGCCCGCGTTGACCTCCCTGGTCGGCACCTTGAGCGAGATGTTGCGCGCGGCCTCTCGCGTGGTCACGACGGTGAAGGAGGCGGACACGTTGGTCGCGCCCGCGATGTCCACGGACGCCGTGCCCACCTTGGTGGAGAAGAGGTACGCCGTCGCCGTGCAGCGCTGCGCACCCGGCTGGCTGAAGACGGTGAGCGTGGCAGGCGCCTGCTCCCACCCGCTGTCGTCGAGCACCTCGAGCAACTGGGCGCCGTTCGCCGTGAAGGTGACCGGGGAGCCACTCGTTGACGCCGTGGCCTCGATGCGGATGACGGAGGGACGGTCGGGGAGTCCGCCCTGCAGGCCCAGGAACGGGACCATGAGCGAGATGGGCGCCGGCGTGAGCGGAGCGCCGTTCACGGTGAGATCGGAGAGTTCGGGGGGCACCGTGGACTCGCCCACCGGGCACGCGGAGACGGGGGTCGTCACGGTCGGGGAGGGAGCGGGCGCGGAGGTGGTCTCCACGGCCTCGTCGACGCCGCCGGAGCAGGCCGCCAGGAGGGCGACCACCGCGATGGGCGCAGCCCAGCGCGACGCTCTCCCCAGACCTCCCGGCACGTAACCCATCGTACGGGCGTGGGGGTGAAGCCCCGGCAGCGCGAGTGGCGCGTCGGGAGGTGTTCAGGCGACGTTCAGTTGACCACCACGTCGTCCTTGCCGTAGACCGGCCCGTCGGGGGTCTCCACCACCACCTGGTAGATCCCGGGCCGGTACGGCACATCGACCTCGAACTCCTGGCCGGTCTCGACCACCTTGGCCTTGGTGATCACGTCGCCCTCATCGAGGAGGACGACCACGGTGCCCTTGGCGAAGGAACCCGGATCGATGGTGAAGATGAGGCGATCGCCGGACTGGGAGTACTTCACGATTCCGAAGTCCCCCGATGGCTGCGGGGTCGGTGTCGGCGTCGGCTGCGGTGGCGCGGGATCGACGCGGATGCCGAGCTCCGCCGAGGCCAGGTTGCCGACGACCAGCCGGTACTTCCGGTTGTTGCTGGTCTCGCGGGCCGGCACGTCGAGAATCTCGATGCGTCCGTCCGGAGCCGTGGCTCCGCTGCCGACGACGGCGTCGCCGTACAGCACCTGCACGTTCGTGCCGTCCGGCACGGCCACCGTCGCCGCGCGGACCGTGAAGACCTCGCCCTCGGTGTAGACGTCGCCGGGCCGAGGCTCGGACACGTCGACGGCGGGCTCGACGATGTCGACCCTCCGGCTGCGCGGGCCACTGGCCGCGGGCAGACCCAGGGCGGGCTGGTCGGCCGCGCAGGCGTAGGAGTTGGACGTTGCACTGCAGGACTGCTGGTCCCCCGACGCCTCGATGGTGAAGCCGGCGCCGCCACCCGGAGAGGTGTTGATCTTGATGCTCGCCTTGCCGTTGCTCCCTGTCTTGATGGTCGCCGTGTTGCTGCCGGAGGCGAACGTCGCCGGGCCCTTGGCGGGAAGCTCGACGTCGACCAGGGCGCCCTCGACGTTGTTGCCGAACGCGTCGGTCACCCGGACACCCGCGTTGAGGGAGTCGCCGGCGGCAACGACGTCCTCGTCGGTGCTCAGGCGGACGTTGCGGGCCGCCGGGAGTGCGGTCACGACGCCCACCGAGTGCGTGATCGTGGTGGTGGCGCCGTTCACCTCGATGGCGGCGGTGCCCACGGCGGTGGAGATGAGGTACGCCGTGGCCAGGCAGCGGTCGGTCCCGGGCTCGCTGAGGACCGTGACGGTGGTCGGCGCGTCCAGCCACGACTTGGTCGTGAGGTCCTGCAGCAACTGGCCGCCGTCGGCGGAGAACGTCACCGGCGAGCCGCTCGTCGAGGTGACCACTTCCAGTGTGATGACGACGGGCCGCTCGGGCGTCGATGGCATGTCGAGGCCGGCGTAGGGGACGAGCAGCGACCCGGCGAAGGTCTTGGCGTCCTGGCCGTTGAGGGTGAGCCGGTCCACCTCGGGCGGGTCGTTCTCCGACCCGGTCGGGCACGGTGCCGGACGGGTCGTGGGCAGCGTGGCGGTCGGCGTCGCGGACCCGCCGCTATCGCCCCCGCTGCGGTTGACGATGACGAGGATCGCGATCACGGCGAGCACGATGACGACAATGCCGACGATGATGGCGATGAGTGTCGTGCGCCGAGCGCCCTCGGTCGTCCCCGAGTCCCCGGATCCGTCCGGCGTGCCTGCTCCCGTGCCACCCTGGTCCGACATGCGCCCAGGGTAACGGCGTCGACCGCTCCCGCGGGACGTGACTCGCGGCCGCTAGGCTCGCGCGTCGTGAAGGTGCTCGTCGTGGGTTCGGGCGCGCGTGAGCACGCGCTGGTGCGGTCGCTCATGCGCACGGGCGAGGACGTCACGTGCGCCCCCGGGAATGCGGGCATCGCGCAGGAGGTGGCGACGTACCCGGTGGATCCCCTCGACGGCGACGCTGTCGCGACGCTCGCCGCGGAGCTCGGCGTTCACCTCGTGGTCATCGGGCCGGAGGCCCCGCTCGTCGCCGGGGTCGGCGATGCCGTCCGTGCGGCCGGCATCGCGTGCTTCGGGCCGGGCGCCGAGGCGGCTCGTCTGGAGGGCAGCAAGGCGTTCGCCAAGCAGGTCATGGCCGCCGCCGGGGTGCCCACCGCCGAGCCGCGCGTGTGCGGGTCCATGGACGAGGTCGCTGCTGCGCTGGACGAGTTCGGGGCGCCGTACGTCGTCAAGGACGATGGGCTCGCTGCGGGCAAGGGCGTCGTGGTCACCGACGACCGGGAGGCAGCGGTCGAGCACGCGCGTGCCTGCCTGGAGGCTGGCACGTCGCTCGTCATCGAGGAGTACCTCGACGGCCCGGAGGTGTCGCTCTTCGCCATCAGCGACGGGGTGACCGTGATCCCGCTCCAGCCGGCCCAGGACTTCAAACGTGTGGGGGACGGGGACACGGGGCCGAATACCGGGGGCATGGGCGCCTACTCGCCCCTGCCCTGGGCGCCCGCGGACCTCGTCGCGGAGACGATGCGCACCGTGCTGCAGCCGACGGTCGACGAGATGCGT
>CAIVWG010000036.1 GCA_903909555.1 uncultured bacterium | reverse complement strand
CGTACGACGCACTGCTCGGCTGGGCCATCTTCGCTGTCGCCGCCCTCATCGGCGCGGCGTTCCTCGTGCTGACAGCGCCGGCCGTCCATGTGGACGGCCGTGAGATCAGCGCGGGGATCGCACGCCTCCCCCTCGAGCACGTGGGGGACGTCCAGGCATTGGACTCGACCGCGCTCACCGAGGTGCGACGCCGCGGCGACGCGCGCGCCTACCTGGTGCTGCGCCCGTGGAGCTCCTCCCGCGGGGTGCAGATCGAGGTGCGGGATGACGAGGATCCCCACCCCTACTGGTTGGTCTCCACGCGACGGCCGGACCAGCTCGTCGCCGTCCTGACGGCCGGGCCGGGCGAGGCCCGGTCACGTCCCCCGGAGGGCGATCCGGCACAGTAGGCACGTCACGACCAGTCTCCGGGGAGGCAGCATGTCCGACGAGAGTCCGAACGACACCGTCGAGGAGCGCTCCGCGCACCCGGCGCTGCGCATCGCCGCCCCCTTCGTCGCTATCGCCGCGATGTGGGCCTCCGAACGACTCCTCACCGTGGCGTACGAGACGGCAACGGGCAAGAAGCCGCCGACCCCCGAGGACCCGGGCGTGTCGTTCACGCGTGCGCTCGTGTGGACCGTGGTCACCGCCACGACGTCCGCCGTGCTTCACATGGCGATCCAGCGTGCTGCGGCTAAGACCGTGCCCGTGAACGAAGCGCGCTAGACCTCAGGCACACTCTCGGCAGACGGGCCCATCCGCTTCCTCGTGGTCCAGCTGGCTGCGATGGTGCACCAGGAAGCACCGGCTGCAGGTGAACTCGTCGGCCTGCCGAGGCAGCACCCGCACCGTGAGGCTCTCGTCGGACAGGTCCGCTCCCGGGAGCTCGAGAGTCTCGGCTAACTCGGCCTCGTCGACGTCGACGGTGGACGCGGCCTTGTCGACCCGGCGAGCCTTGAGCTCCTCGAGGCTGTCCTCGGCAAGCTCCTCGTCGGTCTTGCGCGGTGCGTCGTAGTCCGTAGCCATGCCTGTGCCTCTCGCCCCCTGCCCGATTCTCAGACCCTGCCCCCCGCGTTGCGGGGAGAGGACCACCGTGTCCGTGCCGTGCTGCCGTGTCCCAAGCCGTTCCGTCCCGAGTCGAGGATGCCCAGCGGGGGAACGCCCGGCGTCCCTCGCCTCAGCACGGGCTGCCATTGTGCCTCACGCCGGTCGATCCGACATCTCCGCCATGGCCTCGGCGCGGCGTGGGGCGGGAACGACGATGCGGGACAACATATTCCCGCAGCCCCTGTCATGATGGAGGGCCGCGGACGTGCAGGCAGGGAGGCCCCGTGTCCCTTTACGCACTCGGGGACCGAGTTCCCCGAATCAACCCTTCGGCGTTCGTCCACCCGGACGCGATCATCATCGGCGACGTCACCGTCGGTCCCGAGTCGTCGGTCTGGCCGGCAGCAGTCCTCCGCGGTGACCACGGGTCCATCCGGATCGGGGCGCGGACATCGGTCCAGGACGGCAGCGTCCTGCACTGCAGCGCCGAGCACGACACCATCGTGGGAGACGAGTGCACCATCGGGCACCTGGCCCACCTCGAGGGCTGCGTCCTCGACGACGGCTGCCTGGTCGGTTCCGGCGCCACGGTCCTCCAGGCGGCGATCATCGGGGCTGGGGCCCTGGTCGCCGCACAGGCGCTCGTCCCACCCGGCCTCCGGGTTCCCGCCGGTGCGCTCGCACGCGGCGTTCCCGCGCGCATCGTTCCCGACGGCGCCGACCCGGCGCTCCGAGAGCACGCCGTGCGCACCTACGTGCGCAATGCGCACTGGTACGCGGCCGACCTCAAGCGACTGGACTGAACCCCTCCGGATCGGGCGATCCCATGGTGGCGTCGATCAGGCGTCGCAGTTCGTCCGCGATCCCCGGCGCCGCCGCCAGCACGAGGGTCTCGTCCGGCTCGCCGCCTTGCTGTCCGGTGACGACCGCACCCGCTTCCCTCGCGACGAGCGACCCCGCGGCGAGGTCCCATGGCTTCAGGCCGCTCTCGAAGTACGCGTCGGTGTAACCGGCCCCCACCCAGGCGAGGTCGAGGGACGCGGCCCCCAGGCGCCGGATATCGCGCACCCTCGGGGCGATGGAGCGCAGGTCCTCCGCCTGCCGGAGGCGGGTCTCGGGCGCGTAGCCGAAGCCGGTCGACACGAGCGCCTGCGACAGGTCGCTCAGCCCGTTCGCGCGCAGAGACCGCGGAGGAGTCTCCTCGGGAAATCGGGTACGGACCCAGGACCCCTCGCCTCGGCGGGCCGTATAGGTCCGCCCCAGGTCTGGCGCCTCGACGACGCCGACGGCGACCTGGCCGTCCACCTCAGCCGCGACGCTCACGGCCCAGAAGGGCACGCGATAGACGTAGTTCGTCGTCCCGTCAAGCGGATCGACGATCCACCGGACCCTCGAGGTCCCCCTGCGCTCCCCGCCCTCCTCGCCGAGGATCGAATCTCCGGGGCGCTCCGCGAGGATCATCGACACCAGGAGCTCCTCGGCGGCACGATCCATCTGCGTGACGATGTCGGTGGGGCTCGACTTGGCCGTGAGGGTCAGGGCATCCGGGCGGTCCAGCAGCAGTCGCCCGGCCGCGCGTGCCACGCGCAGCGCCAGCTCCTCGAGCTGGGCATCCAGGGCCGACTCGTCCATGGCGCCTCCTCCCGTCACCGACCGGGGCCGCTCGGCACCGACCAGGGCGCAATAGCCTGGCGCACATGCGCCTACTTGCCCCGTATGCGGAGATACTCCGGCATCCGGGCGCGGCCCGCTTCTCTGGGGCCGCCTTTCTCGCCAGGCTGCCGATATCGATGGTGGGCCTCGGCATCGTTCTCATGGTGAGCGCCCTGCGCGGGTCCTACGCCGAGGCCGGCGCCGTCGCGGCGTCGTACGTCGTCGCCAATGCCATCGTCGCCCCGCTCGGCTCACGGGGCATCGACCGCTGGGGCCAACGTCCGGTCGTCATGGTGCTCATCGTCATCCACGCTGTCTCCCTGCTCGCGCTCGTGTCGGCCACGGTCGCGGGCTGGGGCGCCCTCATCCTGCTGGCGACAGCGGCGGTCGCGGGCGCCTCGCAGCCGGCCACCGGCGCGCTCGTCCGGGCCCGCTGGGTGGTGGCCCTGGGCGACCAGCCCAGCCTGCGGACGGCCTTCGCTTTCGAGAGCGTCCTCGACGAGGTCGTCTTCATCGTGGGGCCCCCCTTGGCGACCACCCTCGCGGTGGCGCTGGGGGCTCCCGCGCCCCTAGTCGCGGCCGCCCTCTTCGTCAGCGTCGGTTCGGCTCTGCTCATCGCGCAACGATCCACGGAGCCTCCGGTGCTGCCGCGAGGCCGGTCGCGCGCCGACTCGCTGTTCCGACGGCCCGGGTTCTTCGTCGTGCTCGCCGCGCTGACGTCGACGGGCGCAGTATTCGGCTCCATCGACGTGGTCGTGGTGGCTGCCGCCGACGAGGCGGGCATGCGCCTGGCGGCGGGCGTGGTGCTTGCCGTCTATGCGCTGGGCTCCATGGCCTCCGGGCTCGTGCTCGGCGCCCGGAGCCATCGGCGCGAGGACCATCGCCTGCCGCTCCACTTCGTCGTCTACTCCGGCTTTTTGGCGCTCACGACGGTCGCCTTTGCCCTGACCGGGAGTCTCGTGGCGCTCGGTGCCGTCGGGCTCATCTGCGGCCTCGCGGTCTCGCCTGTGCTCATCACCGCCTTCGCGCTCACCGAGCGCATCGCACCGGCCCAGCGCCTCACGGAGGGTCTCACCTGGTGCGTTTCCGCGATCGGGCTCGGCGTGGCCCTGGCGGCCGCGGTGTCGGGTGCGGTCGTCGATGTAGGCGGCAGCAGCGCCGGCTTCATCGTCACCATCATCGCGGGGGTCGCGACCCTGCTGGCGGCCGCTGCTGGCTTCCCGGCGCTCCGCGCGTCGGTCGCGGCCCCGCCGGTCGCCAGCGACGGGGCCTCCCGAGAGTAGGGTGATCCCCGACTGCGGAGGTGGCCATGGTGGACAGGCTGAAGCTCGTCGGCCTGTCTGGCGACGGGGCGGCCCTGGATTTGGCAGACTCCGCGGGTACGCCGTACATCCTGGAGATCGACGATCGCCTGCGGCAGGCCGTCGTGCGGGACCCTGTCCCCGCGGACGCCCGCCCGGAACGAGAGGAGCGCGCCCTGGACACCCTGTCGCCGCGCGACATCCAGTCGATGATCCGCGCCGGTGCCGATCCACGCGACCTCGCAGCGGAGTACTCCCTCCCCCTGGAGCGAGTCGAGCGCTTCGCAGGGCCGCCGCTGGCTGAGCGTGCCTGGGTGACCGAGCAGGCACGGGCGGTCACCGTCCGGGGCGAGGCGGGGAGCCGCGGCGCCGAGATGGCCACCCTGGACGCGACCGTGCTTGACGCGGCGCTGTCGGCGGGTGCCGCCGCCGACGACATCGCGTGGGATGCGTGGCGCAACGATGACGGCCGCTGGACGGTCGTCGCGTCGTACCCCGGCTCCGCAGGGGACATCGAGGAGAGCCGCTGGTCCTTCGACGCACGCACCCGCAGCCTCCATCCCCATGGCACTCCGCTGAACGTCGTCCCCCCGCAGGCGAGCGAGGTGCAGGCCGCCGAGCAAGCGAGCGACGAGCCTGCGCCCCGGGCCGAGGAGCCCCTGAGCCGCGTGGATGCATCGGATGCCGATGGGGCTCCCGACGCGGGCGCTCGGGGACGCAAAGGCAGGCGCGCAAGCGTGCCCAGCTGGGACGAGATCCTGTTCGGCGCCGGCCAGGCCGACTCCTAGGACGTCGCGGCTCTTCGCGTCGGCGTTCGCGCCCCGCGACCCTCGACTTAGGTCGCGGGCCTATGACCCCGCGCCGGTGGGATCCGCGTCGAAAGGCAGCGGCTGGGGTGACTGGTGCTCTCGTTGGGCGGCCACAGCCGTGACTCCGCGGCGGTGATGGTTCCGGCACAGCACCTCGTACGCCACGGTGCCCTCCCCGACGTCGCCGACGACGACCTGCTCGCCCTCGCGCACGATGACGCCATCGACCGTGCGCGCCTGGTGCGTGGCGCGCTGGCCGCACCAGCACAGACTGGCGACCTGCAGGACCTCGACACGGTCCGCCAACTCCACCAGTCGAGCCGAGCCGGGGAACAGCCGCGTGCGGAAGTCGGTGGTGATCCCGAAGGCGAAGACATCGATCCCCAAGTCATCGACGACTTCGGCCAGCTGATCGACCTGCTCCGGCGTGTAGAACTGCGCCTCGTCGCAGATCACGTAGTCCAACCGGCGCCCAGCGGAGAGGTGCTCGACCACGCATGCGCGGAAGTCGAAGTCCGCGTCCACCTCGATCGCCGGCGCGGTCAGACCCAGCCTGCTCGACAGGACAGAACTGCCGGCCCGGTCGTGCTGAGTGAACACCAGGCCGGCCCGTCCACGGGACGCGTGATTGTGATCGGTCTGCAGCGCGAGGGTCGACTTGCCGCAGTCCATCGTCCCCGAGAAGAACACCAATTGGGCCATGGCGATCCGCTCCCCTGCCTCAGGGATTCCCGGGCAGGGCGATGAGGGGGATGTCCATCTCCTCCGGGGTGGACGAGCCGTGCTGGCCGCGCAACGACGACACGACCGAGTCCGTGGAAGGACTCACCAGGGCGTGGCTGTCGCGCGCCAGCGCCACCACATCGCCGATCCGGCCGAGATAGGCCGGATCGAGATCCCCGAAGAGCCCTTGGCCCACGACCGCCTCCCGACTGAGAACCCAGGCGCGATCGCCCAGGCTGTGACGCCATGATTCTTCGACGTCGGCAGCCGCGCCGCGCCGCGCGTATACATGCCGCATCCGCGGCTCCCCCGCGAGCATGGCGACGCCGTCTCGGAGCGCGGGCACCGCGTCCACGTCGATCCGGGAGTCCCCGTCGCAGTCCACCATTCCATGGTCTGCCGTCACGACGAGAAGCGTCTCCTCGGGAAGGCGGTCGCGCAACCTGCCCACGATCGCATCCACGTGGCGCAGCTCCTCTCGCCAGGGATCGGAATCGACGCCGTGGACGTGCCCTGTCTTGTCCAGGTCGGCCCAGTAGGCGTAGGTGAGGGAACGCAGGCCGGAGCCGCGCCGCTCTCCCGCGACCGCGGCGACGAACTCGCCGAGCGTGTCCGCCCCGCGATAGTCCGATCCGCGCAGCGCCGCCCGGGTGAGCCCCGACGCGCGGAACGCCCGAGGGCCGACGGAACGGACCTCGAGCCCCGCCGCCGAGCAGGCCTCGAAGACGCAGGGCTCCGGCTGCACCACGAGGGGGTTCGGATCGTCCCCCCAACCCAGCGGGTGCAGCACTCGGTCGTCCTCCGGGACCAGGAAGGTCGCGCCGACCATCCCGTGACCCCCGGGGGGCAGCGCCGTTCCCAGGCTCGCCAGCCCGACCGGCGTGGTCGTCGGGAATGCCGCCGAGATCGCGAGGGCGCTCCCCGCCGCCATCACCGGGGCGATCTCCCGGTGAGCCCCCAGGGCGCGCCATCCGAGGCCATCGACGAGCAGGACCGCGATGTCGCGCGCTTCATGGCGCCCGAGGCCGAGCATGTCCTGGAAGCCGCGGACGCCCAGCGCCGCCGCAGATGAGGCGAGCACTTCCCCGAGGGATGCGCGTCCGTAGGCGGGGACCGCAGGGGGCGCAGTCGGCACGCGGATCAGCGCAGCCGCGCCGCGGTCGCCTCCGACAGCGCCGCAGCGAAGGTGAGGGCCTGCGCGACCACGTCCGGACCGTCCGCAGCCTCGGACACCCGAAGCGACAGGTCGTCATTGCTCGACGTCCCGGTGTAGCCGTGGTCGGCATCGCACTCCGGGTCGGCGCAGCCCGCAGGCTCGAGGTCGATGCGATTGACCGCCCCCCAGCCGATCGTGAGCACGACCTCCCTCGTCGGTCCGCCCATGCGGTGCCGTGCGGGATTCACCACCACGCGCGTCACCACGACGGAGTCGACTCGTTCGAGGCGAACGGCCTCCGTGGAGGCGCTGGCGTAGGACTCGGGGCAGGAGTCGTCGGGACCGTGCTCGTCAGTGTGGCCCACGATGAGGCGCGTCGGCGTCAGCACCAGCACGGTCACGTGCCTGCGCAACTCGTCCCTCTCGAACGTCGCCTCGTGATGGACGACGTAGGCCACGAGTGGCTCCCCCGCGAGAGCCGTCTCCAGCGCATCGGAGACGAGGGCGGGGTAGTACCCGCTGCGCTCGATGTCGGTCCGCAGCTGGCGATGCAGCGTCGAAGCGTCCGTCATGGGGGCATCCTCCCACCCGGGTCGAAGGATGCGCCCCGGTGGGGCACTAGCGTGACCCCGTGACGAATTCGCCCCTGGTCGTGCACCCCGACGTCGCGGCCGCGCTCGATGCCGGCCGGCCCGTCGTGGCCCTGGAATCCACGATCGTGGCCCACGGGCTGCCCCGGCCAGAGAACCTCCGGGTCGCCCGGGCCGTGGAGGCGACGGTGCGCGAGAGGGGGGCGGTGCCCGCCACCATCGCGGTGCTGGGGGGCGCCGTCCGCGTCGGCCTCAGCGATGGCGAGCTCGAAGAGATCGCCGCCCGCGACGACGTGGTCAAGGTCAGCCTGCGCGACCTCGGGACCGTGGTCGCGCGAGGCCTCCCGGGCGCGACGACAGTCGCCGCGACCAGTCACGCAGCCGCGCGGGTGGGCATCCGCGTCTTCGCCACCGGCGGCCTCGGCGGCGTCCATCGGGAGGCCCGCGACAGCTGGGACGAGTCCGCCGACCTGGCTACGCTCTCCCAGGAGTCCATCATCGTGGTCTGCTCCGGAGTCAAGTCCATCCTCGACGTCCCCGCCACCCTCGAACGCCTCGAGACCCTCAACGTCCCGGTCCTCGGGTTCGGCACTGATCGGTTCCCCGGGTTCTACCTGTCGGATTCGGGGGCGCCCGTGGAGTGGCGCGTGGACTCCGCCGAGGAAGTCGCGCGCATCCTCCATGCCCGTGACGCCCTGGGCACCTCGGGGAGCGTCGTCGTGGCACACCCCATCCCCCCGAACGAGCAGATGGACCCGGATCTCCACGACCGCGTCCTCGATGAAGGCCTCCACCTCGGTCGCCAGAAAGGCGTCCACGGCAAGGCCGTGACGCCCTTCCTCCTGGATCACTTCCACCGGGCCACGGGCGGACGCAGCCTCGAGGTCAACACGTCGATCATCCTCAACAACTCCGCGCTCGCGGCTGATATCGCGGTCGAGGTGGCGCGGATCGACGCCGCATGACCGACAGCGACACGAGGGTCCTCGTCGTCGGTGACATCATGACGGACCTGGTCGCCCATGTCGGCCATCCACCCGTGCCCGGGAGCGACGTCGAGGCGCGCATTTCGGCGCTCGGAGGGGGAAGCGCGGCCAACGTCGCGGCGTGGCTGGCCACGGCCGGCTGCGCCGCGTCCCTCATCGCCCGAATCGGAGACGACACGTGGGGTCGCGAGGCCGAGAAGGCACTGCGCGGGCTGGGCATCAGCGTCCACCTGCAGTGCGACCGCCAGCGGCCCACCGGCACCTGCATCGTCATCGTCGGCCCCGATGGCGAGCGGACGATGCTCCCGGACTCCGGGGCCAATGACGCCCTCCAGCCCCAGGATCTCCCCCTGGGTGAGTTCAGAGCCGGACGCCACCTGCACGTGACCGGGTACACCCTGATGCGGGACGGGTCGCGCGCGGCTGCGCTCGCCGCGCTCGAGATCGCGCGTGCGGAGTCCATGACCGTCAGCGTCGACGCCTCGTCGGTGGTGCCGCTGGAGCGAACCGGTCGAGAACGGTTCCTGGCCTGGGTCGGTGCCGCCGACGTGTGCTTCGCCAACGAGCCCGAGGCCGCGGCACTGGCGGGGCTGCCGGCCGAGCCTGGGACGGCCGGGACCGCGTCACGGTCGCTGATCGACCAGTTCGGCCTCGTCGTCGTGAAGCGCGGGGCGCACGGCGCTCACGCCCGATCCGCCGAGGGACGGGAGTGGCAGGTCCCGGCCGCGCCCGCCCGAGCCGTCGACACCACGGGTGCCGGGGATGCCTTCGCGGCCGGGTTCCTGGCGGCCTGGACCGCCGGCGGCGGCCCGGGGGAATGCCTCACCGAGGCCGCCACGCTCGCCGGCCGCGCCGTTGCCCGGGTAGGAGGGCGGCCCTAGGGCACCATCGACCTTGGGGCAGGAGGATCACGACGGAGAGACCCTGCACGCGCCAGCCACCAGAGCTCCCGCGAAAGGACCGCACATGCCGCGCCGCACCGCGTCCACTCCCGCTCCCGGCGAGCGGATCATCGAGCGCGACGTCGACGAGGAGATGCGGTCGTCGTTCCTGGAGTACGCCTACTCGGTCATCTACGCCCGCGCGCTGCCCGATGCACGAGACGGATTGAAGCCGGTCCAGCGCCGCATCCTCTACCAGATGGGCGAGATGGGTCTGCGTCCTGATCGAGGCCACGTCAAGAGCGCCCGCGTGGTCGGGGAGGTCATGGGACGCCTTCATCCCCACGGTGACAGCGCGATCTACGACGCGCTCGTGCGCATGGCCCAGCCCTTCACTCTCCGCGTGCCGCTCGTGGACGGTCACGGCAACTTCGGGTCGCTGGACGACGGTCCCGCGGCGATGCGCTACACCGAGTGCCGACTTGCCCCCGCTGCGGTCGCCATGACCGGCGGGATCGATGAGGACGTCATCGACCTCGTGTCCAACTACGACGGCCGCGAACTCGAGCCCGTCGTCCTCCCCGCGGCATTCCCCGCCCTCCTCGTCAACGGTGCCGCGGGCATCGCCGTGGGCATGGCCACGTCCATGGCGCCGCACAACCTCGGCGAGGTCTGCGCTGCCGCACGTCATCTGGTCCTGCACCCCGAGGCGACGCCCGAGGACCTCATGCGCTTCGTGCCGGGGCCGGATCTGCCCAGCGGGGGAAGCATCGTGGGGCTCGAGGGCGTGCGCGAGGCCTACCTGACCGGCCGAGGCTCCTTCCGCATCCGGGCGACCACCCGGATCGAGCAGGTGACACCGCGGCGTCGCGGCATCGTCGTGACCGAACTCCCCTATGGCGTCGGCCCCGAGCGCGTCATCGAGCGCATCAAGGAACTCGTGTCCGCGAAGAAGCTCCAGGGCATCTCCGACGTCGTCGACCTCACCGATGGCGAGCACGGCCTCAGGCTCGTCATCGAGGTGGCGCCCTCGGTGAGCGCCGAGGCGCTCCTGACCCACCTGCACCGTCTCACCCCCCTGGAGGAGAACTTCTCGATCAATGCCGTCGCCCTGGTCGACGGCCAGCCCCTCACCCTGGGCCTTCGGGACATGCTGCAGGTCTTCGTCGATCACCGCATCCAAGTCGTACGCCGCCGCAGCGACTACCGCCGCAGGAAGGCCCAGGAGCGACTGCACCTCGTCGAGGGGCTCCTCGTGGCCATCCTCGACATCGACGAGGTCATCGAGGTCATCCGCAGCAGCGACGACGCGGCCGCAGCG
>CAIVWG010000035.1 GCA_903909555.1 uncultured bacterium | reverse complement strand
GGTTCAGCGATGGATTCGTTCAGGCCTGGGCCGAACGCACGGCGTCGCTTCGCTCATCAGGGCTCGTCACGCACGGGCTGGCCGTGCACTCCGTGCGCGCCGTGCCCCCGGAGGCGATCGCTGTCGCTGGCGAGGTCGCCCGCGAGCGCGGTATGCCCTTGCACGCGCACGTCTCGGAGCAGCCGAGGGAGAACGCCGAGTCACGCGCGGCCTATGGGCGCAGCCCGGTGGAGGTGCTGCGGGAGGCGGGTGTGCTCGGCAGGGACTTCACCGCGGTGCACGCGACGCACCTCACCAACGGGGACATCGAGGCGCTCGGCACCAGCCACGTGTGCGTCTGCGCGACCACGGAGCGCGACCTCGCCGACGGGATCGGCCCGATTCCCGCGCTGCGCGACGCTGGGGCAATGCTCTGCCTGGGCAGCGACAGTCACGCGGTCATCGACCCCTTCGAGGAGGTGCGCGCGGTCGAACTCGACGAGCGACTCGGCAGTCGACGGCGCGGGACCTTCTCCGGTGAGGAGTTACTGGCCGTGATGACGACGGGTGGGTCGTCCGCACTCGGGCTCTCCGCGGCCGGCCTCGTCCCGGGGGCTCCGGCGGACTTCATCGAGATCGACACGACCGGCGTGCGGCTCGCCGGGCATGATCCCGCCTCGCTCCTCGACGCTCTCGTCTACGCAGCGGCGCCGGCAGACGTCACGACGGTGGTCGTGGGGGGAGTGGAGCGGGTGAGCGGCGGCAAGCACGCCTCCCTCGACACGGCCCGTGAACTCGACCGCGCGATCCGGGCGGTCGTGTCATGACCTCCGTCGCCTGGACGAACATCGGCGAACTCGCCACCGCGGATGCCAGCGCGGGCGAGGGCCCACTCGGGGTCGTCCGCGACGCGGCGGTCGTCGCCGTCGACGGCGTGATCGAGTGGATCGGCCCGTCGTCAGCCTGCCCCCCGGCCGATGAGGCCCACGACATGGATGGCAGGGCCGTGCTGCCGGGGTTCGTGGACGCGCACATGCATCCGGTCTTCGCGGGCGACCGTGCGGCGGAGTTCGACGCCCGGATGAGCGGAACGGCGTACTCCGCCGGAGGCATCCGCACCACGGTCGCGGCGACGCGAGCCGCCAGTGATGCGGAACTCGCGGCCAACGCCGCGCGCCTGGTCGCCGAGGCGGCCCGCCAGGGGACGACGACGGTGGAGGCCAAGTCGGGTTACGGCCTCACGGTCCACGATGAGGCGCGTTCCCTGGTGGCCGGGAAGTCCGTGACCGAGGAGACGACGTTCCTCGGCGCGCACGTCGTCCCCGCCGAGTACGCCGATCGACCCGACGACTACGTCGACCTCGTCTGCGGTGAGATGCTCGACGCGTGCGCGCCCCACGCGAAGTGGGCGGACGTGTTCGTCGAGCGTGGTGCCTTCGATGTAGACCAGGCACGGCGGATCCTCGAGGCTGCGCAGGCGAAGGGTCTCGGCCTGCGGGTGCACGCCAATCAGCTCACCCAGGGGGCCGGCGTACGACTGGCCGTGGAGCTCGGTGCCGCGTCCGTGGATCACTGCACCCACCTCGGTGACGACGACATCGACGCGCTCGCGGGTTCGCGCACCGTGGCCACGCTGGTACCGGGCGCGGAGTTCTCGACGCGGTCCACCTATGCCCCGGCGCGACGGCTCTGGGACGCCGGCGTCACGGTGGCGATCGCGTCGGACTGCAATCCAGGATCGTCATTCACGACATCAATGCCGCTCATGGTGGCCCTCGCGGTGCGCGAGATGGGCCTTACGCCGGCGGAGGCGGTCTGGGCCGCCACGGCCGGTGGCGCGGCATCGTTGCGGCGCACCGATATCGGCGTGCTGGTCCCGGGGCGGCGCGCCGACCTCATCGCGCTCGATGCCCCGTCGTTCGTGCACCTGGCCTACCGGCCCGGGGTCCCCCTCGTCACCGACGTCTGGCGCTCCGCCCAGCGTCTACCATCTGCCGTTTGAGTTCCGTGAATGGTTGCTAAGTGCGGAGTTGGCAACCATTCACGGAACTCAAACGGCCAGGCGACGGGCCTCGGCGAGGCGATCGGCGGGGGAGCCGCTGATGCGGTGCAGGGGCAGGGCGGGCGCGATGAGATCAGCGATCAGCTCTTCGGTCCGAGCGCGAACGTCCGGGCCGTCCCGCATCCCGAGGTCGGCCTGCCACGGGATGTCGGGCGCACACCACAGGAGGACGTCGTACGCCGCCGCATCGGCGATGCCCGGTGCCATGAGTGAGTCGTCATCGAAGTACAGGACGCTGTACACCGCGGTCATCAGCGGCAGCGGATCGGCAATGACCCAGGGCACCTCCGCGAACTCCGCCGCGCGCATCACCGTGGCGACGGTCGCCTGCTGCGTAAGGAAGATGCCCTCCTGGTCCGCCTTGAGCGGCGCTCGGCCGTAGGACCGTACGAAGTCCCGGAGGTACTCCTCGGCGACGAACCCCGGCAACTCGTCGGCGAGTCCGCGGGCCAGCGTCGTCTTCCCCGTGGACTCCCCGCCCAGGAGCCCTATGCGCCGCGGTGTCACCCGCCCATCCTCGCCATCTCCCTCTCGTGGAGCGACGGGTGGTGTCGTGTGTCGTGCGACACCACCCACCGCTCGACGCCTTGGGGGTCCAGCCCTTGCCACGGGGGTTACCAGCGGGTAGCGTCTGTTGACAGATGCTCAACTGGCAGGAGGACGGCATGACCGAGGCATTCATCTACGAGGCAATCCGCACCCCGCGCGGCCGGGGGAAGTCCACCGGCTCCCTGCACGGGGTCAAGCCGGTCTCCCTCGTCACCGGGCTCATCGACGAGATGCAGGCCCGTCACCCGGGCCTGGACCCCAACCAGATCGACGACCTCATCCTCGGCTGCCTCACCCCCCTCGGGGACCAGGGCGCCAACATCGCCAAGACGGCGGCGATCGCCTCGGGCCTGCCCGACACGGTCGCCGGCATGCAGATCAACCGCTACTGCTCCTCCGGGCTCGAGGCCATCAACATGGCCGCGCAGAAGGTGCGCGCGGGATGGGACCAGATGCTCCTGGCCGGCGGCGTCGAGTCCATGAGCCGCGTGCCCATGGGCAGCGATGGCGGTCCGTGGGCCATGGACCCGGAGACGGCGTACAACTCCTACTTCGTGCCGCAGGGGATCAGCGCCGATCTCATCGCCACGATCGAGGGATTCTCGCGCGACGATGTCGATGCGTACGCCGTCCGCTCGCAGGAGCGCGCTGCAGCGGCCTGGAGCTCCGGCCGGTTCGCCAAGTCGATCGTCCCCGTCAAGGATCTCAACGGCGTGACGATCCTCGACCACGACGAGTTCATGCGGCCGGAGACCACCGTGGAGTCCCTGTCCAAGCTCAATCCCTCGTTCGCCGCCATGGGCGACATGGGCGGGTTCGATGCCGTGGCGCTGCAGAAGTACCACTGGGTCGAGCGCATTGACCACGTCCACACTCCCGGCAACTCCTCGGGCATCGTCGACGGTGCAGCGCTCACCCTGGTCGGCAGCGAGGCCGCGGGCAAGGCGGCCGGCCTCACCCCGCGCGCACGCGTCGTCGCTACCGCCGTGACCGGCGCCGACCCCACGATCATGCTCACCGGTCCGACACCGGCCACCCTCAAGGTCCTGGCCGCGGCCGGTCTCGAGCCGAAGGACATCGATGTCTGGGAGCTCAACGAGGCCTTCGCCTCCGTCGTGCTCAAGTGGATGAAGGACTTCAACCTGGATATCGAGCAGGTCAACGTGAACGGCGGCGCCATTGCCATGGGCCATCCGATCGGCGCCACCGGCGCCATGATCACCGGCACCGTCATGGACGAGCTCGACCGCATCGGCGGCCGCTACGGGCTCGTCACCCTGTGCATCGGCGGCGGCATGGGCCTGGCCACCATCATCGAGCGAGTGTGAGAGAGGGATGACCGTGCACGACAACATGTTCCGCTGGGACAAGGACGACAACGACGTCGTCACGCTCACGATGGACGACCCGGGCGGCAGTGCCAACACCCTCAACGACACCTTCATCCACGACCTGGAGAAGACGCTGCACCGCCTGGAGCACGAGAAGGACGACATCGCTGGCGTCGTGATCACCAGCGCCAAGAAGACGTTCTTCGCCGGGGCCGACCTCAACATGATCATCCAGGCGACCCCCGCTGATGCCGCGCGCCTGGAGAAGGAGATCTCGCGCATCAAGTCCGCCTTCGATCGCATCGAGACCCTCGGCAAGCCGGTCGCGGCCGCGATCAACGGCGCCGCGCTCGGCGGCGGCCTCGAGATCGCCCTCGCCTGCCACTACCGCGTGGCGCTCGACGCGAAGGGCAGTGAGATCGGGCTGCCCGAGGTCACCCTGGGCCTCCTCCCGGGTGCCGGAGGCGTGGCCCGCACGACGCGGATGTTCGGCCTGCAGAAGGCGCTGATGGAGGTGCTCCTCCAGGGCCAGCGGCGCAAGCCCCAGGCCGCCAAGGAGGTCGGCCTCGTCGACGAGGTGGTCGCCACTCCCGAGGAGATGCTCGCGGTGGCGAAGGCCTGGGTGCTGGAGCATCCCGATGCCGCGCAGCCGTGGCACGCCCCCGGCTACAAGATGCCCGGGGGTACGCCGTCCAACCCGAAGCTCGCCATGATGCTCCCGGCGTTCCCCGCCAACCTGCGCAAGCAGGTCAAGGGCGCGCCGATGCCGGCGCCGCTGGCGATCATGGCCGCCTCCGTCGAAGGCGCCCAGGTCGACTTCGCGACCGCGCAGAAGATCGAGACCCGCTACTTCGCCAGCCTTGCCACCGGCCAGGTCGCCAAGAACATGACGCAGGCTTTCTTCTTCGACCTGCAGCACATCACCAAGGGCGGCGCACGCCCGGAGGGCTATGCGCCGTACAAGCCCGTGAAGGCCCTCGTCATGGGCGCGGGGATGATGGGCGCGGGCATTGCCTATGTATGCGCCCGCAACGGCATCGAGGTCGTGCTCGTCGATACGTCCCTCGAGGCAGCGGAGAAGGGCAAGGCGTACTCCCAGGGCCTGCTCGACAAGGCGGTGTCGCGGGGCAAGATGACCGAGGCCCAGCGCGACGAGGTGCTCGCGCGCATCCAGCCGGCCGACTCCCTCGACCCCGCCAAGGGCGCGGATCTCGTCATCGAGGCCGTCTTCGAGAACCAGGAGCTCAAGCACGAGACCTTCGGGCGGATCGAGCAGGTCGTCGCCGACGACGCGCTGCTCGGGTCGAACACCTCCACGCTGCCCATCACCGGCCTGGCCCAGGCGGTCAAGCGTCCCGAGGACTTCATCGGCCTGCACTTCTTCTCGCCGGTCGACAAGATGCCGCTGCTGGAGATCGTCGTCGGGGAGAAGACCTCCGACGCCACGATCGCCAAGGCTCTCGACGTCGCGGCCGCGATCAAGAAGACGCCGATCGTCGTCAATGACAGCCGCGGCTTCTTCACCAGCCGGGTGATCGGGACGTTCATGGGTGAGGCGGTGGCCATGCTCGCCGAAGGCGTACCCGCGCCCTCCATCGAGCAGGCCGGCCTCCAGGCGGGCTATCCCACCGGACCCCTCGCCCTCTTCGACGAGGTGAGCCTCACGCTCGGGCGTCGCATCCGCGAGGAGGGGCGCATCGCGATGGAGGCAGCGGGGCAGTCCTTCCCCGACCATCCGTCGTACGCCGCCATCGATCGCATGGTGGTCGATTTCGAGCGTGGCGGCCGCGCTGCCGGAGCGGGCTTCTACGACTACGCCGAGGGCAAGCGTCTCGGCCTGTGGGACGGCCTGGTCGAGAACTTCGGCGGCGACAACCTCAGCATCCCGTTCGAGGACATGCAGGAGCGCATGCTCTTCGCGGAGGCCCTCGAGTCGGTGAAGTGCTACGACGAGGGCGTGCTGCGGTCGGTCCCCGAGGCCAACATCGGCTCCATCTTCGGTATCGGGTTCCCGCCGTGGACAGGCGGGGTCCTGCAGTACGTCAACGGCTACCCCGGGGGTCCCGCGGGATTCGTCGCGCGGGCGCGGGACCTGGCCGCGAAGTACGGCGACCGCTTCACGCCTCCCGCCTCCCTCGTCGCCCTGGCGGACTCGGGTGGCCGCTACTCCTGACGTGGTGAGCCCTGCCGACAGGGGTGGCCTGGCTGCCCCGTCGACCCTTCCCGCGTCGGCGGGGCCCTCCACGCGCATGAGCGCCGACGCCCGGCGGGCGCAGCTCATCGAGGTGGGCTGGGAACTCCTGCAGTCCCGTCCTATACACGAGATGCCCCTCGATGACGTGGCTGCGGCGGCGGGGATCTCGCGGACCCTGCTCTTTCACTACTTCCCCACCAAGGCCGACTTCTACTTCGCGGTCGTGTCCGCGATGGGCGAGCGCCTCCTGCGTCCGCCACGCATTCCCGACGGCCTGGGGCCAGCCGACCGCATTCGGACTCTCGTCGACGGGTTCGTCCGGCTCGTGGAGCGCAACAGGCTGAGCTACACCGCACTGGTTCGCGGAGCCGGGGGAGGCGACCAGCGCGTCGTCGACCTCATCGACCGGACCCGCGATGCGCTCGTGCCCCGCTGGCTCGACGCGGCGGGATGCAAGCACGCGAGCGCGCTCACGCGACTTGTCGTTCGGGGCTGGCTCGTGGGGATGGAGGAGACGGTGATCGCCTGGGATCCGGGTTCGGTCCCCCGCCACGCACTGGTCGACCACCTCACGGCATCCTTCCTAGCGGAGCTCCGGCTTGCCGAGCCGGACCTGGCGGAGGGTCTCGTATGACAGCACAGCCGATCGTCGTCATCGTCCGGCACGCGGAGAAGCCGGAGCCCGGCGTGGCCGACGGCGTCGACCACAAGGGGCGCCCCACCGGTCACGGGCTCACGCCCCGGGGCTGGTCACGGGCGGGGGCCCTCGCGGCGCGCATGGCCTACGCGGGCCGCCCCGGGGACCCGTTCGGAAGGCCTCAGCGGGTCTATGCCACCGCGAAGGACCCCGACCACGAGAGCGACCGGCCCCGGCTCACCGCCCACGGGATCGCCCGCCGCCTCGACCTCGACATGCTCGACCACCTGGGCCGGGGCGATGAGGCGAAGCTGGCGCGCGAGATCCTCCAGGCCGACGACCCGACCCTGGTGGTGTGGGACCACGGCCACATCCCCGACCTCACCCGGGAGTTCCCGCTCGCATCCGGGGTCGAGGTGCCGAGCGCCTGGCCGGAGAACCGCTTCGACCTGTACTGGGTGCTGACTCCGAGCGACAGCGGCTACACGCTCTCGGTCCTGCCACAGGAGTTGCTCGCGGGCGACGCTGACACCGTGTAGCGCGCGTGCCGTAACCGCGAAATCGCGACACGCCGCAGTACCGTGCGCGTATGACGGATCTCGAATTGCGCGAGATCAGCGGAGTCGGGGCCTCCGCCCACCTCATCCGGGTCGTGCTCGCGGTCGGTTCCCTGGTGTTCCTGCTGTCCGCCATCGTGCTGGTGGTCTCCCCGCGGTCCTTTGCCGCCTGGCTCGGCATGACGACCGTCGAGGAGGTCCTGTGGACCCTGAGAATCCTGGGGGTCGCGCTCTTCGGGCTCGCCGGCCAGATGTGGCTGGTCCGCCGTGCCGGGGATCATCCCGTCCTCGGGGCCGCCGCCGTGATGGTGCTGGTGAGCCTGGCCATGAGCGTGCTCGTGGTCACGCTGCCGACGGCGGGCTGGACTCCCTTGCGCTGGGCCTACCTGGGCGTCGGACTGGTCTTCGCACTCGCCTATGCCGCGCTGCTGGCCCTCAGCCGACGCCAATCCTGAGGACGAGCCGCTTCCGGGACATCCACCCCATCCGTCGATCGGCATGACACGTGCTGCTGGCCGCCGCTAGCCTCTCGTGAGCGGGAGGAGATCCAGGATGCCGACGAGCCGAGTTGCTACGAGGGGCGCGGTTGCCG
>CAIVWG010000034.1 GCA_903909555.1 uncultured bacterium | reverse complement strand
GCCGTGGGCGGCGCGCAGGCAGTCGCCATGCTCGCCTACGGCGCGCCCGGCGTCTGCGAGCCGGTCGATCTCGTGACCGGCCCGGGGAACATCTGGGTGACCGCAGCGAAGCGCCTGCTCAAGGGCGTCATCGGCATCGATTCCGAGGCGGGCCCCACCGAAGTCGCGATCCTCGCGGATGATGCGGCGGATCCGTCGCACGTGGCTGCCGATCTCATCAGCCAGGCCGAGCACGACACGCTTGCGGCCGCGGTTCTCGTCACCACGTCGCCGGAGCTGGCCGAGGCCGTGGATCGGGAGGTGGCGGACCAGTTGGGACGCACCAAGCACGTCGAGCGCGTCTCCGAGGCGCTCGCGGGTCCCCAGAGCGGCATCGTCCTCGTCGACGATGTCGCGTCGGGCCTCAGGGTCGTGGACGCCTACGCAGCCGAGCACCTGGAGATCCACACGCGCGACGCCCGCGAGGTGGCCATGCGCGTACGCAACGCGGGAGCCATCTTCGTGGGCACCCACGCCCCGGTGTCGCTCGGCGACTACTGCGCCGGCTCCAATCACGTGCTCCCCACCGGAGGGTCGGCCACCCACTCGTCGGGCCTGTCGGTGCAGACGTTCCTCCGCGGCATCCACGTCATCGACTACGACGACTCTGCCCTCGCGGACGTCGCCGGCCACGTGGTCGCGCTGGCCCTCGCCGAGGATCTCCCCGGCCACGCTGAGGCGATCCGGGTGCGGGTGCGCGACTCCGGGGATTGACCGTGTCCGATCAGGCCCCCGTGCGCGAGGATCTCAGGGGGGTTGAGCCCTACGGCGCCCCCCAGATCGACGTGCCCGTGCGCCTGAACACCAACGAGAACCCCTTCCCGCCGTCCGACGCACTGGCCGAGGCGATGGGACAGGCGATGGCCGACGCGGCCCGATCCCTCAATCGCTACCCGGACCGTGAGGCGTGGGAGCTTCGCGAGGACCTGGCTGCCTACCTGCGCGCGGAGAGCGAGGTCGAGGTCCGCGCGGATCAGGTCTGGCCCGCCAACGGCAGCAACGAGGTGATGCACCACCTCTTCAGTGCGTTCGGTGGGCCCGGTCGACTCGCGATGTCCTTCGCCCCCACCTACTCGATGTACGAGCAGTACGCGCGCGACACCTTCACCGCCTATCGCACCGTGCGCCGAAACCCCGACTTCAGCCTGGACGCGATGACCGCGGTGGCCGCGATCATCGGGGGCGGGCCCCACATCGTCGTCCTCGCCTCCCCGAACAACCCCACGGGGACCGCGCTGCCACTCGAGGTCATCTCCGCGGCCTGCGCGATCGCCCCGGGAATCGTGATCGTGGACGAGGCGTACGCCGAGTTCCGCCGCCCGGGCACGCCATCGGCCCTCTGCCTGCTCGAGGTGCATCCCAACCTCGTGGTGACCCGGACGATGAGCAAGGCCTTCGCCCTCGCCGGGGCCCGCGTGGGCTACGCCGTGGCCCGGCCGGAGATCATCGATGCGCTGCGCGTCGTCCGATTGCCGTACCACCTCTCGAGCGCGACCCAGGCGATCGCCTGCACCGCCCTGTCCTTCTCCGACGAACTGCTCGGCCAGGTCGATGCCCTCCGCCGCGAGAGGGACGGGCTCGTGGACTGGCTGCGGGCCGAGGGCCTTCAGGCCGTCGACTCCGACGCGAACTTCGTCATGTTCGGCCGATTCTCCGACCGCCGGCGCGTCTGGGAGGGACTCCTGGACCGCGGCGTGCTCGTGCGCGAGACGGGACCGGAGGGGTGGTTGCGCGTCACGGTGGGCACGCCCGAGGAGAACGCCGCCTTCCGAACCGCGCTGCTCGGCGTGCTGGGGATGGGCGGGATGATGGCCGCGGAAGAGGCCGGGAGCGACGCGGAGGGGATGACATGAGCCGAAGGGGCCGAGTCGAGCGCACCACCAAGGAGAGCCGCGTCCTCGTCGAGATCGACCTCGACGGGACGGGAGTGGCGTCGGTCTCGACCGGCGTCCCGTTCTTCGACCACATGCTGTCGCAGCTGGGCAAGCACGGCGGATTCGACCTCATGGTCGACACCGTCGGAGACCTTGAGGTTGACGCGCACCACACGGTGGAGGACACCGCGCTGGCTCTCGGACGGGCGTTCCGCGAAGCGCTGGGGGATGCCGCGGGCACGCGCCGCTACGGCGATGCCCTCGTCCCTCTCGACGAGTCGCTGGCGCAGTGCGCCGTGGATCTCTCCGGTCGGCCGTATCTCGTTCACGACGAGCCGCAGATCGTCGAGCTCATCGGCACCTACGACACGACCCTGACTCGGCACATCCTCGAGTCGTTCGTGGCCACCGCGCAGGTGACGCTGCACGTCCGTGTCATCAGCGGGCGGAACGCCCATCACGTCGTGGAGGCGCAGTTCAAGGCGTTCGCACGAGCGCTGCGTGACGCCGTCACCCTGGATCCCCGCGTGGTGGGCGTGCCTTCCACGAAGGGCACGTTGTCGTCCGCCGACTCCGTCGCGGGCTCATGACGCTGTCCTGGGCGGTGATCGCCCTGCTGGCCCTCGCCTGCTTCCTCGGCGGAGGCGCCTATTCGTTCGCCCGGCAGGGACGTCGCAATGCGATGTGGATCCTCCTCATCCTCACGGTGATGTCCGTCGTGGCTGCCTTCCTCTACGCCTGGGACCCCGTGTGACCGACGTGGTCGTCCTCGACTACGGCTCGGGCAATCTGAGGTCCGCTCAGCGCGCCCTGGAGCGCGCGGGCGCGACCGTCACCGTCACGGCCGACCCGGATGCCGCGCGCGAGGCCGACGGCCTTGTCGTTCCGGGCGTGGGGGCATTCGCCGCCTGCATGGCCGGGTTCGTCTCCGTGGACGGCCCGCGGATCGTGGACAGCCGGCTGGCCGGAGGACGTGCGGTGCTCGGGATCTGCGTAGGCATGCAGATCCTCTTCGAGTTCGGCGAGGAGCACGGCGTGACGACGCAGGGCATGGGGGAGTGGCCGGGAGCCGTGACCCGGCTGGAGGCAGCGGTGCTCCCGCACATGGGCTGGAACACCGTGAGTCCGCCGACGGGGTCGGAGATGTTCCGCGGGGTCGAGGAGGAGTACTTCTACTTCGTGCACTCCTACGCCGTCCAGAGCTGGGATCTTCCGATCGATCCGGCCGGCCGTCTCGCGGCACCGCGGGTCACCTGGACGACGTACGGGTCGGACTTCGTCTCCGCGGTCGAGAACGGCCCCCTGTGGGCGACGCAGTTCCACCCGGAGAAGTCGGGCGAGGCGGGGCTGTCCCTGCTCCGGTCCTGGCTGGGGACGATCGCCTGATGGCCAAGGAGCGCGCCCGGAAGCGCGCCGAGCGCGAGGCCGAGGCGCAGCGGGAGCGCGAGGCGCGGGCCCGCAAGCGGGCCCGTCGTGAACGCGTGGATCGCGGCAAGCAGGCACTGGCCGGGATCGTGCCCGACGCTCCCCGGTTCACGCCCGGCATCCTGGCGCGCCGCCGTCGCCGCCGGCTCATGGCGTTCGCCGCGGGCATCGTGATGATCCAGGTGGTGACCTGGCCCTTCCTGCCGAACTGGGGAAGCCGCCTCGTCGTCCTCGCGCTCACCCTCCTGGCCGCCCCCGTGGTGTGGGTCCTCTCCTTCGGTCGGGTGTGACGCGTCGTTCGCCGGAGGTCGTCCCCTACGATCGCGATTCGTGTACGTCAGTGAGGCATGGGCGGGAGACCGGCCCCGCCGCCTGGTCAACCTCCTGGTCGCGGGCGTGTACGTCGGGCTTCTCGTGGTTCCCTACGTCGACGAGAGGCGCGGGGCGGAGACGACCCGGTGGCTGCTGGCGGCCGCGTGCGTGGGAGTGCTCCTGCTCGTGCTCGCGGCGTACCAGTTCGTCACGGCACCGACCCGCAAGGCGGGTCTTCTCGAGGCGCTGCCGGACGTCCTCATCGTGCTCACTCCCGTTCCCTACCTCCTGGGACTGCCCGAGGAAATCGGTCTCCTGTTCGTGTACGCGGCCCTCCTCATCTCGATCCGTGACCTGGCCCGAGGCCACGCCATCGCCTTCTCCCTCGCCGCGGTCCTCTCGATCCTCCTCGTCACGTCCGTCGCTCTCGCCGAGGTGGAGGAAGAGGCAGGGACCGGGAATATCCGCAATGCCGGCCAGGCCCTCTTCTGGGGGCTCGGGCAGATCTTCCGGTTCCACCGGGCCGTCTCGACCTACTCCCCGGAGAGCGAAGAGGGCAATCTCATCGGCTCTGCCGTGATCCTGTCCGGCGTATTCTTCTCGGCGGTGCTCATCTCCGCGATCACGGCCTGGGCCGTGAACTCCGGGCGGAAGAAGACGGACTCCCAGCGGGCCAGCGAGTCCGTCGAGGATGCGGTGGTGAGTGTGATCGACAAGGTGGCGCACATCGTCCTCGGCCCGGAGCAGGCCGCGGAGGTTCGCGCGGCCATGAGCCCCCCGCCGGAGATGGGACCTCCGCCCGGGCCCGGGGAGACGCGGGTCTGGATCGACGTGGAGCGTGTCGTCGGCGAGCGCCCGTTCTCGTGGTGGCAGCCCAGGAGCGTGACCGTGCCGGCGTACGTCAGCGACCTGCGCGAATCCGAGCACGTGCCGCGGACCGTGGCGGGCGACGGCACGACGCCTCTCCTGGTCGCGGTCGTGGAGGGATCCGGGTGCGCGGAGCCGGAAGGAGAGACGACCACGGCGTCCGGAGTCCGGCTCGTGGTCGTCCACGCCCCGGGGGGAGTGACGGACGCGACCGCCGCGCTCATCCTCGAGCGCGCCGTTGATGGCGATGTCGTCGTGACCGGACGATCACCTCTCGCCGATGAGTTGCGCGAGCGGGAGATCCCGGTGGTGTCCCCGGACACGCTCGCAACCTCCCCTGCGTAGGCTCACTCCCATGTCGCACAAGAACATGACCCCCCGGGCCTTCGTGCTCATGCCCGCCGTCGACATCCAGCAGGGGACCGCCGTCCGGCTCGTGCAGGGTGAGCCGGGGAGCGAGACCGGCTACGGCGATCCCGTGCGCGCGGCAGAGTCCTGGGTGGACCAGGGAGCCCGCTGGCTCCACGTCGTGGATCTCGACCGGGCCTTCGGGCGCGGGTCGAACGCCGAGGTCGTCGCCAGGGTCGTCCACGCTGTCCGCGACCGGGTCGAGGTGGTCG
Organism: uncultured bacterium; assembly: GCA_903909555.1. Taxonomy (GTDB): domain Bacteria; phylum Actinomycetota; class Actinomycetes; order S36-B12; family S36-B12; genus Mxb001. The sequence goes on along the minus strand of CAIVWG010000034.1, from coordinate 24,943 downwards.
AGGTGGCCGGGGGCATCCGCGACGACGAATCCCTCGAGGCCGCGCTGGCGACAGGGGCGACTCGAGCTGTCATCGGCACGGCCGCGCTCGAGGCCCCCGACTGGGTGGCGTCGGCCATCGCGAAGCACGGCGATCGCATCGCCGTGTCGCTGGACGTGAGGGGGACGACGCTCGCGGCGCGCGGCTGGACCCAGGAGGGCGGCGACATCTTCGAGGCGATCACCCGGCTCGATGCCGCGGGATGCGCCCGCTACATCGTGACGGACGTCGAGCGCGACGGCACGATGCACGGGCCGCACTTCCATCTCCTCCACCGCGTCTGCAAGCACACCGAGCGTCCCGTCATCGCCTCGGGCGGCATCGCGAAGCTCGAGGACCTCCACAAGCTGGTCGAGATGATGCCCGACGGCATCGAGGGAGCCATCGTCGGTCGCGCGCTCTACGACAATGCCTTCACGCTCGCGGATGCGATCGCCGCGGTGCAGGCGCGCTTCGACTTCTTCGAGTGGGGCCCCCCGCAGCCGTGACGCTCGCCGTTCGCGTGATGCCGTGCCTCGATGTCGACGAGGGACGGGTCGTCAAGGGGGTGAACTTCACCGGTCTGCGCGATGCCGGGGACCCGGTCGAACTCGCCCGCCGGTACGACGACGAGGGGGCCGACGAACTCGTGTTCCTCGATATCACCGCCACTTCGGGGGACCGCGAGACGACGTACGACGTCGTGCGACGGACGGCCGACGAGGTGTTCATCCCGCTGACGGTGGGAGGGGGAGTCCGCGCGGTCGAGGACTTCGATCGCCTCCTGCGCGCGGGCGCCGACAAGGTGAGCGTCAATACCGCGGCCATCCGCAGGCCCGAGCTCATCGACGAGGCTGCGCTCCGTTTCGGCGCGCAGTGCGTGGTCGTGTCCTTGGATACGCGCCGATGCGGTGGCGGGACGCCCTCCGGATTCGAGGTCACGACCCATGGCGGGCGCGAGGGCACGGGCGTCGATGCCCTGGCGTGGGCTCGCGAGGCCGCCGCGCGCGGCGCGGGGGAGATCCTGCTCAATTCGATGGACGCTGACGGGACCCAGGCCGGCTTCGACCTCGAGCTCATCGCCGCGGTGCGCGAGTGCGTCGGCATTCCGGTGATCGCCAGCGGCGGGGCCGGCGCGGCGGCCGACTTCCCCCCGGCGGTGATCGCCGGCGCCGATGCCGTCCTCGCCGCCAGTGTCTTCCACTTCAGGTCGGTGACGATCCCCGAGGTCAAGGCCGCCCTCGCGGACGCCGGCCTCCCGGTGCGCCCGACGGGAAGGATGTCGGAGTGATCGAGCCGAGGTTCGACGCGAACGGCCTCGTCGCCGTGGTCGCCCAGCAGTGGGACACGGGCGAGGTGCTCATGCTGGCGTGGATGGACGCGGAGGCGCTGCGCCGCACGCAGGAGACGGGGAGGGCGACCTACTGGTCGCGCAGCCGCCAGGAGTACTGGGTCAAGGGCGAGACGTCCGGCAACGCCCAGCACGTGAGAGAGATCCGGCTGGACTGCGACGGCGACGCGATCCTCCTCCTCGTGGACCAGGAGGGGGTGGCCTGCCACACCGGCCGTCGCTCATGCTTCGGGGCGGAGCAGTGAGCGAGAAGGTCGCGTGGGGGTTCCCGCTGCCTGCGCCGGGCGGCACGTCCCCCGATCTCGCCCGATTCCGCGAGCTCGCTCCCGGACGCAGGGTCATCCCGGTGGTCCGTCGGCTGCTGGCTGACGGGGAGACGCCGGTGGGGCTCTACCGCAAACTCGCCGGGGAGCGTCCGGGCACCTTCCTGCTGGAGTCTGCCGAGCACGGACGCGCTTACTCGCGCTACAGCTTCGTCGGTGCCCGCAGTGCCGCCATGCTCACCGAGCGCGAAGGCCGCGCCCTCTGGACGGGCAGGCCGCCGGTCGGCGTGCCCGAGGGGGGCGATCCCCTGGCCGCACTGCGCGACACGGTGGCGCTCCTGCACACTGATCCGCCGCAGGGCCTGCCGCCGCTCACCGGGGGCATGGTGGGGTACGTCGCCTACGACGCGGTGCGGCGGTGGGAGCGCCTGCCGGATGCCAACCCCGATGAACTCGGCATCCCCGAGATGGGCTTCCTGCTCGCCACGGACCTCGCCGTGCTCGATCACGCCGACGGCACTGTCCTGCTCATCGCGAACGCGATCAACTACGACGCCAGCGACGAGGGCGTCGACGAGGCCTGGCGTGACGCCGTGCGGCGGATCGAAGAGATGACGGCAGCGCTCGAGGCGCCCGCGCCCTCGACCGTCGCGACGTACGACCCCCGGGCCCGGGCCGACGTGAGCTGCCGCACGGACACGGCGGACTACCACGCGGCCGTCGAGTCGGCCCAGGAGCACATCCGCGCAGGTGATGCCTTCCAGGTCGTCCTGTCGCAGCGCTTCGATGCGGCGTGCCCGGCGTCCTCGCTGGACCTCTACCGCGTCCTGCGCGTGACCAACCCCAGCCCGTACATGTACCTCATCCGCATGCCGCGCATCGAGGCGCAGCTCGGTGCCTCGTCGGCCGAGGACGTCCGTCGCGCGGCGGAGGACGATGTGGCCTTCGACATCGTGGGCTCGTCTCCGGAGGCCCTGGTCACCGTCTCCGGCGGTCGCTGCCGACTTCACCCCATCGCCGGCACGCGCCGGCGCGGGTCGACCGCCGAGGAGGACGCGGCGCTCGCCGAGGACCTGCTCGCGGACGAGAAGGAGCGCGCCGAGCACCTCATGCTCGTCGACCTGGGGCGCAACGACCTCGGTCGCGTCTGTGCGCCGGGCTCGGTGGAGGTGGTGGAGTTCATGCAGGTGGAGCGCTACTCCCACGTCATCCATCTCGTGTCGACAGTGGTCGGGCAGTTGAGTCCCGGAAGGACGGCCTACGACGCCCTCGCCGCGTGCTTCCCCGCGGGCACGCTCTCCGGTGCTCCCAAGCCGAGGGCCATGGAGATCATCGACGAACTCGAACCCGTGCGTCGGGGGCTCTACGGCGGGGTCGTGGGCTACGTCGACTTCGCCGGCGATCTCGACATGGCGATCGCGATCCGCACCGCGGTCGTCCAGGACGGACTGGCCCACGTCCAGGCAGGAGCAGGAGTGGTCGCGGACTCCAGCCCGGTCGCCGAGGAGGCCGAGTGCCGGGCGAAGGCAGCCGCGGTGCTCGATGCCGTGGCTATCGCCGGCACGCTTCGCGAGCTCGCCGACGGGCCGTGACCGTGGCCCCTGCTTCCCGTGACTACGCGGTGGCCCTTCTGCTGCTCGCGGTCGGGTCCGTGCTTGTGCTCGTGTCCTACGGGTCGACGTGGGAGACCGTCGAGGTCGCCCTGTTCGCCGGGGAGGGGCCCTCGCCGTCGACGACGGTGTCGCTCACGGGCCGGGAGCTCGCGCCCCTGGGGGGTGCGGCAGGCCTGGTGGGACTTGCCGGCGTGGCGGGGATCCTCGCCACCCGCCGATGGGGCCGTGCCCTCGTCGGGGCGGTCGTGGGGTTGGCCGGAGGCGCGGCGGGTGCCATCGCCCTCACCTTCGGCTTCGCCGGCGCGGCTTTCACCGAGGCGGCCCTGGCCGCACGGGGCGTTGATCCGGGCGCCATCTCCGCCGCCCAGGCATCGGCATCCTCGACCGCGTGGTGGATCGTCGGGCTCGGGGGCGGCCTCGCGATGCTCGTGACGGGACTGCTGGCGGTGCTCAGGGGCAGCAGGTGGCCGGTGCTGTCATCGCGCTACCAGCGGGAGGTTCCTCGGCAGGGTGCCGGCGCACCGGGCGGGCAGGGTGCCGGCGCGCCCGGCGATGGCCCGGTGGGCGGGATCGCCGCCTGGGATGCCCTCGATCGCGGCGAGGACCCCACCGATCCGCAAGGGCGGGCTGGTTGAATGAGAGCGTTGCCCCTACGCGAGGAGGTCCGGTGAGCGCGGAGCACGACAATCATGGACAGACCCCGGCGGCCTGGACCACGGTCATCATCATCATGCTCGCGTTCGTCGTGGGAACCCTCGGCGTGATGCTGGGCAACTGGGTCATGTTCTGGGTGGGCGTCGGCATGGTGGTCCTGGCCCCGGTCGTGGGCAAGGTCATGCAGTTGATGGGGCTCGGTGCCCCGGGCACGAGCGCGCGTGATCGCCGGCAGGCCTCCCCGCAGCCAACCCAAGGCGTCGCCGACTGAGCGTCGCGAAGGGGACGATCCTCGTCGTCGACGACGAGGCTCCCATCGCGGACGTGCTCCGCATGTACCTGGCTCGCGAGGGCTACGCCGTCCACGTCGTGTCCGACGGCCCTGCCGCGCTAGACGCCCTCCGGTCCTTCCGACCCGACGCCGTCATCCTCGACGTGGGCCTTCCCGGGCTCGACGGGACCGAGGTGTGCCGACGCATGCGCGCGGCGGGGGACTGGACCCCGGTGCTGTTCTGCACCGCGCGGGACGACGAGGTCGATCGCGTGCTCGGGCTCGAGCTCGGTGGCGACGACTACATCACCAAGCCCTTCAGCCCGCGCGAGGTCGTCGCCCGGGTCAAGGTCGCGCTCCGGCACGCGCGAGCCGCCCCGGAGGCGCCGGACGTCATCACCGTGGGCGACGTGGCCCTCGACCGCCGTGGACGCCATGTCCGCGCACGCGGCGAGGAGGTCTCCCTCACGGCCACGGAGTTCGACCTCCTCGAGCACCTGCTTGCGCATCCCGGCCGGGTGTTCACGCGCGAGGAGCTTCTCTCCGAAGTGTGGGGCTACGCCAGCGCTGTCGGCACGCGCACCGTCGACGTCCATGTCGCGCAGGTGCGTGCCAAGCTCGGTGACGCAAGCCCGATCCGCACGGTGCGCGGGGTGGGCTACTCAGCGGAGGCACCGTCGTGAGCATCTCGGGAGCACCCGTCGGAGCGCCGCCCGCCGTCCGGCGCAGACCCGGCATCCTCTCCCGCATCGTCCTGCTCACGACGGCGGTGGCCGCGATCGCGGTCCTGGTGGCCGGATTGGTGTCATTCCCCCTCATCCGCGGCTCGGCCGAGCGGGCGGCGCGCGTCGAGCTCACGCGGCTGGCGGATCTCACGGCGACGACCCTGACGGTCGACCAGGATGGGCAGTTCGTCCTGCCGCGTCGCGTCGCCTCCGTCCTCAATGCCGAGCAGGTGACGGCGTACGTCGTCCCCGAGGGCGCGACCGACCTCCCCGCCGGGGTGACCGACGAGGACGCCGCCGCATTGGCGTCCGGGTCCTCGGTCTCGACGACGGCCGACACGCCCTCCGGCCCCGTGCTCGTCGTCGGGCGCCCGCTGGAACCCGGCGTCGGCGTCGTGCTCGTGCAGCCGGTCTCCGTCGCGGGCGCTCCCGCGGGCGACATCCTCGTGCGCCTGGTCATCGCCCTCCTCATCGGCCTCGCGATCGCCGTCATCGTGGCGGTGCTCGCCAGCCGTCGCATCATCCGTCCGTTGCGCGTGGCCGCGGAGGCGGCGAACCGCCTCGGGGGAGGAGAGCGCGGCGTCGTCGTCACGCCGGAGGGACCCGCCGAGGTCGCCAACATCGCAGAGTCGCTCAACCGCCTCAGTGCCGCGCTCGCCGTGTCCGAAGGACGGCAGCGCGAGTTCCTCCTGTCGGTCTCGCATGAGCTGCGCACGCCCATCACATCGGTGCGAGGCTACGCCGAGGCCCTCGCTGACGGGCTCGTGGATCCCGCGGAGGTGTCCCGAACGGGCGCGGTCATGAGCGCCGAGACTCAGCGTCTCGATCGTCTCGTGAGCGACCTCCTCGACCTCGCGCGCCTGCGTGCGGACGACTTTCGCATCACGCCCGTCACGGTCGACCTCGGCGAACTCGTGCGCGACGCGGCGCCCGTGTGGGAGGACCGCTGCGAGCGTGCAGGAGTCGCCTTCCGGTCGGAGGTGCCCGACTCCCCGGTGTTCGTGCTCGCCGACCCCCTTCGCCTGCGCCAGATCCTCGACAACCTCGCGGAGAACGCCCTGCGCGTGACGCCCGCCGACGCGCTCATCGTGCTCGCGGTCCACAGGCACCCCACATGGGGCATCGTCGAACTGCGGGACAGCGGCCCCGGACTCGCGGCGGAGGACCTCGAGGTCGCCTTCGAGCCGGGGGTGCTCCACGAGCGCTACCGGGGGGTGCGCCAGGTGGGTACGGGCCTCGGACTCGCGCTCGTGGGACGCCTGGCTGCCGGAATGGGCGGCTGGGCGCGCGCCGGCAACGCTCCCGAGGGGGGCGCGGCGTTCGCGGTCGGCGTTCCGCTCGCCCCCGCGCCCCCCGCCGCCGTAGTCTGAGGTCGTGACCCTGCCGACCGAGGTGCGTGCCTCGGGCCCGCGCATCGACGCGAGGCCGCGATGGCGGCGCATGGTCGCGCCTGTCATCACCGGGTGCGCGGTGGCCGGAGCCACGCTGGTGCTGAGGTTCGTCGACCCCAACGGTCCGAGTCCTCTTCCGATGTGTCCCACGCGCCTGCTCTTCGGCGTGGACTGCCCCGGGTGCGGCGGACTGCGCGCCACCCATGCGCTGGCCAACGGCGATATCCCCACCGCGCTGGACAACAACCTTCTCTTCGTCGTCCTCGTCCCGCTGCTCGTAGCCGGATGGGTCCTGTGGATGGTGCGCGCGTGGAAGGGGCGCTGGCCCGATCCGGCCCGCGTCATCCCGCGGTGGCAGCGCGCCCTCCCCATGGTCGTGGCGATCGTGCTCCTCGTTTTCGGGATCGTCCGCAACTTCACGCCCTATCTGGGCTCCGGAGTGGGCTGACGCGAACCCCCTCAGCGCCCGGGGTTACCCTGACGGCGTGGACGTATGCCCGTGCGGCTCGCACGCGCGATCGGAGGACCGATGACGGTTCTCGACGACATCGTCGCCGACGTCCGCGTCGACCTCGAACGTCGCATGTCCGAAGTTTCCCTTGAGGACCTGAAGCAGCGTGCCGGGCGCGCCCCTGCGCCTCTCGACGCCGAGGCGGTGCTTCGGGAGCCCGGGGTCAGCGTGATCGCCGAGGTCAAGCGCGCGAGCCCGAGCAAGGGTGCGCTGGCGTCCATCGAGGATCCCGCCGTCCTCGCGCGCGACTACGAGGCGGGGGGCGCCAGCTGTATCAGCGTGCTCACCGAGCCGCGGCGCTTCCGCGGGTCGCTGGAGGATCTGCGCGCCGTGCGCTGCGCGGTCGACATCCCGGTCCTGCGCAAGGACTTCATCGTGTCGTCCTACCAGTTGTGGGAGGCACGCGCATGCGGCGCGGATGTCGTGCTCCTCATCGTGGCCGCGCTCGACCAATGCGCCCTGGAGAGCCTGGTCGAGCGCACCAGGTCCCTCGGCATGACTCCGCTGGTCGAGGTCCACGACGCTGACGAGGTCGCGCGCGCGGTCGATGCCGGGGCCACCGTCATCGGTGTCAACGCCCGGGACCTGCGCACGCTCGAGGTCGACCGGGAGACCTTCTCGCGCATCGCCCCGGCCATCCCCACGTCCTGCATCCGCATCGCCGAAAGCGGCATCCGCGGCCCGCGGGACCTCATCGCCTACGCGGAGAGCGGAGCCGATGCCGTGCTCGTGGGCGAGAGCCTGGTCACCGGAGGCGACCCGCGGGCGGCGGTGCACGACCTGGTGACCGCAGGCTCCCACCCCGCGCTGAGGAACGGTCGTGGCTGAGCCAGGAGTGTCCGGCGGTCACTACGGCCAGTACGGCGGCCGCTTCGTGCCGGAGGCCCTCACCGCTGCTCTCGACGAACTCGATGCCGCGTTCCGCGCTGCGCTGGTCGATCCCGCGTTCCACGCCGAACTCAATGAGCTCCAGCGCACGTACACGGGTCGACCCAGCCCGATGACGGATGCCGTGCGATTCGGCCAGGAGTGCTGCGCGGGAGCGCGGATCATGCTCAAGCGCGAGGACCTCAATCACACGGGGTCGCACAAAATCAACAATGTGCTCGGCCAGGCTCTCCTCGCGGTGCGCATGGGCAAGAAGCGCGTTATCGCCGAGACCGGTGCCGGGCAGCACGGGGTCGCGAGTGCGACCGCGGCTGCGCTCATGGGGCTGGACTGCGTGGTCTACATGGGCGAGGAGGACACGCGTCGCCAGGCGCTCAACGTCGCGCGCATGCGGCTCCTGGGAGCCGAGGTCGTCCCGGTCATGGCGGGCAGCCGCACGCTCAAGGATGCGATCAACGAGGCCATGCGCGACTGGGTGGCCACCGTGGACGAGACCCACTACATCCTGGGCACCGTCACCGGACCCAGTCCCTTCCCCGAGATGGTGCGCACCTTCCAGTCCGTCGTGGGCCGCGAAGCGCGCGAGCAGGTGCTCGAGGCCGCGGGACGCTTCCCCGACGCCGTGGCCGCCTGCGTGGGCGGCGGATCCAACGCGATGGGCATCTTCGCCGGGTTCATGGACGACCCGGGCGTCCAACTGTGGGGCTTCGAGGCCGGCGGGGAGGGAATCGAGTCGGGGCGACACGCAGCCCGATTCTCCGGGGGATCGCCGGGCGTCCTCCACGGCGCGCGCACCTACATCCTCCAGGACGAGTGGGGCCAGACCGTGCCGTCGCACTCGATCAGCGCGGGCCTGGACTACCCGGGGGTAGGGCCCGAGCACGCCTGGCTGCATGACACCGGTCGTGCTCGCTACGCGCCCGTGACGGACAGCGAGGCGATGTCGGCGTTCGCCGACCTGTGCCGCACCGAGGGCATCATCCCGGCGATCGAGTCCGCGCATGCACTGGCGGGTGCGATCCGGCTGGGGCGCGAATGGGGTCCGGATGCCCTCATTGTCGTGAATCTCTCCGGCCGCGGTGATAAGGACGTGGCCACGGCTGCACGCTGGTTCGGCATCGACGGGGCGATCGTCGAGTCGGCGGAGGGCCGGTGACCACGGTCGCCGAGGCGTTCGCACGGGCCGGCGAGGACGACCGGGCTGCCCTCATCGGCTACCTCCCCGCCGGATTCCCCACCCGGGAGGGCAGCGTTCGCCTCATGAGTGCGATGGTCCGCGGTGGAGTCGATGTCGTCGAGGTGGGACTGCCCTACTCCGATCCGCTCATGGACGGTCCCGTGATCCAGGAGGCCGTGGGCATCGCCCTGCGCGAGGGCACCACGCCGGCCGATGTCGTCGAGATCGCGGGCGAGGTCGCCCGCACGGGAGCGGCGACGCTCGTCATGTCGTATTGGAACCCGATCGAGCGCTTCGGCGCGGCGAGGTTCGCCGACAGCCTGGCCGCCGCAGGCGGCTGCGGTGTCATCACTCCCGACCTGACGCCCGAGGAGGCCCAGGAGTGGCAGGAGGCAGCCGAGGCCTGCGACATCGACCGGATCTTCCTCGTGGCCCCCTCGTCCACCGACGAGCGCATCCGCAGGGTCGCCGACTCCTGCTCGGGATTCGTCTACGCGGCCTCGACCATGGGCGTCACCGGAGCGCGGGCCACGGTCTCGGATGCCGCCGAGGACCTCGTGGCACGGGTGCGCCGGGCCACCGCGCTCCCCGTGGCCGTGGGCCTGGGGGTCTCGACGGGGGACCAGGCGGCCCAGATCGCCGCCTACGCCGACGGGGTCATCGTGGGCTCGGCCTTCATCCGGCTGGTCCTCGAGGCCCCCGACCTCCCGGCCGCCGAGGCCGCGGTCGAGGGGCTGGCCCGGGAACTCTCCGCCGGGGTGCGGCGTCGCAGGGATACGGCACTCTCGTAACGTAGGCCCATCCGTTCACGACCCGGCCTCCGCCGGCACCGAGGAGCACGATGTCCAAGAGCAAGGACAGCGCCAAGTCCACCCGCGAGAAGGCCGCTGCGGCACGCGCCGAGCAGCAGGCCGCAGAGAAGCGCCGCGAACGCACGGTGCGGATCATCGGCGCCATCGGCGTCGTGGTCGTCGTGGTGCTCATCATCGGCCTTGCCGTGGTCGTGCCGCGCATGTCCAACACGGATGCCGGTGGGGGCAAGACGCTGCCCAGCCCCGACCCGTCCCTGCCGGTCCCCACCGGCGTCTACGGGGCCGACGGCGAGGTTCCGTACGGCGCGCCGGTCGGAGACGCACCTGAGACCGCGCCGCTCCTGGAGCTCTGGGAGGACTTCCAGTGCCCGGCATGCGGGAGCCTCGAGGAGATCAACGGCGAGGGCATCCAGTCGCTCGCGACGGACGGCAAGGTGCGCCTGGTCTACCGGCCCACCGCCTTCCTCGATCGCAATCTCGGCGGCACGTCCTCGGCGGAAGCCATCGCGGCCTGGGGCTGCGCCATCGACCAGGGCAAACTCGTCGAGTACCACAACACCGTCTACGCCAACCAGCCTCCGGAAGGCGAGGGCTACACCACGGAGATGCTCGTCGGGTTCGCCGAGCAGTCCGGCATCACCGGGGTGCCGCTGGAGCAGTTCAACGACTGCCTCACCGAGGGTCGCTACCTCGGGTGGGCCGTGAACTCCACCCAGGCCTTCTACGACGCGGGGATCTCGGGCACGCCCGCGGGCTTCCTTGGGGGAACCCAGATCGAGAACACCGTGCTCGCCGACCAGGTCGCCCTGGAGAAGGCGATCAGCGAGGCCGCGGGCTAGAGATGGCAAGGTCGTAGCCATGGCCGGCCTCCCGGCCTATCTGCCCAGCCCCGCGCAAGGGGTCTGGAACATCGGACCGCTGCCGGTGCGCGCCTACGCGCTCCTCATCATCGTCGGCATCGTCGTCGCGATCTTCGTCGGAGGACGTCGCTATGTCGCACGCGGCGGATCACCCGGCGTGATCGGAGACATCGCCGTCTGGGCCGTGCCGTTCGGCATCATCGGGGGGCGGCTCTACCACGTCATCACGGACTGGCAGCTGTACTTCGCTCCCGGTGGCTCGGGCATCGTGGGCGCCTTGCGCATCTGGGATGGCGGCCTGGGAATCTGGGGTGCCATCTCGCTGGGCGCGCTCGGAGCCTGGATCGGCGCTCGCCGCCTCGGCGTGGCCCTGCCGCCGGTGGCCGACGCGCTCGCCCCGGGCATCGCCCTGGCCCAGGCCATCGGCCGCTGGGGCAACTGGTTCAACCAGGAACTCTTCGGCGCACCGACGACAGTGCCGTGGGCCCTGCAGATCGACCCCGCCTATCGTCCGGCGGGCTACGCCGACTTCGAGACCTTCCACCCGACCTTCCTCTACGAGTCGCTGTGGATGGTGGGCGTGGCGCTCGTCCTCATCTGGGCGGACAAGAGGTTCCGCATGGGCCACGGGCGCGTGTTCGCGCTCTACGTGCTGCTCTACTGCCTGGGCCGGGTCTGGATCGAGTACCTGCGGATCGACACGGCCAACACCGTCCTGGGCGTGCGGCTCAACGTCTGGACGTCGATTCTCGTGGGGCTCGGCGCGCTCGTGTATCTCATCGTGTCGGCGCGGATGCGCCCCGGCCGCGAGGAGGTGGGACCTCCCCAGCGCTATGTCGAGCGCGACGAGGTGCAGGCCGCCCGCGAGGCCGGTCCTCCTCCGCCCGCGAAGGTGACCGAGCTGCCGGGAGACGGGCCGGACGCCGGTTCGCCGTCTCGAGTGGATTCAGCGGAGCCGCCCTCCTAGGCTCCTGGGGTGACCGCGTCCCGCTGCGCTGCCGCCCTCGCTGCGGCGCTCGCGCTGTCGGCAGCCCTGGTCGGCGCGACCGCGCACGCCGCGCCGACGCCGGCCGCCAGCCCGAGCGGGCAGCCCTGGGTCGCATCGGTCGGCGACTCCTTCATCGCCGGCGAGGCGGGCCGATGGGCCGGCAACCAGTCGGGTTCCACGGACGACATCGACGCCCTGGGCAGCTCGGCGTACTGGGATGCGGAGGGCGGCGAGGCTATCGAGTTCTGCCATCGATCGAGGTCGGCACCCATCCACATCGGCGTGGTCCGCTCGGTGAATCTCGCCTGCAGCGGCGCCCTGACATCAACGCACTTCGACGACGGGGCCTTCAAGCCGGGGATCGACTTCTACTCGAAGGATGGCCGCAAGGGCCAGGCCCTCATGCTGCAGGAGTTCGCGGCGGACCACCGGGTGCGCATGGTGGGGCTGTCCATCGGGGGCAACGACTTCGGGTTCGAGAGCATCATCACGCAGTGCGTCACGGACTTCCTGCGACCGTGGCCCTTCTCGGCTCAGTGCCGCAACTCCGCGGAGGTCCAGCGCGCTCTCTCGCCGCAGCGCGTGGATGCCGTGCGCGCGGACATCCGCGAGGCCATCCTCAACGTGGCCACCGCCATGGAACGCGCGGGCTACGCGGACGCGGAGTGGACCCTTGTCCTGCAGCTCTACCCGCGGCCGCTCCCCAGTTCCGATCGCGTTCGCTATCCCCAGTTCGGGTACGGCCGCCAGGTCGTCGGAGGCTGCGGATTCACCGACGACGACCTCGACTGGGCGGCAGGTCCCCTCGTGGAGACCATCAACGGCACGGTCACGGCGGCAGCCGCCGACGCGCTTGAGCGCCGCCCCGGCCTGCAGGTCGAGGCGATGGACCCCTCGCGCGCCTTCGAGGAGAGGCAGCTCTGTCACGACGAGGTGTGGCGGGTACGCGAACGGGGATCGTTAGGCGCGCTTCGGGGACCCTCGAGCTGGCGCGACGCTGACGCCGTTGATCGCTCCGAGTGGGTGTCGGAGATCAACGTCGTCAACCTCGGCGAGACGTACCAGGAGGAGTCCCTGCACCCCAACTACTGGGGACAACTCGCCCTGCGCAACTGCTGGCGACAGGTCTGGAACTCCGGCGACGTCCGCGGGGGAACGTGCACGCGAGGCCCTGGCGCGGGCCTCACCGAGGACTGCGAGCCCCGGATGACCTTCGTGGCCGGGGATCCTTCGTCGCGTGGGGTCGTCACACCCCGCGCAGCCCCGGCAGTGGCCCAGCGCGACGCGGAGGTATCCCTGCGCTGCCCGGGCATCACCGTGCGCGCCGGATCGACCGCGGTCCTGCGCGGGCGGGTCACGCCCGTGGGGGGCGGCGGTGAGGTTCTCCTCCAGGCATCCCTCGACGGTGGCTCCTGGCGTGATCGCGCGCGGGCCGTCCCGGGACCGGACGGCGACTTCCGGTTCACGCAGCGCATCCCCCGGTCGGCCCCCGAGGGCCGGACGTACCGCTGGCGCGTCGTCGCGCTCTCGGGATCGGACGTCCTGGCGGTGAGCGTCGTCCGCAGCGCCAGCGTCCGCGGCCGCTGACGCCGACGTCCCCCGCGTGAGGGGAGCGCGCGGGTCCGGCGGTCCCAGCCCTGCTAGAGTCGCGCTGCGGGCCAACGGCGTCCCGTCCTCGTCCTCCGATCCCGGGGGCCGACCGACGTGGAGGTGTGGCCCGTTGTCCGTCCAGCCCTCGCTGCCGTTCTCGGCGCTGCCCGCTGCCCAGGGCCTCTACGATCCGTCGGCAGAGCACGACGCGTGCGGCGTGGCCTTCGTGGCCACGCTGACCGGCCGCCCCTCCCATCACATCGTGAACCTCGCGATGACGGCGCTGCGCAATCTCGACCATCGCGGTGCATCCGGAGCCGAGCCGGATTCGGGTGACGGCGCGGGAATCCTGCTCCAGGTGCCGGATCGATTCCTGCGGCGCGAGTTCTCGACAGAGGGGATCTCGCTTCCGGCCGCCGGCGAGTACGCGGTGGGCATGGCGTTCCTTCCCGACGACGACGCCGAGGAGTCGGCCGCACGCCAGTCGATCGAGACGATCGCGGCGGAGGAGGGACTGCGCGTCGTGGGATGGCGCGAGGTCCCCGTCGATGACTCCGGGCTGGGACGCACGGCGCGGTCGGTGATGCCGCGCTTCCGGCACCTCGTGGTGCAGGCGGCCGGGATGCCCGTGCGCGGGCTTGCCCTGGAGCGACTCGCGTTCTGCCTGCGCAAGCGTGCCGAGCACGAGGCCCGGGTGTACTTCCCGTCCCTGTCGAGCCGGACGCTGGTCTACAAGGGCATGCTCACCACCGACCAGCTCGGGACCTTCTACCCCGACCTTGCGGATCCCGACGTGGAGTCCGCGCTCGCCCTGGTGCACTCGCGCTTCTCGACCAACACATTCCCGTCCTGGCCGCTGGCGCACCCCTACCGCATGATCGCGCACAACGGGGAGATCAATACCGTCAAGGGCAACCGCAACTGGATGCGTGCTCGTGAGGCGATGCTCGCGACCGACCTCATCCCGGGGGACCTGCGCAGGCTCTTCCCGATCTGCACGAGTGGAGGCAGCGACTCCGCGTCCTTCGACGAGGTGCTCGAACTCCTGCACCTCGGGGGCCGCAGCCTGCCGCACGCGGTCCTCATGATGATCCCCGAGGCGTGGGAGAACAACCTCGACATGGACGCCGACCGCCGCGCGTTCTATGAGTTCCACTCCACGTTCATGGAGGCGTGGGACGGACCGGCGAACGTCTCGTTCACCGACGGCACCGTGATCGGCGCGGTCCTCGACCGCAATGGCCTGCGGCCGGGTCGCTTCTGGGAGACCGACGACGGCCTGGTGGTGCTCGCGTCGGAGACGGGGGTCCTCGACCTCGACCCAGCCCGCGTCGTCCGCAAGGGGCGGCTCCAGCCGGGCCACATGTTCCTCGTCGATACCCGCCAGGGCCGCATCGTCGAGGACGCGGAGATCAAGGCCGAGCTTGCCGCCGCCGCGCCGTACGCGGACTGGCTGCACGCGGGCCTGATCCACCTCGACGCGCTTCCCGAGCGGGAGCACATCGTGCACACCGCCCAGTCGGTCGCCCGCCGCCAGCAGACGTTCGGCTACACCGAGGAGGAGCTCCGCCTCATCCTGACCCCGATGGCCATCGGCGGCGCGGAGCCGATCGGCTCCATGGGCTCGGACACCCCTGTGGCCGCCCTGTCCGCGAAGCCCCGCCTGCTGTTCGACTACTTCACGCAGGCGTTCGCGCAGGTCACGAATCCGCCGCTCGACGCGATCCGAGAGGAGATCGTCACCTCCTTGTCGAGCATCATCGGCCCGGAGGGCAATCTCCTCACCTCCACTCCCGCCCACTGCCGGCAGATCGTGCTGCCGTTCCCCATCATCGACAACGACGAGCTGGCGAAGATCCTCCACATCAACGACGACGGCGACCTCCCCGGATTCGCTGCGGCGAAGGTGTCCGGCCTGTACGACGTCGACGGCGGCGGTCATGCCCTCGAGGCGAGGCTCGAGGAGATCTTCGCCGAGATTGACGAGCTCATCGAGGAAGGTGTGCGCTTCATCGTCTTGTCCGATCGCGATTCGGACGGCGATCACGCCCCCATTCCATCGCTGCTCCTGTGCTCGGCGGTCCACCATCACCTCGTCCGGCGGAAGACGCGCACGCACGTGGGCCTCATCATCGAGGCGGGGGACGTCCGCGAGGTCCATCACGCGGCGCTGCTCGTCGGCTACGGCGCCGCCGCCATCAACCCCTACCTGGCCATGGAGTCGGTCGAGGACCTGGTGCATCGCGGCGTCATCACGGATGTCAGCGCTGAGAAGGCCGTGCGCAACCTGGTGAAGGCGCTGGGCAAGGGGCTGCTCAAGGTCATGTCCAAGATGGGCGTCTCGACCGTCGGGTCCTACCGCGGAGCCCAGATCTTCGAGGCGATCGGCCTCTCCAACGAGGTGATCGATCGCTACTTCACTGGCACGGTGTCGCGCCTGGGTGGGGTCGGGCTCGACGTCATCGCTGCAGAGACTCGCGCCCGGCACGACGTCGCCTATCCCATCTCGGGCATCTCCCCGGCCCACCGCACCCTCGAGGTGGGAGGCGAGTACCAGTGGCGTCGGGAGGGGGAGCCGCACCTGTTCGACCCGGAGACCGTGTTCCGCCTCCAGCACGCCACGCGCTCCAAGCGCTACGACATCTTCGGTGAGTACACCTCCCGCGTCGACGACCAGGCTCGCCGGCTCATGACGCTGCGCGGGCTGTTCGATTTCCGCGAGGGCTTGCGCCCGCCGGTCCCGCTCGAGGAGGTCGAGCCCGCGGCGGACATCATCCGGCGCTTCTCCACCGGGGCCATGTCCTACGGGTCGATCTCCCAGGAGGCCCACGAGACCCTGGCGATCGCGATGAACCGACTCGGGGCGAAGTCCAACACCGGGGAGGGCGGCGAGGACGCGGAGCGCTACGTTCCCCTGCCCAACGGGGACTCGCGCCGCTCGGCGATCAAGCAGGTGGCCTCCGGCCGATTCGGCGTCACCAGCGAGTACCTCGTCAACGCGGACGACATCCAGATCAAGATGGCCCAGGGCGCCAAGCCGGGGGAGGGCGGCCAGCTGCCCGGGCACAAGGTGTATCCGTGGATCGCCAAGACCCGGCACTCCACGCCGGGGGTGGGCCTGATCTCGCCTCCTCCGCACCACGACATCTACTCGATCGAGGACTTGGCGCAGCTCATCCACGACCTCAAGAACGCCAACCCCCGCGCCCGCATCCACGTCAAGCTCGTGTCGGAATCCGGGGTGGGGACTGTTGCGGCCGGTGTGGCGAAGGCGCATGCCGACGTCGTCCTCATCTCCGGGCACGACGGGGGGACGGGGGCGTCGCCGCTCACCTCGCTCAAGCACGCCGGGACCCCGTGGGAACTCGGGCTGGCGGAGACCCAGCAGACGCTCATCCTCAATGGACTGCGCGATCGCATCGTGGTGCAGGCCGACGGTCAGCTGAAGACCGGTCGCGATGTCGTGATCGCGGCGCTCCTCGGGGCGGAGGAGTTCGGGTTCGCCACCGCTCCTCTCGTCGTGATGGGTTGCATCATGATGCGGGTCTGCCATCTCGACACGTGCCCGGTCGGCGTCGCCACCCAGAATCCCGCCCTGCGGGAGCGCTTCGCCGGATCACCGGAATTCGTCGTCACGTTCTTCGAGTTCATCGCCGAGCAGGTGCGCGAGATCCTCGCGCAGCTCGGCTTCCGCACGCTCGACGAGGCCATCGGGCATGCCGAGGTGATCGATGCGCGGGCCGCCATCGACCACTGGAAGGCCAGCGGCCTGGATCTGTCGCCGATCCTCCACGTGCCCGACCTGGGCGGCGCTGCGCGCCGTTGCGTGACCGTCCAGGACCACGGGCTCGACCAGGCGCTCGACAATGAGCTGCTCGCGCTGTGCGAGCCGGCCCTGGAGCGCCTCGAGCCGATCCGGGCCCGCCTTCCCATTCGCAACGTCAACCGCACGGTCGGGACCATGCTCGGTTCGGCCCTCACGCGGCGCCGGGGCGGGAGCGGACTCCCGGACGGGACCATCGACCTCACCTTCGTGGGATCCGCCGGGCAGTCCCTGGGCGCCTTCCTTCCGCCGGGCATCACCCTGAGGCTGGAGGGCGACGCCAACGACTACGTGGGCAAGGGACTCAGCGGCGGCCGGATCGTCGTCCGCCCGGACCGCGCGACCCGATTCGCCGCGGAGGACAACATCATCGCCGGCAACGTGATCGGCTACGGCGCCACGAGCGGGGAGATCTTCGTGCGCGGCAGGGTGGGCGAGCGCTGCGCCGTGCGGAACTCCGGGGCCACGATCGTGGTCGAGGGCGTCGGAGACCACGGCTGCGAGTACATGACCGGGGGCACGGTGGTGTGCCTGGGCGCCACCGGCCGCAACTTCGCGGCGGGGATGTCCGGGGGAGTCGCCTACTGCCTGGACCTCGTCCCGTCCCGCGTCAACTCCGAGATGGTGGATCTCGAGCCGCTCGACGGGGACGACGAGGAGCGACTCGCGACGATCCTGCGCCGGCACCGCGAGGAGACCGACTCCGCGGTGTGCGAGCGCCTGCTCGCCGACTGGGAGTCCGCGCGCCGACGCTTCACGAAGGTCATGCCCCGCGACTATCGCCGGGTGATCGAGGCGCGGGCCCGCGCCGAGCGCGAGGGCCGCGATCCCGCAGATGCCGTCATGGAGGCCGCCCGTGGCTGATCCCCGTGGATTCCTCAAGGCCGGCCGCGAGCTCCCATCGCGGCGCCCGGTCGATGTGCGCCTGCAGGACTGGCGCGAGGTGTACGACCCTTTCCCGAACGAGCGCCTCCAGACGCAGGCCGGTCGGTGCATGGACTGCGGCATCCCGTTCTGCCACAACGGCTGCCCGCTGGGCAATCTCATCCCCGAGTGGAACGACCTGGTCTGGCGCGACGACTGGCGCGCCGCCGCGGAGCGACTTCACGCCACGAATAACTTCCCCGAGTTCACCGGTCGCCTGTGCCCGGCTCCCTGCGAGACGGCCTGCGTCCTCGGCATCAACTCCGACCCGGTCACCATCAAGCAGGTCGAGGTGTCGATCGTCGACCGCGCGTGGAACGAGGGAGGGTGGCGCCCCAGCCACCGGCGCGGTCGTCGGGGCGCACCGTCGCGGTCGTCGGGTCCGGCCCCGCCGGCCTCGCCGCGGCGCAGCAACTCGCGCGTGCCGGGCACACCGTCGCCGTCTACGAGCGCGCGGACCGCATCGGGGGCCTGCTGCGCTACGGGATCCCCGAGTTCAAGATGGAGAAGGCCCATCTCGACCGCCGACTGGAGCAGATGGAGCGCGAGGGCGTGAAGTTCCGTCCGGGGGTCGAGGTCGGCGTGGACATCACCGTCGAGGCCCTGCGCAAGCGCTACGACGCGGTGGTGCTCGCCGTCGGGGCGACGCAGTGGCGCGAGCTGCCGGTCCCGGGCCGAGACCTCGCGGGGATCCACCAGGCCATGGAGTACCTCCCCGGAGCCAACCGGGTCCTCGCCGGGGACCTCGACTCATCGCCCATCGACGCCGCGGGCCGGCATGTCGTCATCATCGGCGGCGGCGACACGGGAGCGGACTGCCTCGGCACCGCCCATCGCCAGGGCGCCGCGTCCGTGACCCAGCTCGAGATCATGCCCACGCCTCCGGACGCGAGGCCCTCGGCCCAGCCGTGGCCGACGTACCCGATGGTCTACCGCACCTCCAGCGCCCACGAGGAGGGCGGCGAGCGGGTCTTCGCCGTCTCGACCGAGGAGTTCGTGGGATCGGACGGGCGCGTCCGGGCACTGCGCCTCGTCGACGTCGACATGGCTGACGGCGGCTTCGCCCCCGTCCCCGGTTCGCAGCGCGAGATCCCCGCCGACCTGGTCTTCCTCGCCCTGGGGTTCACCGGGCCCGAGCGCGGGCCCCTCGTCGATCAGTTCGGCATCGCGGTCACCGAGCGCGGCTGCCTGGCCCGGGAGGATGACTACAGCACCGAGAGGGAGGGTGTCTTCGTTGCGGGGGATGCCGGCAGGGGACAATCGCTCATCGTGTGGGCGATCGCGGAGGGACGAGCGGCGGCGGCGTCGGTCGATCGGTTCCTCACGGGGGAGACCAACCTGCCGTCCCCGATCCCCGCGTCCGCGCGGCCGCTCACCGTCTAGCACCCCGCCTAGGAAGGCCCAGGGAACACGCTCATGCGCCGTGCCAAGATCGTCGCCACACTCGGACCGACCTCATCGAGCTACGACACAATCCGGGAACTCGTGGAGTCCGGGATGGACGTCGCTCGGCTCAACCTGTCGCACGGCACGTACGACGACCATGCCGCGGTGTACGAGCGCGTGCGCCGCGCGAGTGACGAGGTGGGGCGCGGGGTCGGCGTCCTCATCGACCTGCAGGGGCCCAAGATCCGCCTCGGGACGTTCGCAGAGCAGCCGCCGCTGCTGACCCCGGGGGACACGTTCGTCATCACCACCGACGAGGTGCCGGGGGACGGCCGTATGGCGTCGACGACGTACTCGGGGCTTCCCGGCGACGTCGCGTCCGGAGACACCATCCTCATCGATGACGGGAGGGTGTCGCTCGAGGTCGTCGAGGTCGATGGCCCACGGGTCGTGACCCGCGTGGTGGAAGGCGGCCGGGTCTCTAACCACAAGGGGATCAACCTGCCCGGCGTGGCGGTGAGCGTCCCCGCGATGTCCGAGAAGGACTTGGACGACCTGCGATGGGGGCTGCGCATCGGCGCGGACCTGGTGGCCCTGTCGTTCGTCCGATCGCCCGAGGACATCGTCGACGTCCACGCCGTCATGGACGAGGAGGGGCAGCGCCTGCCGGTCCTCGCCAAGGTGGAGAAGCCCCAGGCGGTCGACAACCTCGAGGAGATCGTGCGGACCTTCGACGGGGTCATGGTGGCGCGCGGGGACCTGGGAGTGGAACTCCCGCTCGAGGCAGTCCCGCTCGTGCAGAAGCGCGCGATCGAGCTGTGCCGCATCGCGGCCAAGCCCGTGATCGTGGCCACGCAGATGCTGGACTCCATGGTGACGGCCACGCGGCCCACACGGGCGGAGGCCAGCGACGTGGCCAACGCCGTGCTCGACGGGGCGGATGCCGTCATGCTGTCCGGCGAGACCAGCGTGGGCGACCATCCCGGGCACGTGGTGAGGACGATGTCGCGCATCATCCAGCACGTCGAGGAGAACGGCCTGGAGCGCCTGCGGCCTCTTCCGCCGGATCCTCCCGGATCCACGGCGAAGGCGCTGACGCGAGCCGCCGTCGACGTCGCCACAGCCGTGCGCGCCGCGAGCATGATCCCCTTCACCGAGACGGGCTCGTCAGCGCGCCTGATCGCGCGCTGGCGCTCGCCGGCTCCCATCCTGGCGTTCACGCCCAACCCGCGAGTGCGCAGCCAGCTCGCGCTCGTCTGGGGAGTCGAGACCTTCCTCGTGCCGAGCGTGCTGCACACGGATGACATGGTGGTCCAGGTGGATCGCGCGCTCCTCGAGATCGGCCGGGCGCAGCCGGGGGAGAGGGTGGTCATCGTGGCCGGGGTGCCCCCGGGCATCCCCGGCACCACGAACGGGATGCGCGTCCACCTCATGGGCAGCGGAGGCCGCGGGGGCGGGGTCTAGTCCTCCGACCCCGCGTCCCGCAGGCGGGGGCTAGGCTGCGGCCCTCGGCTACGCGATCGTGGGAGGTCCGGTGTTCGGTGGAGCAGGGGAGGCCGCGCTCTTCGGCGCGATCGGCCAGTCGGCCCTCATCGTCGGTGCCCTCCTCGTCTGGAAGTTCCCCAAGCTGACGCAGCCCTTCTACGTGGGCGCCCTCATGGCCTTCGGCGCCGGTGCGGTGATCTCGGCCGTGGGCACCGATCTCGTGGCAGTCGCGTACGACGAGGCGGGCGCCGGCCCGACCGCCCTCGGCATCGGGGTGGGCTGCCTGGGCTATTTCGTCGTCGTCCTGCTCCTCGAGCGGTCCTCCGAGCGCGCGGCGGCGCGGGAGAAGGCCGAGGGTGCTCCTCCGGACACTGCCGCTGGCGCGGACGCCTCCTTCGCCACGCCCGTCGTGGAGGCCGCCGAGGCGGGGATCGAGGGACATCCCAAGGGCGCCACCAAGACCGAGGCGCGCAACCTCTTCGTGGGGATGATCATCGACGGGATCCCCGAGTCCGTGGCCATCGGCCTCACCCTCCACACAGCCGCCGTGGGCGTGTCGGCCGCCCTCGTCGGATCGGTCTTCATCGCGGGCCTGCCCGAGGCCATGGGCATCTCCGCCGCGCTCCTCGCCGGAGGGCTCACGCTGGGCAAGATCCTCTTCCGGTTCTCCTGGGTGGTCCTCATCGGCGCGGTGTCCGCGGCGATCGGCTACGTCGCGCTCTACCAGGCCAGCGAGGTGACGCAGGCGGTGATCCAGTCGGTCGCCGCCGGGGCACTGCTCGTCGTGGTCGTCAACGAGATGATCCCGATCGCCGTTCGAGGGGTGAAGCGCTGGGCGGGAGTCATCGCCGCGGTGGGCTTCGTGTTCTCGGCCGGCCTTACCTGGGCCACGGGGGGCTGACCCGCTAGGGTGGCGTCCGACGTCCTTTAACGACCCGTCCTGCGAGGCGGGGAAGGAGGTTGGCGCATGACGTCGTCTTCGGCCGCAGAGCCGACGGGTCCCCCTGGTTCGCGGGGGCTCGGCGCCCGCGTTCTCGATGCCCCGGACATCTCCCGAGTCGTCGGCCGCATCTCCCACGAGATCCTCGAGCGCACGCGCGGGTCCGCCGACGTGGTCCTGCTCGGGATCCAGACCCGCGGCGTCCCTCTCGCCCGGCGCATTGCCGCCCGCATGGCCGAGATCGAGGGAGCCAGCGTCCCGGTCGGCTCTCTCGACATCACGATGTACCGCGACGACATCCGCCTGCGCGGGCCGCGTCCCCTGGAGCCGACCGAGTTGCCCGACGAGGGGCTGGACGATCGGATCGTGGTCCTCGTCGACGACGTCCTGTACTCGGGTCGCACGGTGCGGGCTGCGCTGGACGCCATCAGCGACATCGGCCGCCCTCGCACCGTCCAGTTGGCCGTACTCGTCGACCGCGGCCACCGCGAGCTCCCGATCCGCGCCGACTACGTGGGCAAGAACATCCCGACGTCGAGCGCCCAGTCGATCCGCGTCCACCTCGTCGAGACCGACGGGCTCGACGAGGTGCTCCTCACGGGGGGTGCATCGTGAGGCACCTGCTCAGCACCTCCGACCTGACCCGCGACGAGGCTCTCCTCATCCTGGACACCGCCGCCGAGCTGGGACGCGTCACGGATCGAGCGGTGAAGAAGCTGCCGACGCTGCGCGGGCGCACCGTGGTCAACCTCTTCTTCGAGGACTCCACGCGCACGCGCATTTCCTTCGAGGCCGCGGCGAAGCGCCTGTCCGCCGACGTGATCACGTTCTCGGCGAAGGGATCGAGCGTGTCCAAGGGAGAGAGCCTCAAGGACACCGCACTCACCCTGGAGGCGATGGGCGCCGACGCCGTCGTGGTGCGCCATCACGCGTCGGGAGCGCCGTACCGCCTCGCGCACTCAGGCTGGGTGGGATGCAGCGTCGTCAATGCCGGGGACGGCACGCACGAGCATCCCACGCAGGCGCTCCTCGATGCGTTCACTCTCCGCGAGCACCTGCGCGAGCTCGAGGGCAGGCGCGTCGTCATCGTGGGGGACGTCCTGCACAGCCGAGTGGCGCGCTCGAATGTCGCCCTGCTGAGCACGCTCGGCGCGCAGGTGACGCTGGTGGCGCCTCCGACGCTGCTCCCCGTGGGAGTGGACACCTGGCCGTGCGCCGTGTCCTACGACCTCGATGCCGCTCTCGAGGGAGCGGATGCGGTCATGATGCTCAGGGTCCAGAACGAGCGCATGAACGCCGCCTACTTCCCGTCGACCCACGAGTACTCCCGACGGTACGGCCTGGACACCCGTCGCGCGGCGCTCCTCGCCGACGGGGCGATCGTCCTCCACCCGGGCCCGATGAATCGAGGCATGGAGATCTCGGCCGACGTCGCCGACGGGCCGCGCTCGGTCATCGTGGAGCAGGTGACCAACGGCGTGAGCGTGCGCATGGCGGTCCTCTACCTCGTCCTGGGCGCGCGCGCCGAGGACAGTGCCGGCGAGGCGTCGGCAGCGGAGGCGGTGTCGGCATGAGGGTGCTTCTCAGGTCCGCGCGACCGTACGGCGAGGAGCCTGTCGACGTTGCGCTCGAGAACGGTGTCATCGCCGCGATGGCAGCTCCGGGCACGCTGCCGGCCGGCGACCTCGACGTCGACGCCACGGGGCTGGTCCTGCTGCCCGGCCTCGTCGACCTTCACACGCACCTGCGCGAGCCGGGACGCGAGGACGCCGAGACGATCGAGACGGGCACCCGTGCGGCCGCGCTCGGGGGGTTCACCGCCGTGCACGCCATGGCCAACACGCAGCCCGTCGCCGACACCGCGGGAGTCGTGGAGATGGTCTGGCGCCGGGGCGTCGAAGCCGGGCACTGCGACGTGCACCCTGTGGGGGCGGTCACCGTCGGGCTGGCCGGCGAGCACCTCGCCGAGCTGGGGGCCATGGCCGACTCTGCCGCGCGCGTGCGCGTGTTCAGCGATGACGGCATCTGCGTGAGCGATCCGGTGATCATGCGGCGCGCCCTGGAGTACGTGAAGGCCTTCGATGGCGTCATCGCCCAGCATGCGCAGGAGCCGAGGCTCACCCAGGGCGCCCAGATGAACGAAGGTGCCCTCTCCGGGGTCCTCGGGCTGGCGGGATGGCCGGCCGTCGCCGAGGAAGCGATCATCGCCCGTGACGTGCTGCTCGCCGCGCACGTGGGCTCCCGGGTGCACATCTGCCATCTGTCCACGGCCGGCTCGGTGGATATCGTGAGGTACGCGAAGTCGCGCGGCATCGACGTGACCGCCGAGGTGACCCCGCACCACCTCATCCTCACCGAGGACCTCGCGGGCACGTACGACCCCGTCTACAAGGTCAATCCCCCCCTGCGCACCGAAACGGACGTCATGGCCGTCCGCGAAGGTCTCGCGGACGGGACGATCGACGCGGTGGCCACGGACCATGCCCCGCATGCGCACGAGGACAAGGACTGCGAGTGGGCGGCAGGGGCCTTCGGGATGCTCGGCCTCGAGACGGCGCTGTCGGTCGTCGTGGACACCATGGTCTCCCACGGGCGCCTCGACTGGCGCGGCGTCGCGGACCGCATGTCCGAGCGGCCGGCGCGCATTGGGCGGTTGGCCGACCAGGGACGCCCCATCGCGGTGGGAGAGCCGGCGTCCCTCGTGCTCGTCGATCCGGGAGCGTCCTGGACCGTGGATCCCGGGCGTCTCGCGTCGCGGAGCCGCAACACCCCTTTCGCCGGTCGCGCCCTCCCCGCGCGCGTCGTCGCGACCTTCCTGCGCGGGCGTCCCACCGTCCTCGACGGGGTGATCGCGTGATCGGTGCCGCTGCCCGGGCCGCGGCGTCCGCGCCCGTGACCCAGTGGCCGCTGCGCCTGGTGCTGGTCGGCGTCATGGTGGCGCTCATCGGGCTCGTGCTCCTGGCGATGCGCCGGGGATGGCGGGCTCGGGGTGCGCGACAGGTCGACATCCCCGCGCCGGCCTCCGAGGGCCTCGACGGGATCACCTTCGGGCCGGTCCCCGGGGTGTTCGTGGGCTCCAGCACCGCCGGGGACTGGCTGGACCGCATCGTCGTGCACGACCTGGGCGTGCGCAGCCGCGCGGACCTGCTCGCCGGGCCCGCGGGCGTGCGGCTCTGCCGGGAGGGAGCCCGGGATGTCTACGTCCCGCGCTCGGCCCTGCGCTCGGTGCGCAGCGACCGCGGCGTCGCGGGCAAGGCGGACGAGCGAGACGGG
>CAIVWG010000033.1 GCA_903909555.1 uncultured bacterium | reverse complement strand
GACATGTCAGCTCTCGCGACGCAGTCGGTCCGTCACCACGGTGACAGCGGCGAGCGCCGCGGCGCCGACGAGCCCCGCGACCAGGGCGATGAGACTGTCACGCTCCGGGGCGACGTAGAGGGCGAAGAAGTTCGACAGCCACGGGATCGCGAGCACCGCGATGAAGGCGATGAGCATGGCAGCGACCACCCCGAGCCGCAGCAGGTTCAGGGGCCGCGCGGACTGCACCAGCACGGCGAAGGCGACGATGAAGAGGGCGATGGTGGCTCCCGAGCGGGCGTCCTCGACGGGCTCGCCGGAGCGCAGGATGAGCCAGTACGTCGTCAGCGCCGTCGTGGCGCAGATGACCCCGGCAGGCACGGCGAAGAGCAGCACGCGGCGCATGAAGCCGGGGCGGAAGCGCTCGCGGTTGGGCATGAGCGCCAGGAAGAAGCCGGGGACGCCGATGGTGAGCGTGCTGATCAGGGTGAAGTGCCGAGGGAGGAAGGGGAACTCGAGCGGATCGCTGTCAAAGGCGATGGCGACGAGCAGAGTCAGCCCGACGACGAACGAGATGATCGCCGCGTAGAAGGTCTTGGTGAGGAAGACGTCGGCGACGCGCTCGATGTTGCCGAGGACCCGCCGGCCCTCGCTCACCACGTCGGGCATGACGGAGAAGCGGTTGTCGAGGAGCACGAGCTGCGCCACGGCCCGGGTGGCGGGCGATCCGGACCCCATCGCGATGCCCAGGTCGGCCTGCTTGAGCGCGAGGACGTCGTTGACGCCGTCGCCGGTCATCGCGACGGTGCGCTTGCGCAGGTGCAGGGCCTCCACCATGGACTGCTTCTGGGCCGGGGTGACCCGCCCGAACACCGAGTGGGAGTCGATGGGCTCGGCGAGCTCGGCCGGGTCCTCGGGGAGGGCGCGGGCATCCACGGGATCGCTCGCGCCGGGGACGCCGGCCTGGGTCGCAATGGCGCCGACCGTGGCCGGATTGTCCCCGGAGATGACCTTGATGTGGACGTCCTGATCGAGGAAGTAGCTCACCGTGCTCGCGGCGTCGGGGCGCAGGCGCTGATCGATGACGACCAGCGCCGCCGGCCGGTTGGGTCCCGGGCCGCCGACGTCGGCGTTCGGCGTCCCCTCGGCGCGGGTGACGAGGAGCACCCGCGAGCCCTTGGCGGCGATGCCCTCCGCTCGAGCGAGGACATCCCGGTCGGTCGTGAGCATCTCCGGCGCGCCCAGCAGCCAGGTGCCCTCGCCGGCGAACGTGGCGGCGGACCACTTGCGGGCGCTGGAGAAGGGAATGACGTCCGTGACGCTCCAGGTCGGCTTCGGGTACGCGGCGGCCACCGCCTGGAGGGTCGGGTTGGGGCTCTCCTCGGACGCGCCGAGTGCCGCGAGGGCCGCATCAACGTCGGCATCGGGATCCAGGACCACCGTGTCGGTGACGGCCATGCCGGGCTCGGTGAGCGTCCCGGTCTTGTCGACGCACACCGTGTCCACACGGGCGAGCACCTCGACGGCAGGCATGTCCTGCACAAGGACCTTCCGCTGCGCCAGGCGCACCACCGCGACGGCCATCGCGATGCTGGTGAGCAGGACGAGTCCCTCAGGAACCATGGTCACGACACCCGCGATCGTGCCGCGGATGGCGTCGTCCAGGGACTGGTTGGCGCGCAGCTGCGACAGGAGGAGCAGGATGCCGATCGGCGGGATGAGGTACGACGCGATGCGGATGAAGCGGGCGATGTCGTCGCGCAACTCGGACTTCGTCTGGACGAACTTCTTGGCCTGCTCCGTGAGCCCCGCCGCGAAGGCGTCGCGGCCCACACGCGTGGCGCGGTAGTAGCCGCTCCCGGCGACCACGAACGACCCCGACAGGACCTGGTCCCCGGCCGACTTGTCCACGGGATCCGCTTCGCCGGTGAGGAGGCTCTCATCGACCTCGAGGCCCTCAGCGAAGAGCACCTCGCCGTCGACCACCAGCTGGTCGCCGGGGCGCAGAACCACGACGTCGTCGAGGACGACCTGGCTGGGTCGCACCTCGACGTCCTCCCCGTCGCGCCGCACGCAGGGGCGTGCCTCGCCGATGACGGAGAGCTTCGCCAGCGCCCGGCTGGCCCGCCACTCCT
>CAIVWG010000032.1 GCA_903909555.1 uncultured bacterium | reverse complement strand
GTGGCGGCAGTACGCCGAGAACGTCGCGGAGTCCCTGCAGAAGGGCATGCGCGTCATCGTGTCCGGCCGGCTCAAGCAGCGCTCCTACGAGACCCGCGAGGGCGAGAAGCGCACGGTGGTGGAGATGGAGGTCGACGACGTGGGCCCCGCCCTCCGCTACGCGACCGCCAAGGTCACCCGCACCCAGCGCGGGGAGGGTGGCGGCGGAGGCTTCGGCGCCCCGGGCGGAGGGGGTCCCTCCGAGGATCCCTGGGCCTCAGGCGCCGTCTCCGACGAGCCCCCCTTCTAGACCTTCCGACCCGCGGGCGGCAGGGATCGCCCCATCGACTTCAGGAGTTTTCGCATGGCACGTGACAGGGACAGGGACCGCGACAGCAAGCTTCAGCCGACGTCGCGCAAGATGCGCAAGAAGCAGTGCGTCTTCTGCGCCGACGACGCGGCTCCCATCGACTACAAGGACACGGGGATGCTGCGCAAGTACATCTCCGACCGCGGCAAGATCCGCGCCCGCCGGGTGACCGGATGCTGCACCCAGCACCAGCGCGAGATTGCCGTCGCGGTCAAGAACGCCCGCGAGATGGCCCTCCTCCCGTACACCACGGTCGGACGCTAGGAGACGAGATGAAGCTCATCCTCACCCAGGAGGTCGTGGGCCTCGGCGCCCCCGGCGACATCGTGGAGGTCAAGGACGGCTACGGCCGCAACTTCCTCGTCCCCCAGGGCAAGGCCATGCCGTGGACCAAGGGCGGCGAGAAGCAGGTCGTCCAGATCAAGCGCGCACGCGATGCCCGCGAGATCCGCGACCTCGACCACGCCAAGGAGGTCAAGACGCAGCTTGAGTCGCTGCGCGTCGTCATCCCGGCGCGCGCCGGCGACACCGGGCGGCTCTTCGGCTCGATCACCAATGCCGACGTCGTGGCGGCCGTCCGCAAGGCAGGCGGCCCGCTGCTGGACAAGCGCAGCGTCGAGGTCGGCTCGGTCAAGGCCGTGGGGTCCCACAAGGCCAAGGTGCGAGTGCACCACGACGTCACCGCGTCGGTGACGTTCGAGGTCGTCGCGGAGTAGATGCCTCACGCGCCCGGGGCGGCGTCGTTCCTGACGTGCCACGAGTCGGTGCCCGCGGAGTCCACCGCGATCGAGTCCCGCCTCGCCCAGGCGCGCCCGGATCACGGGCTCGGCCATGGGGACCGGCAGATGCTGCCCAGGCACACGATGGTCACGCGGTAGGTCACGTCGTCGAGTCGGACCAGAATCGGTCGAACAGGGCGATCGCCTGCCCTTGCAGTGCGTCAGCACGCCTCTTGGCCTCGGCCACGTAGGGCCTCGCGCACTCGGGGTCGTAGCCGACGTCGGCGAACATGCGGGCGAGGATGTCGGCATCCACTTCCGGGTGGAACTGCACCCCCCAGGCACTCCCCACCCGGTAGGCGACCGGCGCGTGATGGGCCTCCGCCAGCAGCTCCCCGACGCGGGGAACGCTGAAGGCGTCCTCGTGCAGCAGCATCCACGGTGCCCGCAGCTCGGCGACGGAGGTGTCGGGGCTCTCCCAGGCGATGTACGCGCGATCCTGACGGCGCACCTCCCCTCCGAGGGCGTGGGAGAGCAGTTGCGCGCCGAAGCAGATGCCCAGTGTCGGCCGATCCTGCGCGACACGGCGACGTACGACGTCCTCCTCCGCGGCGATGGCAGCGGCGGCGTGGGGGGGATCTGCGGGGCCATCCATCGTGCGCGACATCGTCCACACCGATCCCAGGAGGATGAGAAGGTCGGCATCGTCGGCACACTCCGCCGGCAGGATGTCATCGCGAGTGAGGCGCTCGATGTCGAATCCGCGTGCATTCAGCCACGTGCCGAGGTGACCGAGCTCGGCCCCCACGCGGGGATTCGCGATGACGAGGGCGCGGGGCATCCAGGGATTGTGCCAGGGTCAGCGCACGGCGCCGGTGACGATCCAGGCGGAGCCGCGGGCACGCCAGCCCAGCAAGACCGCCCGCACGAGCAGCATCCATCCCATCGCCCACCACAGTCCCCCGATGCCGACGCCTCGGTCGAGGACCACCCAGGCCGCGGGCAGGAAGAGGAGGAGAACGGCGCACTGCGCCCACGCCAGCCAGCGGGTGTCACCGGCACCGATGAGGACTCCGTCGAGGGCGAAGACGATCCCGGCCAGGGGCTGCAGAAGGGCCAGCACGAGCAGCCCGGCGCTGATCTGCGCGAGAACGCCGGCGTCGGAGCTGAACCACCCGCCGAACCAGGTGCGCAGCACGAGCACGATGACGGTGAGCGCGAAGCCGACGGCGACCGACCACAGCACGATGAGCCGGGTGGCCTCGCGCGTCGCGACGACGTCGGAGGCACCCAGGGTGCGACTGAGCAAGGCCTGCCCGGCGATGGCGAGGGAGTCCAGCGCGAGGGCGAGCGCGAAGAACAGCGTCGCGGTGACATGCCACGCTGCCAGCGATTCATCGCCGAGGCGTGCCGCGACCCCGGCCGCGATGAGGAACGCCGCGCGCAAGGCGAGGGTGCGGATGAACAGCGGTACGCCGTCCCGGGCCGAGGCGAGAACCCCTGCGCCGGAAGGACGCAGCGACACTCCCGCCTCGCGGGCGCGCCGGGCGATGATGGCGCCGTACAGCACCAGTCCGAGGACCTCCGCCAGCGCGGTGGCCGCTGCACTCCCGCCGATGCCCCATCCGAAGACCAGCACGAACAGCAGGCAGGCGACGAGGTTGAGGGCGACCATCGCAAGGGAGACGAGGAGCGTC
>CAIVWG010000031.1 GCA_903909555.1 uncultured bacterium | reverse complement strand
GCCACCCGCACGCGGCCGGCGTCGGGGGACACGACCGTGATCCGCGAGCGGTCCACGCGCTCGGACACGTGCGCGGCCAGCAGGGGCAGGGCGAAGAGGTGATCGACCGGACCGTCGAAGAACCCCTGGATCTGGGAGGTGTGCAGGTCCACGGTGATGAGGCGGTCGGCGCCCGCGGTGACGAACAGGTCGGCCATGAGGCGCGCGGAGATGGGCTCGCGGCCACGGTGCTTCTTGTCCTGGCGCGCGTAGCCGTAGAAGGGAGCGATCACCGTGATGCGCTTCGCGCTCGCCCGCTTGAGGGCGTCCACCATGATGAGTTGTTCCATGATCCACGTGTTGATCGGCGCCGTGTGGCTCTGGATGACGAAGGCGTCGCACCCGCGGACCGACTCCTCGAAGCGCACGAAGATCTCGCCGTTGGCGAAGTCGTAGGCCGAGACCGGGCACAACTCGATGCCGAGGTGATCCGCCACCTCCTGTCCGAGGGCGGGGTGGGACCGGCCCGAGAGCAGCACGAGCCGCTTGTTCGGGGGGAACGTCAACTGGCTCACGGTGCCTCCTCCTGCTGGGCCACCCGGGCCGCCTCGGCCGCCGCCGTACCCGCGCGGCGCCGCTCGACCCATCCGTCGATCGTGCGCTGCCGGGACCGGCCCACGGCCATGGCTCCGGGGGGAACATCCTCGGTGATGACCGATCCTGCCGCGGTGTAGGCCCCGTCGCCGACCGTGACGGGGGCGACGAGCATCGTGTCGCTGCCGATGCGCGCGTGGCGCCCCACCACCGTCGGGTGCTTGTCCACGCCGTCGTAGTTCACGAAGATCGTCGCCGCGCCGATGTTGGATCCTTCGCCGATGACGGCATCGCCCACGTAGGACAGGTGCGGGACCTTGGCGCGCGCGCCGAGATCGGCGTTCTTCATCTCGACGAAGGCCCCTGCTTTGGCCCCGGCGCCGACGGTGGTCCCCGGCCTCAGGTAGGTGAAGGGCCCCACCGTGGCGTCGGCAGCGACGACGGCGAGTTCGCACCACGCGTGCAGGATCGTCGCTCCCTCGCCGACTTCACAGGAGATCAGCGTGGTGCCGGGGCCGATGCGCGCTCCCGACGCCACGGACGTCGGCCCGCGCAGCGTCGACTGGGGCAGCAGGATGACATCGCGCGCGAGGTCGACGTCGACGTCGATCCAGATGGACTCCGGCTCCAGCATCGAGACACCGTCGAGCATCCACCGTCGGTTGATGCGATCTCGCATCAAGGCCGCGGCCTCGGCGAGCTGGACACGATCATTGACCCCGAGGATCTCGTCGGAGTCGGGGACCTTGAGCGCCGCCACCGGATCGCCCTGCTCGCGCAGCAGCCCGATCACGTCGGTGAGGTACTCCTCGCCCTGGGCATTGGCGGTCGTGAGGCTCCCGAGGGCCGGGACGAGCGCCTGCGGATCGAAGGCGTACATCCCGGCATTGATCTCGCGGATTCCCAGGGTGCCCTCGTCGGCGTCCCGGTGCTCCACGATGGACACGACCATCCCGTCCGCGTCGCGGACGACCCGTCCGTACCCCGAGGGGTCGTCGAGATCCGCCGTGAGGACGGTGGCCCGGGCACCGGAGTCCTGCTGCGTCGTCAGCAGCGAGCGCACGGTGTCGCCGGTGAGCAGCGGGGTGTCGCCGGACAGCACGATGACCGGACCGCCGCCGAGCACGCCCTGGGCCGCGAGAGCCTCGACCGCTACGCGCACCGCGTTGCCGGTGCCGCGCTGCTCCTCCTGCACGACGGTGTCGACCCAGGGCGCAATCTCCTCGAGATGCGCGACGACCTGGTCACGTCCATGACCGACGACCACGACGACATGCGCGGGCTCGACCGCGGCGGCAGCCTCGAGCACATGGCCGACGAGGCTCCGGCCCGCGATGGAGTGCATGACCTTGGGCAGGGACGAGCGCATCCGGGTGCCCTCCCCTGCCGCGAGGACGATGACGATCGGGGCCGCTGTCACCGGGCACGAACCTTTCGGGCGCGGGACCGGAGGCATCGCACCGGCCAGTGGGTCGGGAGGCGGCACGCAGGCCGCGACCCGGTGGGCTGATGCGCACACTACCCCCTGCGGGCCGCGCGGGACACGGGCCGCCGAGAGCGCTCCCGGCGAGGGAGTCGAACCCCCATTCAGAGATCCAAAGTCTCTTGTCCTGCCATTGGACGAGCCGGGACCATTGCGGGGATGAGTCTGTCAGGTCCCCCGGCCTCGACAGGTTACGGTGCCGTAAGTTACGGTGTCGTAGGTCGGATCCGCCGGCTGCTCCAGGGGAGGTCCCGTGACCGCAGCGCCCACCGCACCGCCGATTCCCGGCATCGTGACCGAGCCGATGGCTCGCGGGATGAAGGTGACCATCGGGCTGTTCGTCGCCGTGCCCCTCATCGCGGTCGCCCTCGCCATCCCGGTGG
Source organism: uncultured bacterium (assembly GCA_903909555.1). GTDB lineage: Bacteria > Actinomycetota > Actinomycetes > S36-B12 > S36-B12 > Mxb001. The sequence goes on along the minus strand of CAIVWG010000031.1, from coordinate 1,546 downwards.
CCTGGGGCGGCTGGCTGGGCTGGACCGACGTCATCCTGGCCGGCATCTTCACCTTCATCGCCGCGATGGGCATCACCGTCGGGTACCACCGCCACTTCACCCACGGATCCTTCAAGTCGCCGCGCTGGGTGTCCGGTGCGCTCGCGATCGCCGGCAGCATGGCGATCGAGGGATCCCTCTCGCAGTGGGTAGCCGACCACCGTCGGCACCATGCGCGCAGCGATGAGGAAGGCGATCCGCACAGTCCCTGGCGCTACGGCACGTCGCATCGCGCGGTCGCCAAGGGACTGCTCTTCGCTCACGTCGGCTGGCTCTTCGACGGGCAGCAGAGCTCCATCGAGCGGTACGCCCCCGACATCGTCGCCGACCCCATGCTCAACGGGATCTCGCGTCGCTTCACCTGGATCGTGGTGGCGAGCATCGCTCTCCCGGCCATCCTCGGGGGACTCATCACCTGGTCGTGGATGGGCGCGCTCACCGCGCTCTTCTGGGCCAGCCTCATCAGGATCGCGCTGGTCCATCACGTCACGTGGTCGATCAACTCGATCTGCCACGTCTACGGCAACCGCCCCTTCACGACGCGGGACCGCTCCACGAACAACCGGTGGCTGGCGCTGCCCTCGCTCGGAGAGTCCTGGCACAACCTGCACCACGCCGAGCCCACCGCCGCGCGCCACGGCGTGCTCAAGGGGCAAATCGACGTGAGCGCCGCCATCATCAAGGGCATGGAGCGCCTCCACCTCGCCCACGACGTGCGCTGGCCGAACCCCGCGCGCCTCGCGGCGAAGTTGAAGGATCCCGCCATGAGCCACCGCATCCGCGGCTGGCACGCGGGCCTGGCGACGACGAAGCCCGCTCCCCGAGGCCCCTCCCCGGACAAGTAGGCCCACCATGCGCATGTCCGGCCGCGAGAGGCGCGAGCAACTGGTCGACATCGGCCGCACCCTCTTCGCCGAGAAGGGCTTCGAGGCGGTGAGCGTCGAGGAGATCGCCGCGAAGGCCGGGGTCTCCAAGCCGGTCGTCTACGAGCACTTCGGCGGCAAGGAGGGCCTGTACGCCGTCGTCGTCGATCGCGAGATGACCCGCCTGCTCTCCATGATCAGCGACGCCCTGCGCGGAAGCCATCCTCGCCGCCTGCTCGAGGAGGCGGGAATGGCCCTCTTCGACTACATCGACGAGCACTCCGACGGATTCCGGATCCTCGTGCGCGACTCCCCCGTGTCGCAGCAGACGGGATCTCTCGCCAGCCTGATCGTCGACATCGCCGCGCAGGTCGAGCACCTCCTCGCCGAGCAGTTCCGCGCCCACGGACTCCCGACGCGCCTCGCGCCGATGTACTCGCGGATGCTCGTCGGCATGACCGCGCTCACCGGGCAGTGGTGGCTCGATGTGCGCAAGCCGCGCAAGGAGGAGGTGGTCGCCCACCTGGTGAATCTCTCCTGGAACGGCCTGTCGCATCTGGACACCAGTCCGCCCGCCGTTCACCGGGGATCACGAGACTGACCGCGGGGCGCGTCCGCTAGTCCGCGATGATGCGGGCCCCCGG
>CAIVWG010000030.1 GCA_903909555.1 uncultured bacterium | reverse complement strand
GCGGGCAAGGATCGTGCCCGCCGAGAGCCGTCGGCTGCGAGGGCCCGAGGTACTGGCGACCGGCCTGCGCGTACGCCGGGGCCACGCATTCCTGACGACATCACGGGCAAGGAGATCGATCGCCGCGTCGCCGCGGAACTCCGCACGCTGCCCGAGGGCCTGGCGGAGCAGGTGGCGCGGCTTCTGGTCGCGGCCTCGCTCACGATCGATGACGATCCCGAGTCGGCGCTCGTGTTCGCGCGCGAGGCCAAGCGCAAGGCGGCGCGGGTGGCGCCGGTCCGCGAGGCCGTGGCCCTGGCCGCCTACGCGGCCGGTGATTACGCGGAGGCCCTGTCCGAGTTGCGCGCGGTGCGGAGAATGACAGGCGACGACAGCCACGTGCCGCTCATGGCCGACTGCGAGCGCGGGCTCGGCCGCCCGCGCAAGGCCCTGGAACTGCTCGCGTCGGTGCCCGAGGAGTCTCTTGCGCCGGAGGCGCGCGTGGAAGCCAGACTCGTCGCTGCCGGAGCGCGGCGGGATCTCGGCCAGCCCGAGGCCGCCCTGCTCCTGCTCCAGGTCCCGGCGCTCAACAGCCGGCGCACCGACCTGTCCATCGCTCGGCTGCGGTACGCCTACGCCGACACCCTGGCCGATCTCGGTCGAACGGACGAGGCGGCACTGTGGTTCTCGCGTTCCATGGCCGCGGACCCGGAGGCCACGACGGATGCTGCCGATCGCCTGGCCGAACTCGAGGGTGTCACCTTCGGCGACGACTGGGACGATCCGGTCAGCGTCTGACCTGCGCGGCGTCCCCCGAGGTCGATCCGGGACCCTCGGATTGGTCCAGCCACCGGCTGATCCCCGCGACGTTGGCCGCCGTGGAGGAGAGCACCTCCCACTTGGCCACGGACTCCGCATCGGTGCCGGGCGGAATCGCGAGGGGCTCGCGCTCCTTGACCATGGCCACGGCGTGGTCGAGATCCATCTCCATGGCCCGGGCCTCGCGCACCCATTCCACCCATCTGATGAGGACGGCCTCGGATCGTGCAAGCACCTCCTCCACCTCCGTCACCGGCCCGTAATGGCTGAAGAGCATGCGCGGCGGCGCGATCTCGCGCATCCGGCGCATGGAGGCGAGGGCCAGGTCAAGGTCGAAGTCGGGAGGCGGCGTTGCGGGTCGCACGTCCGCGGTCTCGGGGATGTACACCCCCGCGGCGTCGCCGCAGTAGAGATCGCCGGTGTCCGAGTCGACGAGGCCGATGTGATGCGTGGCATGTCCCGGTGCGTGGAACGAGTCGAGTCGGCGCCCGCCACCCAGGTCGATAGTGCCCACGTCTCCGAGTGCCACGACACGGTCCGCCTCGGTCGGCCGCAGGTCTCCGAACAGTTCGTCCATCACGGGCCCGAAGACGCGGTGGGCACTGCGCACGAGCTTGTCCGGGTCCACGAGGTGCCGTGCGCCGCGCTCATGCACCACCACCTGGGCTCGCGGGAACGCCGCGGCGATGTCACCGACACCGCCCGCGTGATCGAGGTGAATGTGCGTCACCACCACGGTGGCGAGGTCCTGGGGTCCCACGCCGAGCCCCGCGAGCGACTCGATCACGGTGGGGGCGGACAGTGCGGTGCCCGTCTCGACCAGGCACGGTCGGTCGCCACGGATGAGGTACCCCGCGGTGATGCCGTGGTACCCGCCCATGAGGGTGTCGATCTCGAAGACCTCGCTGCCCCGGGGGGTGATGGTGTCCACAGGTACCTCTCTCCGCGTTCGTCCCCAGCCTGCGCACCTGGTCCGCACAGGGCCTCGCTCATGGCCATGCTAGGCGCCTGCCGAACCAGGGGAGGAACGCATGCCCGACCGCACGCTCACCAGCCCGGTCAACACCGTTGTCATCGAGGGACGCATCACCGGAATCGATCGCAGGACCATGCCGAGTGGTGATGAGGCGGTCACCTTCCGGGTGGTGGTGGAGCGGCCTCCCCGGGACCGGGGTCCGACGGGACGCGTCCGGGTGGACACGCTCGACTGCGTGGGGTGGCGTGCCGACGTGCGCAGGCGTGTCGAGGCGTGCGACGAGGGCGAGCACGTGCGCGTCGAAGGCACCCTGAGGCGTCGGTTCTGGCGGGCCGGCGCGGGGCCTGCCTCGCGGATCGAGGTGGAGGCGAGGAGGGTCACCCGCGTCGCCTAGCGCGTGCGACCATGTCCCGGTGACCGCGCAGGGAGCTCCGGAGGGGACCGCCTACGAGTGGTACCACCGTGCCATGGACCTGCTCGAGCGAGGAGACAGTGACGCGAGCCTCGTGCTCCTGGATCGCGTGCTCGCCGAGGATCCCCGCTCGGCGTCCGCGCGGGAGGCCCGAGCCCGGGCACTGTTCGACTCGCGAAGGTTCCAGGATGCCGCGGCTGCGTTCGAGGGCCTCGTCGAGACCAGCCCTGCTGACGACTTCGCGCACTACGGGCTGGGGCTGAGCCTGTGGCGGCTTCAGAGCTTCCGGGACGCCGAGGATCACCTGGCCATGGCCGCTGTCATGCGCCCGGACCGCGACGACTATCGATCGGCCCTCGATCAGGTCCGCGCCACGCTCCGGGCCCGGAGGCAGGCGGGCCTCCCCCTGGACGGCCCGGTCGGCCCGATGGCGAGCAGCGAGTGATCGCGGCCGCGCCCGCGGGCTGCGCCGCGCCGCCGAGCACGAGCTTCGACGTGGCCCTCCTCGACCTCGATGGCGTCATCTACATCGGTCCTCACGTCGTCGAGCACGCGGAGAGGTCGCTGGCCGAGGCGCGCGCCGCCGGGATGCGCCTGGGCTTCGTCACGAACAACGCGTCCCGGACGTCAGGGGAGGTGGCCGATCACCTGTGCGACCTGGGTGTGGAGGCCGTGCCCGCGGACGTGGTCACGTCGGCGCAGGCCGGGGCTCGGCTCCTGGCGGACCGCTTCCCTCCCGGCAGTCGCGTGCTCGCGGTGGGGGGGCCCGGTGTGGCGCTGGCCCTCCGCGAGTTCGCGCTGAGCCCGATCGGGTCCCAGGACGAGGATCCGGTGGCGGTGCTCCAGGGATTCGGCAGGGAGGTGGGCTGGCGCCAGTTGGCGGACGCCAGCCTCGCCGTTCGCGCGGGGGCGTACTGGGTGGCCACGAATCTCGATGCCACCCTGCCGGTGCCGGGGGGCCGTGCCCCGGGCAACGGCATGCTGGTCGCCGCGGTCGCCGAGGCTGCCGGACGGCGCCCCGACGCCGTGGCCGGCAAGCCGCACGCTCCGCTCATGGTCGAATCCGTCGAACGCCTCCACGCACGACGCCCCATCGTGGTCGGGGACCGGCTCGACACGGACATCGCCGGTGCCGTGGGCCTCTCCATCCCGAGCCTCCTCGTGCTGACCGGCGTCACGGACGTCGTGACGCTGCTCGCCGCCACCCCGGACCGCCGTCCGACCCTCGTCTCGCTCGACCTGCGCGGCCTGATCGAGCCCCATCCGGAGGTGGTGACGTCCGGGCGTGACGCGTGGTCAGCGCGAGAATCGCGTGCCTTCGCGGAGTCCGGGCGCCTCACGGTGGAAATCGGTCCCCGTCGGGAGGGCTGGGAGGACGCCGTGCGCTGCGCCTGCGCCGCTGCCTGGTCCGAGCCTGGCCTCGACGTCGTCGAGGCAGCGGCGGCTCTCGCGGCTGGGCGGCCGTGATTCGGCGGGAGTAGGGTACGGCCCAGTCGTGGCGCACCCCGGGAGGTTCTCGTGATCGACGCTGTGAAGCCGTACCTCGACATGGCCGCGGGGATCACCCAGGCCACCGTCGCCAAGGCCGTGGAGAGCGCCCAGGAGGTGATCGCGCGCAACTCCCTGCCCGGTTCCGACCTGCTCGACCAGGCCCAGATCGGCTCCCTGGGGCTGGTCTCGATCAACGTCGGCACGGATCAGGACTTCCAGGACGATCTGGGTGCCGAGGCTGAAGCCGCGGGCGAGGCCCCAGCGCCGGCGAAGGGCAAGGGGAAGAAGGCCAAGGGCAAGGGCAAGGCGAAGGCCAAGGCCAAGGCGGCGGAGGACAGCAGTGGTTCGGACGTGCTCGACCAGGCGCAGATCGGCTCGATGGGGCTCCTCTCGGTGAATCTCGGCGGGCGTCAGCGCCTCACCGACGACACCGGCGCGGAGGCCGGCTCGCTCGAGGCCGAGGTGGCGTCGTTGCGGGCCGACGTCGCCCGGCTTGCCGAGGCCCTGGTCGCGATCGGCGTCGTCGAGTTGGAGCACATGGAGGCACATCCGCGGCGCACGACGCGCAAGCGCGCCGCTCGCAAGTCCCCCGTCAGGAAGACGGCAACGAAGGCGCCGGCGAAGAAGGCTGCGGTGAAGAAGGCGCCGGCGAAGAAGGCTGCGGTGAAGAAGGCGCCGGCGAAGAAGGCTGCGGCGAAGAAGGCGCCGGTGCGGAAGGCGCCCGTGCGGAAGGCCGCGGCGAAGAAGGCGCCGGTGCGGAAGGCTCCGGCCAGGAAGCCCTCGGCCCGAACGGCTCGCTCGCGCACGGTGGCGTCGCGTCGTCGGCCGTCTTCGGACGACTGAGGGAGCCCCGTGCGCCTGGCCATCGGGACGCGCAAAGGGCTGTGGCTGGCCACGCGCGATGGGCGCGGATGGGCGTTGAGCCAACCTCTGCAGGACATGGCGGAGTTCGCCTCGGTGGCGTGGATGCCGCGCCCCGGGGCGCCGCCGCGGCTGCTCGCCGGAGCCCGCAGTTGGTTCTGGGGTCCGGCGGTGCGCTCCAGCGAGGACGGCGGCCTCACCTGGACCGAGCCGGAGGCGGGGTCGATCGCCTTCCCCGCGGACACGGGTGCCGCGCTCGAGCGCGTCTGGACCCTGGAGCCGGATCCCTTCGATCCCGACGTGGTGTGGGCGGGGGCAGAGCCTCACGCGCTGTGGCGATCGGCCGATGGCGGCGTCACCTTCACGCTCGTGCGGGGGCTGTGGGACCACCCGCATCGGGCGCACTGGATGGGGGGTGCCGGCGGTCCTGCGCTGCACAACGTCCATCGCCGCGCCGATGGATGGACCTTCGTCGCGATGACCGGGGCCGGCGTGTACCGCTCTCCGGATGGCGCGGCCTCCTGGGAGCCGGCCAATCGCGGGATCAGTGCCGACTTCCTGCCCGACTCGGATCCCGAGTACGGGCAGTGCGTGCATCGGATCGCGATCGACTCTGCGGATCCGCATCGCCTGTACGCGCAGAATCACGGGGGCGTGTTCCGCTCGGACGACTCCGGAGACCATTGGCACGACATCTCCACGGGGCTACCCGAGAGCGCGTTCGGGTTCGTCGTACTGGCGCATCCCACGCGGGGGGATTCCCTGTGGGTCATCCCCATCCGCGCCGAGACGATGTTCCCGGCCGACGGCAGGCTGCGCGCCTGGTTCAGCGCGGATGCGGGCGCGACCTGGCAGGAGCAGGGCGACGGCCTTCCCGACGGATTCTTCGCGGTCGTCCTGCGTGACGCGGCGCACGTCGTCCCCTACGGGAACGACGCAGCCCTCGCCTTCGGAACGCGCAACGGCCTCGTGTTCGCCAGTCTCGACGGCGGGGCGTCCTTCGAGGAGGTCGCCCGCGGCCTCCCGGATGTCCTGTCCCTGCGGATCTGGCCGGAGTGAGCGTCCGGGTGGTCCTCCCGCGGGCGCTCGCGGAGTACGCCGACGGCTGCCGTGACGTCACGATCGACGTGGCTCCCGGTGCCCCGCTGTCCGAGGTGCTCCACGAACTTGCGGCCGCCTATCCGGCGCTGGGTCGCCGGATCGTCGACGAGACAGGTGCGGTCCGCCGCTTCGTCAACGTGTACGTCGGCACCGACGAGTGTCGACTGCTCGAGGGCATGGCGACGCCGGTCCCGGAGGGCGCCGTCGTGAGCGTGATCGGGTCCATCGCCGGCGGGGCTGCGGGGCACGGCGGCGGCGAGGTAGCGTGGTCTCTCCAGGAGTCCCCAGGCAGGAGGTCCCGACGTGGCTGCGATCGATGACCTGCGTCCGTACCTTCAGTTGCTGGCGACCCTGACGGAGGCGACGGTGGCCAAGGCCGCGGGCGCTGCCCAAGGGGTGGTCTCCCAGGGCACCACGACCGGCTCGGAGGCGACGCGTCGCTGGGAGCAGGTGAGCGAGGCGGGCCTCGACCCCGATGCGCTCGCCCTGCTCGTCCGCGAGGAGGTCGATCGGGTCGCCCGTCGGATCGGCTTCGTGCGCGAGGACGAACTCGCGGTCCTGCGGCGCCAGGTGGAGCGGCTGGAGAACGAGCTCGAGCAGGCCCGCCAGGACGCGGCGGCAGCGAGCATCGCCGCGGCATCCGCGACCCAGGCGATTCGGGAGGACAGTCGCGCCTCCCTGGCCGAGTCCGTGGTGGAGTCCTCCCGGCGCATCGCCGATGTCGCCGGCGCCCTGGAGTCCGTCGCGGGCCTCAGCGGGGGACCCTGGGGGCGCGTGGCGCGCGATTTCGCGGCATCGGCGGCCGGCCTGGTGGCCTCCATGGGCGTCCCGACCGGAGCGCCCGCGGGTGGGACGAGCGCGCCGGCGGCGACCGGTGGACGGGGAGGGTCCGCGGGTTCGGCGTCGTCGGCCCGCACCCGGGCGACCAGCGGTGGCTCCGCGACGCCGGCGGGCTCCGGCACGTCCGGGAAGTCCTCGGGCACGAGCAAGTCCCCGGGCTCCTCAAAGTCCCCGGGCTCCGGGAAGTCCTCGGCCACGAGCAAGTCCGCGGGCTCGGGAAAGTCTTCGGTCTCTGGCAAGGCCAGCGGCTCCAAGAAGTCCGGCTCCAAGAAGTCCGGGCGCACGGCGCGCGATTCCCGGGAGTCGTCGTGACGTGGCCGGTCCAGGAGGATCTGCCCCTCGAGGTCCCCGCGTCCCTGCCGCCCGTCGACCCCACCGGAGAGCCCCGGGTCGACGCCGCGCTGGAGCGCCTTGCCGAACTCGACGGAGCTCCGGTGTCCGAGCACGTGGAGGTGTTCACCGACATCCATGCGCGGCTGACCGGGGCGCTTGCCGACCTCGGAGACGAGGCCCCGGGGGGTGCTGACGACACCGCGCCGTCCGACGAACCCGCGTGACGCGGCGGAGGCTTGACGCCGAACTCGTGCGGCGCGGCCTGGCCCGGTCGCGTGAGCAAGCCCGCGACCTTGTGCTCGAGGGACGGGTCCGCGTCCAGGGATCGCTCGCCGCAAAGCCGGCCACCATGGTGGACGACGCCGCTGCGGTCACGGTCGATGTCGACACGGATGATCCCGGCTACGCGTCGCGCGGTGCGTGGAAGCTGTCCGGCGCTCTCGAGCGCATGCGGGGCCCCGCGGTGGCGGGGCGGCGGTGCCTGGACGCTGGGGCGTCGACCGGTGGCTTCACCGACGTGCTGCTGCGCGCCGGAGCCGCCCACGTCATCTGCGTCGACGTGGGCTACGGGCTCCTCGACTGGCGCCTGCGCACCGACGACAGGGTCACCGTGCTGGACCGGACCAATGTCCGCCTCATGCAGCCCGCGGACCTGCCCTACGCGCCCGATCTCATCGTGGCCGATCTGTCGTTCATCTCCCTCGAACTCGTGCTTCCCGCCCTCTTCGCCTGCGCCGCCGAGGGCGCCGACGTCGTTCCCATGGTCAAGCCGCAGTTCGAGGTGGGCCGGGACGGAGTGGGAGCCGGGGGAGTTGTGCGCGACACGGCCCCCCGGGCCGAGGCGGTCCGTAGGATCGCGGAGACGGCGTACCGCATGGGATGGGGCACCCAGGCTGTCGCGGCGAGCCCGCTGCCGGGCCCGAGCGGCAACGTGGAGTTCTTCCTGTGGTTGCGCCGTGGCGCTCCGCCCCCCGACGGCGAGTGCATCGTCGAGACCGTGGAGGCCGGACCGTGAGCGCAGCGAGTGGCGAGTCAGACCGCGCAGTGCTCCTCGTCACCAACTCGCGTCGCGACGAGGTCCGCTCGTTCGCCGCGGAGGTGTCCCGGGCGCTTCAGGCATCGGGCATCGCCGTGCGCGTCGGTCATGACGAGATCGAGGAGTTCCGGGCGCGCGGCGGCTCTGCGGTGCCGGGGTGGACCGCAGTCGACACCGGCGAGGGAGCCGCGGACGGCTGCGAGCTCGTCATCGTCCTCGGGGGCGATGGGGCGATCCTGCGCGGTGCCGAGAGGGCCCGCGGCAGCGGAGTCCCGCTGCTGGGGATCAACCTCGGCACCGTCGGCTTCCTGGCCGAGGCCGAGCGCGAGGACGCGGACGACGTGGTGCGGGCAGTGGTGCAGCGCGACTGGCAGGTCGAGGAGCGCACCACCCTCGACATCGCCGTGCATGTGCTCGGCGGATCGACGTATCGCACGTGGGCGCTCAACGAGGTGAGCATCGAGAAGGCCGCTCGCGAGCACATGGTCGACATCCTCGTGGAGATCGACGGCCGCCCGGTATCGCGATGGGGTTGCGACGGCGTCGTGTGCGCGACACCGACCGGAAGCACCGCCTACGCGTTCTCCGCCGGAGGACCGGTCGTATGGCCCGAGGTCGAGGCGCTCGTCGTCGTCCCCATCAGCGCCCATGCCCTCTTCGCCCGGCCGCTCGTCGTCTCGCCCTCGAGCACGATCGCGCTCGAGTTGCCCGATCCGGCAGCGACGGCCGTGATGTGGGCGGACGGGCGACGATCCTTCGACCTGCCCAGCTTCGCCCGCGTGGAGGTCCGTCGTAGCGACGACCCAGTGCGGCTGGCCCGGCTGCACCGCGGGCCCTTCGCCGACCGGCTCGTGGCGAAGTTCGACCTCCCCGTCCAAGGATGGCGGGGACGCCGGTGATCGTCAGCCTGGCGATCCGGGGCCTGGGAGTCATCGAGGATGCCGAGGTCGACCTCGGCCCGGGCCTCACGGCCATCACCGGCGAGACGGGGGCCGGCAAGACCATGGTTCTCAGCGGCCTGGCGCTCCTCCTGGGCGAGCGCACGGACGCCGGCATGGTGCGCACCGGGCACGACACCGCCCTCGCCGAGGGGCGATTCGAGGTCCCGGAGGAGCAGCGCGGCGCGCTCGAGGCCCTCCTCGACGACGCGGGCGGGTCGTGGGACGCCGACGGCAGCCTGCTCGTCGCGCGCACCGCGTCCCGAGAGGGGAGGAGCCGAGCGCACCTCGGCGGCCGGAGCGTGCCCGCGTCCACACTGAAGTCGGTGGGGGCGCTCCTCGTCGCCGTCCACGGCCAGGACGACCAGCACCGGCTGCTCCATGCCGCCGAGCAGCGCCGTGCCCTGGATCGCTTCGCCGGGGAAGCCATGACCGGTGCCCTGGACGAGTACCGCGAAGCCCATGCCTCCCTCCTCGAGATCGAGTCGGCGCTGAGGGAGATCACCGACCATGCCCGCGACCGCGCGCGCGAGGCCGACGAACTGCGCGAGACGCTCGCGCTCATCGACGACGTCCGGCCGCGGCCGGGGGAGGAGGAGGCCCTGCGCCGGGAGAGCGATCGCCTCCTCCACGTGGACGAGATCGTCCAGTCGGTGGGATCGGCCCACGCCGACCTCGCGGGGGCGGACGAGCCCGGGGCGGGGGGTCTCGTCGCGCGCGCACGGGGTGCCCTGGACCGAGTGGCCGATCGCGACCCCGAGGTGGCGGCCGCACGGGATCGCCTCGAGCGACTGCGGGCCGAGTTGGACGACGTGAGCGTGGACCTCTCGCGCTTCCTGGCGGACCTCGACGCCGACCCGGCTCGGGCCGCGCTCGTCCAGGAGCGGCGGGCGGCCCTGGGAGCGCTGCGCCGACGACTGGGACGGCTCGTGCCCGACGGGGTCGACGTGGCGGACTGGCGCGAGCAGGCCGAGGAGCGGCTCGCGCAGCTCGACGACGACGGGCGACGCCTGGAGGAACTCCGCGGGCTGCGCGCCGAGGGTGCGCGTCGGGCAGGGGCACTGGCGTCAGGCCTCAGCGAGGTCCGCCGCGCGGCCGCCGCCCATCTCGCCGAGCGGATGACCGAGGAGTTGTCCGCCCTCGCCATGCCCTCCGCCCGGCTCGTCATCGAGGTGTCCTCCCGCCAACGCGGCGGTGACGTCATGGTCGAGGTCGAGGGGACGCCGGTCCCTGCCGACCGCTACGGCATCGATGAGGTGGAGTTCCTCCTCGCGCCCCGGAGGGGCACCGAGCCCCGATCGCTGGCGAAGGGAGCCTCCGGCGGTGAGCGCTCGCGCGTGATGCTGGCGCTCGAGGTAGCCCTGGCGCACGTCGATCCCGTGGCCACGTTCGTCTTCGACGAGGTTGATGCCGGCGTCGGCGGCAAGGCGGCCGTCGAGGTGGGGCGCCGGCTCGCCGCCCTCGGCCGCACCTCGCAGGTCCTCGTGGTCACGCACCTTCCCCAGGTCGCGGCCTTCGCTGACCGCCATCTCGTGCTCCGCCCCGGGGATGCGGTGACCTCCTCGTGCCTGCGCGAGGTCGCCGGCGAGGAGCGCCATCGGGAACTGGCCAGGATGCTGGCCGGGCAGGAGGAGTCGGGGTCCGCCCTGGCGCACGCGGTCGAACTCCTCGAGATCGCGGGAACGGAGCGGACCCGATGACCGCGGGTCGCAGCGCGGGCGAGCGCCCCGGCTGCTGATAGCCTGGCAACCCGTGGAGCAGCGGCAGACAACCCGGCATCTCTTCGTCACCGGGGGCGTCGCCTCCTCGCTCGGCAAGGGCCTCACGGCCTCGAGCCTGGGCAATCTCCTCAAGGCGCGCGGGTTGCGCGTGACCATGCAAAAACTCGATCCGTACCTCAACGTCGACCCCGGGACGATGAATCCGTTCCAGCACGGGGAGGTGTTCGTCACCGACGACGGCGCCGAGACCGATCTCGACATCGGGCACTACGAGCGCTTTCTCGACACGGACCTGCATGGCTCGGCCAATGTCACCACCGGACAGGTCTACTCCACCGTCATCGCCAAGGAGCGCCGAGGCGAGTACCTCGGCGACACGGTGCAGGTGATCCCGCACATCACCAACGAGATCAAGGCGCGCATCCGACGCATGGCGTCCCCCGAGATCGATGTGGTGATCACCGAGGTCGGCGGCACCGTCGGTGATATCGAGTCGCTGCCGTTCCTCGAGGCCGTGCGCCAGATCCGCCACGAGATAGGCCGGGACAATGTGTTTTTCCTGCACGTCTCGCTGCTCCCCTACATCGGTCCTTCGGGGGAACTCAAGACGAAGCCGACGCAGCACTCGGTCGCCCAATTGCGGAACATCGGCATCCAGCCCGACGCCCTGGTCCTGCGGGCGGACCGCGCTGTGCCTGCCGGCATCAAGCGCAAGGTGTCCCTCATGTGCGACGTCGACGAGGAGGCGGTGGTCGCGGCCGTCGACGCACCGAGCATCTATGACATTCCCAAGGTCCTGCATTCCGAGGGCCTCGATGCCTACGTCGTGCGCAGGCTCGGCCTGCCGTTCCGCGATGTCGACTGGACGTCATGGGGGGACCTGCTCCGGCGCGTGCACCATCCCCAGCACGAGGTCGAGGTCGCGCTGGTCGGCAAGTACGTCGACCTGCCCGATGCCTACCTCTCGGTCGCCGAGGCGTTGCGTGCCGGCGGCTTCGATCAGGACTGCCGCGTCCGCATCCGCTGGGTGACGTCGGACGACTGTGCGACGCCGGAGGGTGCGGCCGAGCACCTCGACGGCGTCGACGCAGTCTGCGTGCCCGGCGGCTTCGGGGTGCGCGGGATCGAGGGGAAGCTGGGCGCGCTGCGCCACGCTCGCGAGCACGGCATCCCGACGCTCGGCCTGTGCCTCGGGCTCCAGTGCATGGTGATCGAGTACGCCCGCAATGTGGCCGGTCTCGAGGGTGCCAACTCGCTGGAGTTCGACGAGTCGACGCCGCATCCTGTGGTGTCGACGATGGCCGACCAGCGCGACGTGGTCTCCGGGGAACGGGACATGGGCGGCACGATGAGGCTGGGCCTCTACCCCGCCAAGCTGGCGGAGGGCTCGCTGGTCGCCGACACGTACGGCCTTCCGTACGTCGACGAGCGCCATCGACACCGGTACGAGGTCAACAACGCGTACCGTCCGCAACTCGAGGAGGCCGGGCTCGTCGTCTCCGGAACCTCGCCGGACGGACGCCTCGTGGAGTTCGTCGAGCTCCCGCGAGAGGTCCACCCGTACTACGTCGCCACCCAGGCGCACCCGGAGTTCCGCTCCCGACCCACGCGCGCGCACCCGCTCTTCGCGGGCCTGGCCCGTGCCGCCCTGGAGCATCGGGCGCACCGGGTCGCCGAGACCGCGGCCCCGTGACGGGGGAGTCGCAGGGTCCGCCTGACGAGACCTGGCGGGGAGCTATTCGCGACACCGCCGATCCCGCCGAGCTCCTCGAGTCGCTCCCGCGCTTCCGCGGCGCGGTGTGGTCCGTGCGCACCGACCGCGCCCGCCTTCCCCACGGCCCGGTGGTGGAGCGCGACCTCGTGGACCATCCCGGGGCGGTGGGCATCGTCGCCCTCGATGCCGCGGACCGCGTCCTGCTGATCCGCCAGTACCGCCAGCCCGTGGGCGCGTTCCTGCTCGAACTCCCCGCGGGACTGCGCGACAAGCACGGAGAGGCTCCGTGGGTCACGGCCCGACGCGAGCTCGAGGAGGAGACCGGGTACCGCGCCCGCGACTGGGCCGTGCTGCTCGACTTCTTCAACTCCCCGGGCGGGTCGAACGAGGCGTTTCGCTGCTACCTCGCGCGCGAACTCGAGGAGGTGCCGGGGGGCCGGGTCGCGACCGGCGAGGCCGAGGAGCAGCACCTGCCCCGGGCGTGGATCCCCCTCGACGACGCCGTTGCGCACGTCCTGGCGGGGGACCTGCACAATCCGACCACGGTCACGGGGATTCTCGCGGCCGCTGCCGCCCGCGACCGCGGGTGGCGAACCCTGCGCCCCGCGGACGAGCCGATGTGGACCCTCCCTGCAGACTAGGGACATCTCAGTCAGGCACCGACTCGAGGCTTTGGAGGCCAGCATGAAGGTGGGCGTCCCCACGGAGGTCAAGGTCCACGAGTACCGCGTGGCCATCACCCCGGGTGGCGCCCATGAGCTGCGCCAGCACGGGCATGAGGTGCTCATCCAGCGGGGCGCGGGCCTGGGTTCCTCCATCACCGATGAGGAGTACGTCGCCGCGGGCGCGCGCATCCTCCCCGACGCCGATGCCGTGTGGTCCGAGGCGGAACTCGTCCTCAAGGTCAAGGAGCCCATCGCGGAGGAGTACCACCGAATGCGGCCGGGCCAGATCCTGTTCACCTACCTGCACCTGGCTGCCTCGCGAGAGTGCACCGACGCCATCCTGGCCGCGGGGGTCACGGCGATCGCCTACGAGACCGTGGAGCTCGCCGATGGCAGCCTGCCGCTCCTGGCGCCCATGTCCGAGGTGGCCGGCCGGATGGCCCCCCAGGTGGGCGCCTACGCGCTGCAGCGCGCCCAGGGCGGCCGGGGAGTCCTCATGGGCGGCGTTCCCGGCGTGTACCCCGCACGGGTGGTGGTGATCGGTGCCGGGGTGTCGGGCATCAACGCAGCGGCGGTGGCCCTCGGCATGCACGCGGAGGTCCTGCTCCTGGATCGCAATCTCGCACGCCTGCGCCAGGTCGACGCGATCTACCAGGGACACCTGCGCACCGTGGCGTCCAACTCCTATGAGATCGAACGGGCCGTGCTCGAGGCGGACCTCGTGATCGGAGCCGTGCTCGTCCACGGCGCCAAGGCGCCGAAACTCGTGAGCAATGACCTGGTGTCGCGGATGAAGCCCGGGAGCGTGCTCGTGGACATCTCCATCGACCAGGGCGGGTGCTTCGAGGATTCCCGGCCCACCACCCATGCCGACCCGACGTACCGGGTCCGCGACTCGGTCTTCTACTGCGTGGCCAACATGCCGGGGGCCGTCCCCCACACGTCGACGTACGCCCTGACCAACGTCACCCTTCCCTACGCCGTGGAGATCGCCGACCACGGGTGGCGCGGGGCACTGCGTCGCGATCCGGCCCTCGCCCTGGGGCTCAATGCCCACGCGGGCTCGCTCGCCTACGCGGCGGTAGCCGAGGCCTTCGGCCTGCCGAGCGTCACGACCGAGGAGCTACTCGCCTGATTCCCTCACCCCTGGCGCGCGCAGTCGAGGACTACCTCGACCACTGCGCCGTGGAACGCGGCCTCTCGCGCAATACGCTCGCGGCCTACCGGCGCGATCTCGACCGGTACGCGGCGTGGTGCGCGACGCGGGACATCGCATCGCCGGCCCAGGTGCGCGCTGCTGACCTCGAGGACTTCGCGGTGTCGCTGAGGTCGGGGTCGCCGGGGTTCGAGGGCTTGTCCGCGGCCTCCGCCGCCCGCGTGGTGGTGGCCGTCCGGGGGTTCCACAGGTTCTGCGCGCGCGAGGGAGTGACCGACGCCGATCCCGCACGGTCGTGGCGTCCTCCGGCCATCCCGCTGCGCCTGCCCAAGGCCATTCCCTACGCCGAGGTGCTTGCGCTCATCACCGCGGCTCAGGACCAGCCCGCCCCCCTCGGACTGCGTGACGCCGCGCTCCTCGAGGTGCTCTACGGGACCGGGGCGCGGATCTCCGAGGCGGTGGGGCTCGACGTCGACGACGTGGACCTCGAGCAGCGCAGCATCCTGCTCCGCGGCAAGGGAGGCAAGGAGCGCCGTATCCCGCTCGGGGCGTGCGCCGCCGATGCCGTGGCGACGTACGTCGCGGCCGGCCGACCCGTGCAGATGCGCAGGGGGTTGCCGGCGCTGTTCCTCAACACGCGCGGAGAGCGCCTGAGCCGGCAGAGCGCCTGGGCCGCACTGGCCGGCGCCGCGCGCCGAGCCGGCCGCGACGCCGCCCCCCCGGCAGACGGCAGCCACGCCGTCTCCCCGCACACGCTGCGCCACAGCTTCGCGACCCACCTCCTGGAGGGTGGCGCGGACGTGAGAGTCGTGCAGGAGCTGCTGGGCCATGCCTCCGTCACGACGACCCAGATCTACACGCGGGTCACCGTGGACACCCTCAGGGAGGTCTACGCCTCGAGCCACCCCCGCGCCCTGGGCGCCTAGGGAAACGGCGCGGCCTGCGGCGTACGGTGCCTTCCCAGGAGAGCGGCCGCGCACGACGCCGTGTCGGGGTCGATCGGGAGCCCGGGTCTGAGAGGATGCCGAGGTCCGCAAGGCGCACGAGGGAGGTGACCGATGTCGGAGGACGCCGCCCTGCGTGCAGGCGACACGGGACCGACCGGCCGGCCGGTCCCCGACTTCCCCGTCCCCGCTCCGCTCGCCGAGCACGGCCCGGCGATCGTCATCGCGATGGTCAACCAGAAGGGCGGGGTCGGCAAGACCACCTCCACGGTCAACCTGGGAGCCGCGCTCGCGGAGTACGGCCGCAGGGTCCTTCTGGTCGACTTCGATCCGCAGGGCGCCCTGTCGGTGGCGCTCGGGGTCCCCGCGCACCAGTTGGAGCGCACGGTCTACAACCTCCTCATGGATGAGGGCTGCACCATCGCGGACGTCGTGGTGGCGACGTCGGTGCCGGGCCTGGACCTGGTGCCGAGCAACATCGACCTGTCCGCGGCCGAGGTCGCGCTCGTCAACGAGGTCGCTCGCGAGCAGGCCCTGGCCCGGGTGCTCGCCCCCGTCCTCGACTACTACGACTACATCATCATCGACTGCCAGCCCTCGCTCGGCTTGCTCACGGTCAACGCCCTCACGGCGGCCAACGGCGTCATCATTCCGCTGGAGTGCGAGTACTTCGCCCTGCGCGGGGTCAAGCTCCTCACCGACACCATCACGAAGGTGCAGTCCCGGCTCAACCCGCGCCTCGAGGTCACCGGCGTGGTGGCGACGATGTACGACCCCCGCACCCTGCACACCCGTGAGGTCCTTGCCCGCGTGGTCGACGCCTTCGGGGACCAGGTCTTCCACACCGTGATCAGCCGCACCATCAAGTTCCCCGATGCCACGGTCGCCGGCGAGCCGATCACGGTCTTCGCCCCATCCAGCCCTGCGGCCGACTCCTACCGCCAACTCGCCCGAGAGCTCATCGCCCGGTGACCGAGCTCGACATCCTCGTCGAGTCCCCGGCTGACAGCGGCTTCTCCGTCAGGGTCGGGGACTTCGAGGGACCCTTCGACCTGCTGCTCCAGCTCATCTCCAAGCACAAGCTCGAGGTCACCGAACTCGCCCTCCACCAGGTCACCGACGACTTCATCGCCCACATCCGCGACCAGGGCCCGGAGTGGAACCTCAACGAGGCGACCGAGTTCCTCGTGGTCGCCGCCACCCTGCTCGACCTCAAGGCGGCGCGACTGCTGCCCAGCGGGGAGGTGGAGGATGAGGAGGACCTCGCCCTGCTGGAGGCACGGGACCTGCTCTTCGCCCGCCTGCTGCAGTACCGCGCGTACAAGATCGTGTCCGCCATCTTCGCCGATCGCATGCAGCATGCCGCGCGCCAGCTCCCGCGGACCGTGGGCCTCGAGCCGCACTTCGCAGCGCTGCTCCCCGAGGTCGTGGTCGGCATCGGACCCGAAGCCTTCGCCGCCCTCGCCGCGCGAGCGCTGGCCCCCCGCCCAGAGCCCTCGGTGAGCGTGGATCACCTCCACGTCCCGCTGGTGAGCGTCCGCGAGCAGGCGGCCGTGCTCGTCGGACGACTGCGACGACTGAGGGCGGCCACGTTCCGCGCCCTGGTGTCCGACTGCGACACGACCATGCTCGTCGTGGGCCGCTTCCTCGCACTCCTGGAGCTGTACCGGGAGGGCGTCGTGGCATTCGAGCAGGTGAGTCCCCTCGGCGACCTCACGATCCGGTGGACCGGATCCGACGACGGCAGCGTGGACGTGCAGGATGAGTACGACGATGCTGACGAGTTGGCGGCGCGGGAGCTGGGCGGAGGGCCCGAAGGCCACCCCGACGCTCACGTGGACGAACTCGGCGAGTCCGAGACCGGCGAGCAGACCGAGGAGGAGGGTTCGTGAGTGACGACGCGGTTCCCGACGTGACGGCGTCGGAGCCGGACGAGGCGGGTCCCGAGGACCTCGGTGCGCCCACGCTCGAGGCGGCGCTGGAGGCCCTGCTCATCGTGGCCGTCGAGCCGATGTCCACCGTGACCCTCGCCCAGGCGACGCGGCGGCCCGTCCCTGACGTCGAGGCTGCCCTGGAGCGGCTGGCCGGCGACTACGACAGGGATGAGCGCGGCTTCGCCCTCCGGGAGGTCGCGGGGGGCTGGCGCTACTACACCCGGGACTCCTGCTCGGGGATCGTGGAGCGTTGGGTGCTCGACGGCCAGCATGCTCGCCTCACCCAGGCGTCCCTGGAGACCCTGGCGGTGATCGCCTACCGGCAGCCGGTCTCGCGTGCTCGGGTCAGTGCCGTCCGCGGTGTCAATGTCGACGGTGTCCTGCGCACGCTGCAGTCCCGCGGGCTCATCGAGGAAGCCGGCATCGACCCGGCGAGCCAGGCCATCCTCTACCGCACCACGCCGTACTTCCTCGAGCGCCTGGGCATCGCCTCCCTGGACGATCTCCCGGACCTGGCCGAGTACCTCCCCGACCTCGCCGAGCTCGACGCCGTCATCGACTCCGTCGCGGCGGGCGAGTAGGTGGCTGAGGCTGGCATTCGCCTGCAGAAGGTCCTGGCCCAGGCCGGCCTGGGCAGCAGGAGGGCCTGCGAGGACCTCATCGCCGAGGGACGCGTCGAGGTGGACGGAGTCGTCGTCACCGAGCAGGGCGTCCGCGTGGACCCCCGGTCGGCGGTCATCCGCGTGGACGGGGAGCGAGTGCCCACGGCCCCCGACGTCGTCGTCCTCGCGCTCAACAAGCCGCGGGGCATTGTCTGCACGATGCGCGACGAGCGGGGTCGCCCCTGCGTGGGCGATCTCGTCGCCGACCGCGCGGACCGGCTGTTCCACGTCGGTCGCCTCGACGCCAACACCGAGGGACTGCTGCTGCTCACCAACGACGGCGACCTCGCCCAGCGGCTGGCGCACCCCAGTCACGGGGTGGAGAAGACCTATGTCGCGACTGTCCCGGCCCCCATCGGCCGGGACGTCGGGCGCCGCCTGAGGTCGGGCGTGGAACTGGAGGAGGGGACCGTCAAGGTGGACTCGTTCGCGGTGCTCGAGGCCCTGCCGGGCCGGGCTCTCGTCGAGCTCACCCTCCATGAAGGGCGCAAGCACGTGGTCCGCCGCCTCCTCGAGGCGGTGGGGCACCCGGTCGAGTCCCTGGTCCGGACCCGCTTCGGACCGGTGCGCCTCGGACAGCAAAGGCCCGGGACCCTCCGGGCGATCGATGGCGCCGAGCTGCGCTCGCTCTACACCGCCGCGGGACTGTGAGTCCCCTCGCTAGGGTTCATGCG
>CAIVWG010000029.1 GCA_903909555.1 uncultured bacterium | reverse complement strand
GTGGTACGCCGTGTCCCTGGCCGCGGCCCGGGACGCCCTCGACCCCGCCGGCATCATGAACCCCGGCGTCCTCATTCCCTGAACGTCACGCTGTTCCCTGAACGTCACGCTGTTCCCCGAGCGTCACGGGTCCTGGAGCGTCACGCTGCCGGGGGAGCGGGGCTCGACCTGGAGCACCCAGGGGTAGGACGTCCCGTCGACGATCGTCACCACCTGCACCGAGGGGGTCAGCTCGCCATCGGTGATCTCGCCCAGGGGGGCGACCGACCACATCAGCGTGATGTCCTCGGACGTGGTGCGGGTGAAGGACCCGATGCCGCGCAGGCCCGGGCCGTCGAGCGGGTTGATGGTCACCGCGTCCGGCCCCGGGGACCCGGCAGCCCCGCTCGCATCCAGGTGCGCGGTGATCTCCAAGGTCTGCTCGCGGAAGGGTCCGTCCAGTCGCGCATCGACGGTCGCCAACCGCGGCGGTTCCCCCGCGGGTGCGCAGAGGTCCCCGAGCAGCAGGGCGAGCGAGTCGCGCGCACTGTCGCTCAGCGGCAGGGGAGTTCCCTCAGCCTGGACGAGCAGCCGTACTCCCGCGGCTTCGCGCCATCGGTATCCCGCCTCGTCGAGCCCCGTGGGAGTCCGTGGCGCCGAGCAGTCGGCAGGCGCGAGTACGACGCGCACGGTGCTCGGCGCCGTGCGGGTGACCTCGACCTCGGGCCCCGGTTCGATGTGCAGGGCACCCGAGGACTCCGCGGGGCGCACGGTCATGGCGCGTTCCGGGTCCGGTTCGACGGTCACGTCCACGACCGCGCCGGGCAGGGTCGTGCCCGCCGGGATCCCGGGCGCCCCGGCCCATCCCGAGCCCTGGGCGTTCGGGTTCACCGGCGTGGACTCCACCCTGTCCAGGGACGAGATCCGCGGCCCGGTGGGCTCGGCGGGAGCGGCGAGGGCGCGGACGCCGAGCGCCGCGAGGGCTGCGGCGACCACCGCGGCGCCGGCGATGATCCAGGGGCGACGTCGGGACGGGCGTTCCCCGCCCTGCTCGAGCACCTCCATCGGCGCGCCGGCGGCCACGGGGGCACGCTAGCCCACATCCGGGCGTTCCTCTATGCGGGACGTTTTCCCGTCGTGCACCCCGTAGGGGTGACCGGTCGCTGACCGGGGCGGTTTGACAGGGTGGGTGTGGGACCCCCCAGACTCCACCGGGTTCCCCATCGTCGGGGTGCCGGCCGGACAAGGAGCGTTGAGTGGCTGCAGGGCAGGGCAGGGTCCTCGTGATCGTCGAGTCCCCCGCGAAGGCGAAGACCATCGCGGGGTACCTCAGCGGCCTGGACGGGCGCACCTTCGACGTCGAGGCCTCCGTGGGCCATGTCCGCGACCTCGCCAGCCGGGCCTCGGAGTTGCCGGAGAGCCTGCGCAAGGAGAAGTGGGCCAAGTACGCCGTCGATGTCGACGACGACTTCACCCCGTACTACATCGTCCACTCCGACAAGAAGCAGCGGATCGCGGACATCAAGCGCAAGCTCGCCGGTGCGGAGGAGCTCCTGCTCGCCACGGACGAGGACCGTGAGGGAGAGGCCATCGCCTGGCATCTCCTGGAGGTGCTCAAGCCCAAGGTCCCGGTGCGCCGCATGGTGTTCCACGAGATCACCGAGCACGCTATCTCCGATGCCCTGCAGCAGACGAGGGAGCTCGACATGCGCCTCGTCGACGCGCAGGAGACGCGGCGCGTCGTCGACCGGCTCTACGGCTACCCG
Organism: uncultured bacterium; assembly: GCA_903909555.1. Taxonomy (GTDB): domain Bacteria; phylum Actinomycetota; class Actinomycetes; order S36-B12; family S36-B12; genus Mxb001. Next base: position 28,307 of record CAIVWG010000029.1, on the reverse strand, counting down.
GTCTCCGAGGTGCTGTGGAAGAAGATCGGCCGTGATGCCCGATCCGCCGGTCGTGTCCAGTCCGTGGCCGTGCGCCTCGTCGTCGACCGAGAGCGCGAGCGGATCGCCTTCGTGTCCTCGTCGTACTGGGACCTCAGCGCGGTCTTCGATCCGGGATCCTTCTCGGCCCGTCTCGTGTCGATCGACGGTCAGCGGCTGGCCACCGGCAAGGACTTCGACGACCGCGGCCAGCTCACGTCGCGGGACGTGCTCGTCCTCGACGAGGTCGCTGCTGGGGCCCTCTCCGCGGCGCTCGAGGGTGCGGCATACACCGTGCGCTCGGTCACGGAGAAGCCGGGCAAGCGCACCCCCTACGCGCCGTTCATGACGTCGACGCTGCAGCAGGAGGCCTCCCGGCGGTTCCGCTGGAATGCCCAGCGCACGATGCGGGTTGCCCAGGGGCTGTACGAGCGTGGCTACATCACCTATATGCGCACGGACTCCACGACGCTGTCGGAGCAGGCAGTAGCGGCGGCACGCAGCCAGGCGGCCCAGCTCTTCGGCCCCGACCATGTGGCGCCCTCGCCGCGCCGATACGACCGCAAGGTGAAGAACGCCCAGGAGGCCCACGAGGCCATCCGCCCCGCGGGGGATGTCTTCCGCACGCCGGGCGAGGTCCAGCGCGAGCTCACCGGTGACGAGTTCGCCCTCTACGACCTGATCTGGAAGCGCACGGTCGCATCGCAGATGGCCGATGCGCGCATCGCGACCACGACCGTGCGCATCGGAGCGCAGGCTTCGGATGGCCGGGACGTCGAGTTCACCGCCTCGGGCACCGTGACGCTGTTCGCCGGATTCAAGGCCGCGTATGACGACACGCGGGAGGACGACGCCGATGACAGTCGCAGCTCCGAGCAGGAGCGGGTGCTCCCGGTGCTGCGCGAAGGTCAGCCGGTCGATCTGCGGCAACTCGAGCCGGGCGGGCACTCGACCAACCCCCCGGCCCGCTATACGGAGGCGTCGCTCACGGCGAAGCTCGAGGAGCTCGGCATCGGACGCCCGTCGACGTACGCCTCGATCATGGGGACGATCGTCGATCGAGGGTACGTCTGGAAGAAGGGCTCCGCGCTCATCCCGTCCTTCCTCGCCTTCGCCGTGATCCGACTCCTCGAGGAGCACTTCACCGAGCTCGTCGACTACGGCTTCACAGCGCGCATGGAGGAGTACCTCGATCTCATCGCGAACGGCGACTCCCATCGAGTGGAGCGCCTGGCGACGTTCTGGCGGGGCGGGCCCACCGACGAGGGAGAGTTCCCGGGAGTGGAGCGCCTCACCTCCGACCTCGGTGCCATCGACGCCCGCGGGATCTCCACGCTGTCGATTCCTCGCACCGACGCCGTGGTCCGCGTCGGGCGCTACGGCGCGTTCGTCGAGCGCGGTGAGGAGCGAGCGTCGATCCCCGAGGGTCTCGCGCCCGACGAGCTCACCGCCGAGAAGGCCGAGGAGCTGCTCGCCCAGCCCTCCGGCGAGCGAGACCTCGGGAGCGACCCGGAGACAGGACGCCTCGTCGTGGCCCGCGTGGGGCGCTACGGCCCCTACGTCACCGAGGTCCTCGAGGACGGCGCCCCGAAGTCGGCCAAGCCGCGGACCGCCTCGCTGCTGGGTTCGATGTCCCTGGACACGGTGAGCCTGGATGATGCGCTGCGCCTGCTGTCGCTGCCCCGAGTGGTCGGGCTCGATCCCGCCGACGGCGTGGAGATCACCGCGCAGAACGGCCGCTACGGGCCCTACCTGCTCAAGGCCAAGGAGTCGCGCTCCCTGCCGAGCGAGGAGTCCATCTTCACGGTGACGCTGGAGGAGGCGTTGGCCCTCTTCGCCCAGCCCAAGCAGCGTCGCGGCGCGGCGTCCGCGCCCCCGCTGAAGGAACTCGGCGACGATCCGGTGAGCGGTCGACCGGTCGTTCTCAAGGAAGGCCGCTTCGGCCCCTACGTGACCGATGGCGAGGTGAATGCATCGCTGCGTCGCGATGATGATCCCGAGACCATCGAGCCGGCGCGCGCGTACGAGCTCCTGGCTGATCGTCGCGCCCGCGGGCCGGTGACGAGATCGGGCCGCCGTCCCGCCAAGAAGGCGGCGGCGAAGAAGGCGCCTGCCAAGAAGGCCGCGGCGAAGAAGGCGCCGGCGAAGAAGGCGGCCGCGAAGAAGGCGCCCGCCAAGAAGGCCGCGGGCAAGAAGGACGCGGCGCTGAGCGCGTAGGCTCCCCACGTGAGCGATGGCCCGAATGCCCCGGGTTTCTTCATCGTCTTCGAAGGTGGCGAGGGTGCCGGCAAGTCCACCCAGGCGGCGGCTCTCACCGATGCCCTCGTGGCTCGCGGGCACCGGGTCACGCGAACCCGGGAGCCGGGCGGCACCCCTGCCGCGGAGGCGATTCGCGCCATCCTTCTCGATCCCGCGCACGAGGGTCTCGATGATCGCGCCGAGGCGCTGCTCTTCGCGGCGGCGCGAGGGGACCATGCGCAGCGCGTGATACGTCCGGCCCTGCTTCGCGGTGACGTCGTGGTCTGCGACCGATTCATGGACTCCTCGATCGCCTACCAGGGGGTGGCCCGGGGGCTGGGGACGCAGACGGTCGCGGACCTGAGCCTGTGGGCCACGGGCGGACTGCTGCCCGACCTCACCGTCGTCCTCGATGTCGATCCGCAGATCGGGCTCGCCCGCGTCGCGAGCCCGGACCGCCTCGAGGCAGAGCCGCTGGAATGGCATCGACGCGTGCGCGAGGGGTTCATCGAGATCGCCCGACGCGCGCCGCACCGTTACCTCGTCCTCGATGCGGGGCGTCCTCCGGAGGATCTCGCCACCGAGGTCGCTGTCGTCGTCGACGGCCTTCTCGCCTAGCGGGCGACCGACCCGATCACCCGGGAGCACCGTGTCGCTCCCGTCACTTCCGTCCCACGGATCCCACACTGGGAACTGTGTCCGGGGGAGCTCACCGCAGGTCGATGACGCGTCGGCCCGTGCGCCCGTGGCTGATCCTCGCGGGCAGCTTCAGCTTCATCGCCGGCCTGGTGGCCGGCGGGATCGCCGCCCCCGGTGCCTCCTGGTGGGCCGCACCCGCAACCGCGGGACCTCTCGCGAGCACCCAACCCGTGGAGCCCGCCGTCGAAGCTCCCCGGGTCGCGTCCCCGACGTACGCGCGGGACACGCGTGAGCCCATCCCTGTGCCCACCCCAGTGCCCATCCCCGAGCCCGTCATCGCGGTCGCCCTGTCGACTCCGGAGCGGGCACCGCAGGCGTACGTTCCCGTCCTCGGCGATTCCCCGTGGCGGGACTTCCCGTGGGAGGGCGAGCATCCGGACAAGGCTTGCCCCCATCCCCGCGACTCCCCCGGCGCTCTGCTCTCCGCCTCGGACCCGCGACTCGTCGTCGTCGTGGGGGACTCCCTGGTCCGCAATGCCCGCGACGCGATCGCCGCCATCCTCGAAGACCGGGGCTTCTCGCCGGTCTTCGTGTGCTGGGGCGGCCGGACCCTGGCGTGGGGCGTTGACCAGGTCTCGGCGATGAAGCAGCGGGTGCTGCAGCCCCGCTGCCTGGTGGTCAATCTCGGCGTGAACGACGTCCACGACTCCGGAGTGGCAGCGGACGTGCTCACGTCCCGCGTCAAGGCCATGGCCGCTGTCGCGTCACCGAGCGCGCTGGTCTTCGTCGAGCCCGCAGCGGCGGATGCGGCGCGCCAGGCCATCCTGGGCAGCATTGACTACGCCGATGTCCTCCCGGACGCACACGTGATCCGCTGGTCGGAGTTCACCGCGGTGCAGCCCGAACTCGTGTCGTCCGACGCGATTCACGACTCACCGCTCGGCGTCACCGCGCGCAGCGCGCTCATCGGGGCGCACGTGGAGCGGGCCTGCGGCTGAGGACCGACAAACGGCTGCAGCCTGCGGCGTGCGTACAGTGGCGGCATGGGCGTGTGGGAGTCCCTTGTCGGCCAGGACTCCGCGGCGGAGACCCTCGCCGCGGCGGCCCGCGCCGCACGACAAGGGGACCCCTCGCAGGCCATGACCCACGCGTGGCTGGTGACGGGACCGCCAGGATCGGGCCGCTCCACCGCGGCGATCGCCTTCGCGGCAGCCCTCCAGTGTCCCGGGGAGGGCTGCGGAGACTGCGCAGCGTGCCGAGCGGTCCTCAGCGGCGTTCACCCCGACGTCGAGGTCGTGCGCTCGGAGACCCTGAGCTACGGGACGGAGGATGCGCGCGCGCTCGTCGCCCGCTCCGCGGTGATTCCCGCGGAGGCACCGTGGCACGTGGTCGTGGTCGAGGACGCCGATCGCTTCACGGATGAGGCGGTCAACGTGCTGCTCAAGGTCCTCGAGGAGCCTCCTCGCCATCTGGTGTGGGTGCTCTGCGCCCCGAGCGCGGAGGATGTGCTCCCCACCGTGAGGTCACGGACGCGCGCCCTTCAGTTGCGCACGCCCTCGACCGACGAGGTGGCCCGTGCGCTGCAGGATAGGTACGGCGTCGAGCCGGCCATGGCCGCCTTCGCGGCCCGCGCCTCGCAGGGGCACATCGGACGGGCACGGGCGCTGGCCGTCGACGAGGGAGCGCGACTGAGGCGGCAGGAGATCCTGCGCATCCCCGACACCCTGCGTGACCTCTCGGCGTGCTTCGCCGCGGCCGCGGACCTTCTCGCATCCGCGACCGAGGACGCCGCCTCGATCACCGACGCGCTCGACGCCCGTGAGGAGGAGGATCTGCGCCGGGCCTACGGCGCGGGCTCGGAGGGCGTGACGAAGGCGAGGCTTGACCGCCTGAGTTCCCGCGCGGTGAAGGACCTTCAGCGGACCCAGAAGTCACGCCGCACCCGTGCGGTCCGCGATCAGGTGGACCGCGCGCTCCTGGACCTGCTGTCGTACTACCGCGATGTCCTCATCCTCCAGACCGGCGCGGACGTCGACCTCGTCAACGACGAGATGCGCAGCCAACTCGCCCGCGAGGCCGCGGCTTGCCCGCCGGCGGACACCGCGCGCCGCCTGGCCGCTATCGAGCGGACCCGGATCGCTGTCGCCGCCAACGGAGCCCTGCCCCTGGTCCTCGAGGGACTCATGGTGGAGTTGCGGGACCCTCTCGTCCTCGTGAGGTAGGCCTCAGGGCTGGCCGAGTGCCTCCGCGGTGCGCTGCAGGCCGTGCGCGTACGCCGACAGTGCGGTGAGGGACGGCCCGAGGATCTCGTCGGTGCCGCGCGACATGTCCGGTGCGGCCAGCATGGTGGCGGACGCCGCGAGGAGTCGCTCGTAGGTCTCGCATCCGGTGGTGAGCCGCGCACGCACCTCGACGGCAGCGGTCGTGGCCGCCTCCTCGGCTGTCGTGCCCGGCATCTCCACGCGGATCCGATGCAGGACGGCGAGCCGCTCGATCTGGAAGTGGAGGGCCGGCGCGGCCTCGAGGTCCGCCCTGCGCAGTTCCTCGGCAGCGTCGGGGTGCAGCCGGTGCATGGTCGGCAGGAGGGCGGAGAGCTGACCGCGCAAGCCGCCGAGACGACGCGACTCCGCGGCGCCGATGGCCGCGTCGGGCAGGCTGGGGGGAGGGGGAGGGGGCACGTCGTTGCGCGGCGGCGGGGGCATGGCCTTGCGGGCGCGACGCGAGGCAACGGCCACGACTCCACCCGTGATGGCGGTCGCCACCCACATCCAGGACGGCCCGTAGACGGCGGTCTGCGATGTGACGGCCTCGGCGAGCACGTCGATGACGCCGATCGTCCCGGCGACACCGGCCACCGCTGTCCCGGCGGTGACCTGCGTCTGCAGTCTGCGCTCACGTCGCGTGTAGCGCGAGACCTCGCGCTTGTGGATCGCCAACGCGCGGTCGTGCTCGGCGCGCAACTGGCGCTCCTCGGCGGTGGGGCGGTCGGTCCGGGCCCTCCGCCATGCCTCGACCACATCGAGGCCCTTGGAGATACCGGTCTGCACCACCCGTGCGAACTGGTCGCCGTCGTGCTTGCCCACCGGTCCACCGTACGCCGATGCGCTTCCCCATGCGCGCGCACGTAGCCTGGTCGGATGCGTCCCCGGGTGCTTCTCGCTGTCCTGTGCTCGGCGGGGATGCTGGCGGCCCTGTCCGCCTGCTCCAGTGAGGCGCCGCCGGCCTCGGAGGCCGCCCCGACGTCGGATGCCGCCCCGCCCTCGGATGCCGGCTCGGCTTCCACGGGATCCTCGCCCGGCCCGGGCCCCTCCTCTCCGCCCGGGCTGGCGCGCTTCTACGACCAGCGCATCACGTGGGAGGCCTGCGGCGAAAACGAGTGCGCCACCCTCGCCGTCCCCGTCGACTACGACGATCCCGGAGGGCCGACGCTGGACCTCGCGCTCTTGCGCGTGCCCGCCATCGGCGAGCGCCGAGGAGCCCTCGTGGTGAATCCGGGAGGGCCTGGGGCCAGCGGCACGGAGTACGCCGCGGCCGCCTCCTTCGTCGTGACCGACGAGGTGCGCCGCGCCTACGACGTCGTCGGCTTCGATCCTCGTGGAGTAGGCAAATCCGCTCCTGTCGAGTGCCTGAGCGACTCCGACATCGACGCGCTGGTGGACTCCGACGGCACGCCTGATGACGCAGCGGAGGTCGAGTCGCTCGTCGGGATCGCCGAGCGCTTCGCGCGTGACTGCTCAGACGCAGAAGGCGAGTTCCTCGACCATCTCTCCACCGCCGACGCGGCGCGTGACCTCGATGTCCTGCGCTCGGCCCTCGGCGAGGAGAGGCTGGACTACCTCGGCATCTCCTACGGGACGCATCTGGGCTCGACATATGCCGCGCTTTTCCCCGAGCGCGTCGGGCGCTTCGTCCTCGACGGTCCGCTGCCGGCGAATCTGGACGCCGAGCAGGTGACCCTGGAGCAGGCCCGGGGATTCGAGGACGCGCTGCGGAGGTTTGCCGGTCACTGCCTGCGCGAGGGGGATTGCCCCCTCGGCGACCAGGTCGACGATCCCGACGACCAGGCCGTCGATGCCGCGGTGGCGCGCCTGGGCTCGTGGCTGCGCTCCCTGGACGCCGCACCCCTGCCAGGGCGCACCCCGGAACGCCCCCTCACCGAGGGTGCCGCGACGTACGCGGTCCTGCTCGCGATGTACAACCCGGCCTACGACTGGCCCGAGCTCCAGGCCGCCCTGGCCGACGCATTCGCGGGGGATGGCGTGCGTCTGCAGGCCCTGCTCGACTCGCGACTCAAGCGCGACGAGTCAGGTGCGTACGCCGGCAACGACGTCGAGGCCTTCTTCGCGATCTCCTGCAGCGATCGGTCCGTGTCCGGCGGGGCGGAGGCCGCCGAGCGGCTGGGTCCGGAGTGGGAGTCCGTCGCGCCCACCATCGGGCGGTACCTCGCCTGGGGCAACCTTCCATGCGCATCCTGGCGCGCGCAGACCCAGCCGCCTGTGCCGGCATCGAAGGGCGCTCCCACCATCCTCGTCGTCGCCACGACGCACGACCCGGCCACGCCTCTGCCGTGGGGCCAGGCGCTGGTCGAGCAGCTGGGAGACGCCGTTCTGCTGGTCCGCGACGGCGACGGGCATACGGCCTACCGCGAGGGGTCCCCGTGCATCGACGAGGCCATCGACTCGTTCCTCCTCGACGGCGCCCTCCCTGAGCAGGGCGTCACCTGCCCGACCGAGGGCTAGCGCCAGCCTCAGCCGGTCACGGTGAGTGCCGCGGCCGCGACGAGGGCGAGCACGACGCCCACGAACTGCACGCGCGACATGCGCTCAGAGAGGAACACGCGTGCGAGCACGACCGTGGCGGCCGGGTAGAGCGATCCGATGAGCCCCACGATGGCGAGGTCGTCGAGTCGGGTGGCGATCTGGAAGAGGCTATTGGCCGTTGCGTCGAGGATTCCTGAGGCGATGACGAACGCCCACGGGTAGGCCACGGACAGCCCTGTCCACGGGAATCGCCGGAGAGTGATGAGGACGATGATGCACAGAAGCGCGATGGCGAACCACCTGCCCAGAGTCACCACCCAGATGCCAGAGTCGTCCGGGGAGATGCCGATGAGCGCGAGGTAGAGGCCGATGGCCACGCCGGATCCGAGCGCCCAGCCGATCGCCTGCGGGGTGACCCGGCGTTCCTCGCCCGTCTCGATGCTCACCAGGATGACGGCGATCACGGCGAGGACCATGCCGGCGATGGCGAGCGGGGCCAGGGTTTCGCCGAGCACGATCCCCGTGATCACCGGGATCGCCGCGGAGAGCACCGCCGTGATCGGCGAGACGATCCCCATGGGACCTGCCGCTAGAGCGCGGTAGAACAGGTACATCGCGAGAACCCCGACGAGCCCGACGGCGAGCGACCACGCCACGACGTTCGCGTTGATGACCCCGGGGACGAGGAATGCGGCGACGAAGGTGAGCGGTATCGCACCGGCGGGGTAGCTGACGGAGATGACTCGCAGCGCTCCCACCCGTCGGGTGGCAAGCCCGGCCACGAAGTCGGCACATCCCCAGGCCAGGCTGGAGACGAGCGCCAGGAGGGCGCCCACGTTTCCTCCCTAGGACGTCGCGGGCCTCAGCCGCTCTTGCGCCGGAACTCGCGCTTGCCACCGGCCCGCGAGGAGTTCCCCTTGCCCTGCCCGGAACCGCCCGGACCTGAGCCGCCGGAGTACCCGGGCTTGCCCTTCTTCGCCTCGAGCGCTTGGCGGAAGCGGTCCTTGGTGTCGTCCGGCGTGCCGTCCCCCGGCGTCTCGGCGACAGGAGCCGCGGCCACCGTCGCCTCGGAGCCCGGAGTCTCGGAGCCCGGAGTCTCGTCGCGCGGCGGGGTCTTCTTCTGGGCGGCCATGGTCACAGTCTGTCAGGAGCCGCGAGCGTGTCTGTCAGGAGCGGCGGAAGAGGCGTCGCAGCAGGCCCGGACGACGAGCTGACGGTCCTCTCGCGGGTGATGCGCCGCTCAGGGCCGCGCGCACCGACTCGTACGTCGATCGCGGCATGATCGCCCCCTCGCGGCGGACTGCGGACGCGTGCACGGCAAGGACGCGATCCCCGCGGAGCCAGCTGTCCCTGCCTTCGCGATCCCACGGCCCGCTGCCGATGGGGATCCAGCCGCGCTCGCCGTCGTGGTTGCGGCTGGAGAGCATGAGTGCGACCAGGCGACCGTCATCCGCGCGTCCCACGATGGCCGTGGGACGGTCCTTCCCGATCGACGGGTCGTCCTCGAAGGCGACCCACGCCCACACGATCTCGCCCGGATCGGGCTCATCATCGAGTTCGGGGCGGTACTCCCAGGCAATAGGCCCGTCGTAGTCGTACGCCCCCCCGCGCCCGGGTACCGGCTCCCCCTCCACGGCGGGAACGTAGCAGGGGCGAGCCTACGATGCGCGCATGCACGAAGTCGTCGTCGTCGGTGGGGGCCTCGCCGGTCTCACGGCGGCGTGCCGCCTGGTCCAGCGTGGCCGTGACGTCGTCGTTCTCGAGGCGCAAGACCGTGTCGGGGGCCGTACGTCCGCCGAGGCCGTGCATGGCGCGAGCGTGGACGTGGGCGGCCAATGGATCGGTCCCGGGCAGCGCCGCATGGTCGCGCTGGCCGTCGAGCTCGACCTTCCGACGTTCCCCACGTTCGACACCGGACGCAAGGTGCTCGACCTCGCTGGGACAGTGACGACGTACGCCGGGTCGATCCCGTCTCTGCCACCCCATCAGCTCGCCGTCCTTCAGGCGACGATCTGGCGCATCGACTCGATGGCCGCGAAGATCCCCGCGGCGAACCCCTGGGACTCGCCCCACGCGCGCGCATGGGATCGTCGGACGCTGGCCGGCTGGATGGCGGCGTCCATCCCCTCCCGCACCGTTCGCGACGTGATGCGCGCCGCCATCCGCGTGATCTTCGGGGCCGAGCCCGAGGAGCTCAGCCTTCTCCACGCGCTGTGGTACATCGGCCAGGGTGGCGGCATCCTGAGCCTGGCGGAGATCAGGGGGGCGGCGCAGGACAGCAGGTTCGTGGACGGGGCACACGCTGTCGCCATCGCCCTCGCGCGGCGACTGGGCGAGCGCGTGCGGCTCGCCGAGCCGGTCGGGGAGGTGATCGAGGAGGACGGCGGCGTGCGCGTGGTCACGGCCCAGGGTGACCACAGGGCCGCGCGCGCGATCATTGCCGTCCCGCCGCACATGGCGGTCCGCATGCACTTCTCCCCGGCCCTTCCGCCGGAGCGAGACGCCCTCATGCAGCGGATGCCCATGGGAGCGACGGTGAAGTTCCACGCGCTGTACGACCGGCCGTTCTGGCGAGACGCGGACCTCTCCGGGGAGATGGTGTGCACGCACGGGCCGGTGTCGGTCGTCTTCGACAACACCTCCGCCGACGGTGCACACGCTGCGCTCGTCGGCTTCTGCGTGGGGGCGGCGGCACGCCGCATGGGCTCGCTGTCCCCGGATGACCAGCAGGCGGCCGTGACCGAGGTGCTCGTGCGCGGGTTCGGTCCCCGCGCGCAGGCCATGGCCGGCTTCCTGGCCAAGGACTGGGCGGCAGATCCGTGGGCCCGGGGCTGCCCGACTGCGGGAATGCCCGCAGGGGTGATGAGCATCTATGGCCCTGCCCTCCGACGTCCGTGCGGCCGGGTGCACTGGTGCGGCACGGAGACGGCGTTGGAGTGGACGGGATACATGGAGGGTGCCGTGGAGTCCGGCGAGCGCGCCGCCGACGAGGTGTTCGCGCTGCTCGCGTGAGCGCGGCTATGCCTCGAGGCTGTCCTCGAGGGCACGGCGCATCACCATCGGGTCGAGGTCGCGACCGGTCCACAGCCGCGCGTTGGTGAGTGCCTGGTTGACGAGCATGCCGAGGCCCTCGAGGGTCCGGGCACCGGCGGCCTCCGCGCGCTGGAGGAACTCCGTGCGCGGCGGGTTCGCCACGACGTCGGCCGCGACCATCCCCTCGCGAAAGCCGCTGACGTCGGGGGTGGATGTGCTCGGGTGGAACCCGATGGACGTCGCATTGACGATGATGTCGGTGTCGGTCGGGATGTCGTACGTCCCCATCCACTCGACGGCATGCGCGGCGGCCGGCGTACGGCTGGACACCAGCTCGGCGAGCTCGGCTCCGCGTGCGCGAGTGCGGTTGACGATGGTGATCCGACGGGCGCCCGCGAGCGCGGACTCCACGGCGATCGCGCGAGCCGCGCCCCCCGCCCCGAGGATGACCATGGACGTGCCGTCCGGATCCTCCAGGGTGCGCAGGGCGTTGACGAAGCCCTGGCCATCGGTGTTCTCGCCGGTGAGCCGCTCCCCGTCGATGACGACGCAGTTGACGGCGCCGATGATCTCCGCCGAGGGAGCGAGCGCGTCGAGGTAGTCGAGGATGGCGACCTTGTGCGGGATCGAGCAGTTGAAGCCCAGCCAGCCCATGCCGATCGCTCCTCGGACCGCGTCTGCGAGGCGATCGGGTGGGACCTCGCAGTTGATGTAGCGCACGTTCATGCCGGCGGCTGCGTAGGCGGCTTCCATGACCGCCACGGTCGGATTCTGCGCAGCGGACGTGGCGAAGGAACCGGTCAGTTGGGAGAGGAAGTCGGTCGCCATGGTCACTCCGGACGTGGTGGTCGGTGGGCGGAGCCTAGCGCTGAGGTTGCCAGGGTTCGCCCTCCTCGTCGACCTCGACTGCGAACAGGTCGCTTCCCTCGTCGGCCAGCTGATTCCGCAGCGCGAAGTAGACGTAGAGGAGCCACAGGGCCATGCCGACGTGCAGGACGTCGTTCGCGGAGAAGTAAGGCCCGCGCCCGTCGTCCCAGAGGGCCTGCGTGATCCCGAAGATGAGGTAGGCGAAGTAGGCAACCTGGACGAGGATGAGCAGGAGGACCGCCCACAGGATCCGCCAGGACATGACGTCGCTGTGCACTAGGTAGTGCCGCGCCGCAACGACCCCGGTGAGGATCACGCCGGGAAGCGCGAAGATGAGCAGCACCTCGAAGGACAGCAGGAAGGCGCTCGGCAGCAGGACACCGGCGACCGTGACCGCGCCGTACGCCACCACGTTGGCGATGGCGTACCCCACGAACCATCGTCGGGCGGTGCCCTGGGCGCAGCTATAGGACACGGCGAGGACCATGGCGCTCACGCTGGCAGCCTGGGTGACGCTGTACCCCACCTCGAACCCGTTCGTGAGGGCGCAGTACTCGCGACCCTCGCACTTGAGCAGGTAGCTGAACGCCTGGTAGCTCACCCCGGCGAGGGCGGCCGCGATGCCTCCCAGGATGAGTGACAGGCCGAGCCAGGCGCGTGATCGCTGCCGGTATCGCGCCACCAGGAAGGAGGCCCCGATGCCGATCCAGAGTGCGGCGAGGAAGAACACGAGCAGGCTGCCGGTCGGTTCATTGAGGACCGTGCCGCCGAAGTCCACGCACGGCCGCATCCGGCACCATTCTTCGGGAGTGGTCAGCGGCTGGTAGTCGAGGTCGTCGAGTCGCCCGCATCCGGCCAGTGACGCGGCCACGACGACGAGCACGAGTCCTCGAGCCTTCAGCGTCACGGGCACACGGTGCCACACCACGACGTCTCACGCGGCTCGTTCGCGGATGCGGTGGGCCCGCGTGTCACCCCGACGGGACAGGATCCCGCGGTTGCGGAGCAAGGATCGCGACCGCGATAGCGCAGAGGACCAGGGTCAGGGACGAGGCGAGGAAGAGCGGCCCTCGAGGAGGTCCGCTGGGCAGGAAGTTGATGAGCAGGAGTGCCCCGATCGTGACGACGGCGACGGTCAACGCGCGGAAGGTCACCCGCGACGCGGCATCCCCGATGCCGGCCAGGCCGCAGACGGCGAGCAGACCGACCGCGATCCCCAGGGTCGAGAGCGGGGACCACGGAGACTCCGTGTCATCGAGGGTCCCGAAGGGAATCAAGGTCATGTCAGCGATGGCGGTGGCGCTGGTCGCGATGGAGATCACGAGGAGCACGTGTGCCGCGAACCACAGCCGCAGCAGGGACGCGCGCTGGGGCGGGTCCCGGTTGATCACGCCGGTGAAGTACAGCGACCACGTGCAGTAGGGGACGGCCAGCGCGAGCAGGAACGCGGGAATGCTGGGGATCGTGGGCTGCCCGGAGAGCCGGAGGATCAGTGCCAGGAAGCTTTCCCCGAGGACGATGATCACGACCAGCCCCACCCGCTCCTCGAGGTGGTGGAGGTCCAGGCGGGGGATCGCGCACCGAAGGTACGGGCCGGCCACCGGCACGAGGACCACGAAAAGTCCCACGAGGAGGACGGCTGACGACCAGGTGACCGACTGCGAGGGGAAGAGCCCGAGGAGGAGGTTGCCGACCGACACGAAGTAGCCGGCAGCGACGAGGCACATGGCGGCGACCAATCGGTTGGGGATGCTGCGGGTCGGATCCCAACGCACGTGAAGTGCGTAGACGCCCGCCGCGCAGGCGAAGGCAACACCGAGGGCGGCATACCCCCACGCGCTCGGCAAGCCCTTCTCTCCTGCCGCGAGGGCAGCGATCAGCAGCGCGCCCATCTGAGCCAGCAGGAGGAGCCGGCGCCCCGGGCTGTTGCGCCGGTACAGCCCGTAACTCAAGGTAGTGAGCAGCCAGAGGACGAGAAGAAGGAGGAGAGACGTTGCCGTGAAACTGGCCGTGGACCAGTGAGGGGCACCGATGAGGATCTTGCCCGCGGCGACGACGACCGACACCACGATGAGGTCGTAGAACAGCTCGAACCACGGGACGACCTGCTGTCTCTTCTCCTGTGCCACGGGTCGTTCCTACTACACGGCGCCGAGCGACGGGTCCGCGCCTCGAGTGCGCGGTGGCGAGGCGGCGCATGCCGCAGGGCGCAGGCCGGCAGGATGGGAAAATCGCGGCGCGGCGACGGCACCAGGTGCCATCATGTCCGCGTGGCGGAGATCGTGCCCTTCACGGGGAATTACCAGGACCTGTCCAACGAGGACGGCTACCAGTTCGAGTTCTTCTGCGAGCGCTGCGGCAACGGGTATCGCTCGCCTTTCCAGGCGGACCTGGTCGGCAAGGGGGGAAGCCTCCTGCGGGCAGCCGGAGGGCTCTTCGGCGGTGCCCTGGGATCCCTCGGCGATGCCGCCGACGACATGCTCGATCGGGGTACGAACTCCGCGGCCAAGGACAAGGCGCTGCGCGCCGGGGTCGAGGCCGTGCGACCTCACTTCCGGCAGTGTCGGGGCTGCGGCAACTGGGTGTGCGCCGACGTCTGCTGGAACGACGAGATAGGCCAGTGCGTCGACTGCTCGCCGATCGTCGCGGAGGAGTTGTCGCGCGCCCAGGCCGCAGCGCAGGTGGAGCAGATTCGCGAGAAGGTCAAGGAGGTCGACTGGACGTCCGACGTGGACGTGACCTCCCGCGCCAAGGTCGCGTGTCCCTCGTGCGGAGAGCGGGTTTCCGGAGGCAAATTCTGCCCATCGTGCGGCGAGAAGCTCGCCAAATCCTCCTTCTGCACCGAGTGCGGCAACGAAGTACCCGCGGAGTCGAAGTTCTGCTCCGAGTGCGGCACCGCGGCCCCTGGATGACCACCTACCCGGCACGCGTAGACGGTCGGGACACGTCCGTCACGGTCACCCCGGAGGGTCTCGACCTGCCCGATCGTTCGATCCCCTGGCATGCGGTCGACACTCTCGCCGACGACGGGATCCGCCTGGTCCTCGGAGTTGCCGAGGGCGTCGCGGGATCCCCGACCACGGTCGAGATCGGCCACCTCGGTGCGCAGCGCGATGCCGTGGCCCAGCAGATGCGCGAGGCACGGGGAGTCGCGCGTCGGGCGAGCCTCGGCCAGGCGAATCTGGAAGTCGCGGAGACCTTCGAATCGCGTGGCGCTCATGGTGTTGCGGACATCACCGCCCTCCCGCACGGCCTCATCATCGAACCCAGGGGAGCCCTGGCCACCTTCGTTCCCTGGGGCCTCGTGGCCGATGCCGCGAGGGACGGTTACCGATTCACGCTGGTCCTGCGCTTCGGGAGCGACGTCGTGGTCGCCGGGCTCGGACGGCGCAGCGACGAGTTCGCGGAGGTGGTGAGCCGGCTGCGCTCGGATCTCAGGCGATCGGCTCGTGCGGCCGTACAGCCCTGGAATGTCAGCGACCTGCCGTGGGAGGACGGGTGGGCGCTGACCGACCCCGGTGCGGTGGACGCGTGGCTCAGCCGACTGGACGAAGTCGAGTCGGTCGTCCTGCGCGAGGCCTGCGATGACCTACGTGCGGGCATCTTCACAGAAGGCGGGAAGCAGGACCTCCCCTTCATCATCGCTCGGTGCGGTGACTCGCGCGTCCTCGTCGAAGGGGTGGGAGACGAGGACCGGGCCACCTTCGTCTTCGACTCGGGTGATGTAGCGCGTGTCAATGCGGCGCTGCTCCTCGTGTCATTCCGTCGTGACCTGCTGGCCCTGCCGGAGCCAGAGCTGGGCCGATGGGCAGCCGCCATCAGGACTCAGCCGGACGTCGCCTGGCTGAGATCGGTCCTGCACGCCAGGGTCATCCACGATGACCGATGGGGACCGGGAATCCGGGAAGCGGCAACATAGCGGGCGGGGTCCTGGCCACCGAACCGGATGAAGGGAGCTTCCCGTGGAGAAGGCGCATGAAGTGAGGCTGCCCAGCCTGTCGGGAGCGTCGGACGAGATTCGGGTCGTGGAGTGGCTCCGGCACGTGGGCGATGCGGTGGGGATCGATGACCTGTTGCTGCGCGTGGAGTCCGAGGAGAGTCAGTTCGACATCGAGTCGGCGTCCGCCGGGGTGCTCCTGCGGATACTCGTGCAGCCGGGTGAGGTCCTGCGTGAGGGTGACATCGTGGCGTTCGTCGGTGATCCTGGCGATTCCATGCCTGCTTCCCAGAGGGGTGACATGACCTGGCACTGAGCTGGGTGGTGTCAGGATGGGCCCCTCGCGGGCCTAGGAGACCGGCGTCGTCTCGCGCACTCCCAGGGCCTTCGCTACGGGAGCGGCGGTCAGGCCGTACACGAAGACAGTGACGGCGATGATGATGAACGCGGCAGGGAGAAGTTCCGCCGCGCCGGGAACCTTGGCGGCGACCAGCGATGCTCCCACGCTCGACGCCGTCGCTGCTGCCACGATGCCCCGAGGATCCATCCAGGCGATGAAGCCGCGTTCCCGCAGCGTCAGTCCTGCTCCTCCTGTGCAGATCGCGACGACGAGCGGGCGTCCGAGGAGGATGAGGAGCAGCGCCATCCCGATCGCGGGGAGGGCGATCGCCACCACGATGGGCGAAGGCACGAGCGCCGCGATGCTCACGAAGAGAATGCCGATTCCGAACGTCGCGATCGTGTTGAAGAAGGGCAGCACAGGCTGCAGCGAGGCCTTGCGCCACTCGGCCACGCGGTTCGCCCCTACCCCGATGAGGAGCGCGGTGAGCAGCCCGCTGCCCTCGGCCGCGGCGTTCGCGAAGGCCGCAGACACCAGGACAGTGCCGAGGAGCACGCCGGTGCCCAGCGTCAGGTTGCCCCGCGCGAGCCGTGTGCCGATCACGCACGCCACAAGGCCGAGAGCCGCGAAGATGATGGCCACCGCGAAGCTCATGAGCAGCGCGAGGAGCGCATCGACGGGGCCGTTGCTGTCACTCACCTGCACGACCTGGAAGACCACGACGGCGAAGATGCCCCCGATGGGATCGAGCATGGTGCCCTCCCACAGGAGGATGCCCCTCACTCGCTGCTGGGGTCGCGCGAAGTCCAGGATCGGCGTCACCACTGTGGGACCCGAGACGATGAGGATGGCGCCGAGCAGCAGGGCAAGCGACCAGGAAAGGCCGAGCAGGTAGTGGGCGAGGGCGGAGCCGATGAGCCAGGTCATCGGCGCTCCGATCCAGATCAGGCGATGGACCACGCCGCGGTCGGCTCCCTGCAGCTTGATCGACCCGAGTTCGAGGCCTCCCTGGAAGAGAATGAGCGCGACCATGAGGTCGACGGCCACGGGAAAGGCCGGTCCCAGGATCTGATCCATGCTGAACTGCGGAGCCACCAGGCCGAGGAGGAAACCTGCGGGCAGGAGGAGGACCAGCGAGGGAACGCGCAAGAAGGGCGCCGCGATTTGGCACAACGTGGCGATGCCGACGATCAAGGCCGCGGCGAGCATGATGTCCTGGGGCGAGGCGTTCATCTGGTCCATCCCGGGCGGCTGCCTCGCCGCCCGCGCGCGTTCGTCACGGATTCCTCCCCGAGGCCGGGCCCAGACTAGTGGATGCCGATGGTGCCGTAACGTCCCGCGTTTGAGGGGTGAGGGGAGGTAAGGGCGCGTGATCTGGCTGGCGCTCTTCGCTGCCCCCGTGGTCTTCGGGTTCGCCGACTTCTTCGGCGGAGTGCTCTCACGCCGAGTCTCCCCGTGGGCGGTCGTAGGCGTGACCTCGGCGATCTCCGCGCTGTTCGCCCTGGGGTGGGCCTTGCTCACCGATAGCCTCACCTGGGCCGGCCACCTGGTCGTCACAGGCGCACTCGCGGGACTGCTCTACGTTGTGGGCTACGCGCTCTTCTTCCGCGCTCTCTCCATCGGCAAGGCCGGTGTCGTGGGAGCCATCGTCACCCTCTCCCTCCTGCCGCCCGTCGTCGCCGACGTCGTCAGGGGCCAGCTTCCCAACGCGGCGCAATGGCTCGGCATCCTGGCCATCGGGGTTGGTGTCGTGGTCATCTGCGAGCCCAGGACGATCCGATCCGGCTCGTCGACGTACGTCCTCATCGCCGCCGCTGCCGCCATGCTTCTCGGGACGCAGTACGTCCTGCTCGATCGCGCCAGCCAGGCGAATCCCGACCTAGCGGTCGTCAGCCAGTACGTCGCGGCCGCGGCGGCCGTTCTCGTGATCGGACTGGTGCGGCGGACAACCGGAGGCGTCGACCGCGAGATGATGCCGAGGCTCATCGCGGTAGGCATCCTCTTCGGCGTCGCCGCCCTGTGCTTCGCCGCGGCTATGTCCGGAATCAACGTCGCGGTGGTGAGCGCGGTGGTTCTCACCGAGCCCGCAGTGCTGGCCGTCCTGGGCTTCGCCTTCAAGGACGAGCGCCTCAGTCTTGCGCAGTGGGGAGCACTCGTCGTGGTGGTCGGTGGAGCAGTGCTCACCAGCATCGGCTGACGCACCGGCGTCGCGTGATGCGCGGTGCCGTACGGTGACGCGGTGACCTCCTCGAGCGGCGAGCCGCAGACCACCTTCACCGACCTCGGCTTGCGGGAGGACCTCCTCAGGGCCCTGGCCACTCAGGGCTACGAGGAACCGACGCCGATCCAGGCGGCCGCGATCCCGGTCCTGCGTACGGGCGCCGACGTCGTCGGTCAGGCGGCGACCGGCACCGGGAAGACCGCGGCGTTCGCGCTCCCCATCCTCGACGGGCTCTCCGCCCCGGGGACGGACCGGCGGCCCGCTGCCCTCGTCCTCGTCCCGACGCGGGAGCTCGCGCTCCAGGTGTCGCAAGCGTTCCACGCCTACGGCAGGGACCTGGGAGCCCGGCTCGTGGCGGTCTACGGAGGTGCCCCGGCCCGCCACCAGATCGAGGCACTGCGCCGCGGAGTCGACGTAGTCGTGGCCACGCCCGGGAGGGCCCTCGATCTCATGGACCGGGGGGCGCTCCAGGTGGACGCCGTGCGCACTGTCGTCCTCGATGAGGCAGACGAGATGCTCGAGATGGGTTTCATCGAGGACATCGAGTCGATCCTGTCGCGCACGCCGAAGGACCGGCAGACAGTCCTCTTCTCCGCCACCATGCCCAAGCGCATCGCGGCGCTGGCTGATCGGCACCTGCGAGATCCCCAGCGCATCTCGATAGCGTCGCAGGAGTCAGTTGCCGACGAGGTGCCGCGGGTGCGGCAGACGTCGTACGTCGTGACCCGCTCGACGAAGGCCGCAGCGCTGGGACGCATCCTCGACGCGGAGGATCCCAAGGCTGCCATCGTGTTCTGCCGCACGCGCGGCGGCGTCGACGAGCTCACGGACCAGCTGACGGCCCAGGGATACCAGGCCGAGGCGCTTCATGGCGGGTTGACGCAGGAGCAGAGGGACCGGGTCATGGGCCGCCTGCGGACCGGCGCCACCGAGATACTCGTCGCCACCGACGTGGCAGCGCGCGGCCTCGACATCGACCGCTTGACCCACGTCGTGAACTACGACCTGCCGGTGTCGCCGGAGGCATACGTGCACCGGATCGGCCGCGTGGGCCGTGCGGGACGGGAGGGCGTGGCGATCAGCCTCGTCGAGCCCCGGGAAAGGCGCCTGCTGGCCGCGATCGAGAAGTTGCTGCGCGGCCGGATCCCCACGGCCCCGATGCCCACGGCCGCGGACGTGCGCAGCATGCGACTGCAGCGCACCCGCGAGGCCGTCGAGGACCTGCTGGCGGACGACGAGTCGCGGGAGCGCCTCGAGGCCTACCGCGAAGCCGTCGAGTCCCTGCTCGAGGAATTCGACCTGCTCGACGTGTCGCTGGCGGCGTTCGCTCTCGGACATGAGGCAACCCAGGGCACGGCGGATGCCAGTGACGACGTCGACTTCGCGCCGCCGGCCGAGCAGCGCAGCCGCGCTGATCGCAAGGGTCGAGCTTCAGACCAGGCCGCGGCGTTCGACAAGGCCGGTAAGGGCAAGAAGAAGAATCGGCTCGATGTGCCTTCCGAGCGCCTCTTCGTGTCCGTCGGCCGTAGCAAGGGGATCACGCCGGCGGATCTCCTGGGGGCGCTGACGGGTGAGACGGACCTGAAGGGGCGTGACATCGGTGCCATCACGGTGCACGAGACGTACTCGCTGGTGGAGGTTCCCGAGAAGCTCGCTCGCAAGGCGGTCAAGAGCCTCAATCGGTGCAGCATCAAGGGCCACCGGGTGAAGGTGCGCCTCGATCGCGGCCGCTGAGTCCGCACGCCTCAGGGCGTGCTGGTGGATGGCCAGGCCTCGATTAGGAGATAGGGGTTGCTCATCTCGACGGCCACGAACATGAGCAGCCCCACGAGCCCCGCCGCAATCCCGACGAGCAGCATGCTCAGGCCTCGGTAGGACGTGGAGGCGAGTGACAGCGCTACCAGGTTGGTGATTCCGAGCATGATCACGAGGAGCACCAGCATGATGGCGTTGGACTGCGGGACGCTGTCGATGCGGTCAGTGCCGAAGAGCAGCATGTCGTCGGTGGCGGTGACCAAGCTGTCCCACACGCCCTCGTCCGCTGCGCCGGATGCGGCAGCGGCAGCGACCGCGTCATGGACTTCCTTGGCCGCCACGGCCTGGACTTCATACGCGGCCTGTGCCTCTGCGCGCTGGAGCAAGGGCCACTGCACGTCGACGACCGAGGTGCGGTAGGCATCGAGGGCGGCCGAGATCTGAGTGCCGCCTCTGTCCGCGGGGATCTCAGCGGCATAGGCGTCGGCCCGCGAGTAACTGGTCAGCTCGCTGGAGGTCGCCTCGGTGGCCAGTCTCGCGTTCGTCCAGAACTGAGACACGGCGATTCCCGTGAGGAAGACGAAGGCGACGACGGTGAGCGGGGTGACGCGGCCGATGGCGTCGTTGGGACGAGGCAGTCCCGGATTCTCCTCAAAGGCCTGCTGGCCCTTGGCCGACATGGTGATCTGGCGCGGGTAGAGAATGCGTAACAGGGCCAGGCTGATCCCGACCGTGAGCGCGAGACACAGCAGGAAGCGCACCGCCGACGGCACTTCGTACAGGAAGCCCCAGAACTCCACGCGGGGACTATCGCACATTCACTCGCTGTCGGACTCCCGAACCTTCGTCTCGGCCTTGGCTGACTCGACCCCGTCCGCGAGGCCCCCGACCGCTCCTCCGAGGCCGTGGGCGACCACGTCGGCGACGTCCTCGATGCCGTGCGCCGTGTGCTCCCCGGCGTCCTTGAGATCTTTCTTGGTCTTCTCGTCCACGGGCGATCCTCTCGGCATCGACGGATGACTGCTCGGACGATAGCGAAGGTGCGGTGGGCCCGATGCCGTATCCCTGGGCTGCAGTCTGGCGGGCAGCCCAGGAGCGACGTTGTCATCGGGCGCTTGTGACATAGGGTGGGCCCCCGGGGGGTACGAGAAGGCTGGGGTTCTCCGCCCGTCCGTAGAGGAGCGCGCATGCCCGCTTTGGTGTCACGCATGCCTCGCCTCCCGTGGCCTGCAGTGCTGATGGTGGCTGCCAGCACCGTGACTTTCAGTTCTCCCCTGTCTGCTCTGGCCGGGGTCGCTGATGCCGCGAAGCCGCTGCCGCGCTCCGGCTTGACCTTCGCCAACAGCACGACCCTCCAGGGACTGGGCAGCAACCGGGTGAACGGCGTCTACGTGGTCGACGACTCGGTCTATGCGGCGACGGATGGAGGACTCTCCATCTCGGCCAACGGCGGAACCACCTTCGTCAACCACCCCATGAACAACGGGGCGTTCAACGTCTCCGCTAATGACGTCGCCGTGGTGGACGACACCGTCTACGTGGCGACCAGCGGAGGCCTCTTCGTGTCCGGCGACGGGGGAGCGACTTTCGTCCCTCGCACCGTGGCGTCCAACGGCCTCGCCAGCGACTCTGTGTACGGGGTCTCCGCGGTCGACGACACGGTGTATGCCGCCACCACGGGGGGTCTCAGCATCTCCGCCAACGGGGGTCAGTCCTTTGTCAACAGGACCACGGGCAACAGCACCTTGGGCAACGACTTCCTGTACGACGTCTACGCGGTGGATGACTCGGTCTACGTCGCGACGCTGGGGGGTCTCAGCATCTCCAGCAATGGGGGTCAGTCCTTTGTCAACAGGACCACGGGCAACAGCACGATCGGGAGCGACTCAGTCTTCGGTGCCTTCGCGCGGGGCTCGATGGTCTTGGCGGCCACCGGCGGCGGACTCTCCATTTCCGGCGACGGGGGCGGCACGTTCGTCAACCGTACCGCCACGAGCGGGCTCGGCAGCAACGACCTGCGTGGGGTCTATGCCACCGGTTCGGCGATCTACGTCGCGACCGCTCCCTTCGGCGGAAGGCCAGGAGGCCTGTCGATCTCCACCGACGGTGGCGCCACATTCGCCAACTACACGACGGCGAATGGCCTCGGCAGCAACACCGTCTTCGACTCCTTTGTCTCCGGGAGCACCATCTACGCGGCCACCCTGGGCGGACTCAGCATCGCAGTCATTCCGGAGCCTCCGGCTCCGCCGCCGCCTGTTCCGCCGGGAGCGCCGACCGGGGTGGTCGGCGTGCCGGGTGACGCCTCGGCGACCGTGAGGTGGTCCGCCCCCGAGGAGGCGGGGTCGTTCCCGGTGACGTCGTACCAGGTGCAGGCGTCGCCCGGAGGCGCAGGATGCCTCGTGCCAGCTTCCGTGTCGACGTGCGAGGTGAGCGGACTCCGCAATGGCACGCCGTTCGCGTTCGAGGTGCGTGCATTGTCAGGTGCGGGATGGGGCCCATGGTCAACGCCTAGTAGCGCGGTCACCCCCACGGCGGCGGTCATCGTCATCACCGGCGCCAGAGTGGACCGGCACACCGTGAGGGTGACCGGAGTGACGTCGGGCCTGTCGGGTTCGCTGGTGGTCCCGTGGCTGAGATTCGCAGGACAGAGGCAGGCGGAGTCGTGGGTGCCGCGCCCATTGGAAGCCGACGGGACCTTCACCTGGTCACGCCGGACGAGCAGGCAGGTTCAGGTGTACTTCAGTCAGGGCTCCGCGCGCTCGAACACGATCTCCATCCCCGCAGCTGCGGCGGTCCCGAGAGCTCCTGCTCCTTCGCGGGGATGACGACCACCCCTGAGCGGTTCCTTGGCGAGCGTGTCAGGTGAGCATGGCGACGAGGGCAATGACGGCGCCACTGACCAGGACCAGGGCGACGATGGCTTTGAGGAACCCGAACCGTATGCGCTTGTTGAGGGCCTCTCCTTCGGGGCCCTCGAACCTGTGCTCGTGGAAGAGATAGGCCCCGATGATGCCGCTCACCATGACCAGCCCGAGCGCGAGGTAGCCGATGATCACGGAGATGTCCCAGAGGGTGAGATAGCCCACTGAGCCAACGCCGCCGCTGGTGAAGAGGTAGAAGATGGTGAGGCCCACCAGAGCCGTACCCGCTGTGCGCAACTGAATGTCATTGCGGCCAAGGAAGAGCGTCGCTGCTCCGAGCAGGATGAAGATGAGCAGGGGGATGTAGTACTTCGTGACACTGGCGATGGCGCTGCGCCCGATCGGAATATCGAACTCCGCCCTGGAGTAGGTCTCGTCCAGGGCGAGCGAATAGTGCTCGGTGGTCGAGAAGGTGAACGGCTCCACGATCCACCCTGGGACTCCCACGTCTGGGTAGACCTCACTCCGCTGCGGCTGGGGGACGTAGGTGAGCTGATCCACGGTAAGGAGGTCGTGCTGGACGATGATGGGCAGATTCTGAGTGTCAAACGGGAACAGCCTGACATCAGGCTGGAACACGAAGGTCGCTGAGACCCGCCACCACATGTTCTGGCTGTCGTCGAGCGTCACCTCGGACGTGGATGAATTGGCGTTGACGAGGTCCCACTCCTCAGCGCGGCATGGTTCCTCGCACATGACGCCGAGGTAGAAGTTGGCATGGAATGTTCCCTGTTCCAGGTCGACATCGGACAGACTCTTCACGACTATCGCGATGCGGGCTATCGCTCCGTCGGGCCCTTCCGTCACAGGCGCGGACATCGGTGGGCTTGCCTGAGCGGGTGCTGCGGAGGAGAGCATCCCCAACGTCACCATGAGGGCAAGGAGGCAGCCGACCCCCGCGAGCCGACCGACTGTTTTGACTGTTACGCCGGGCACGCCACCCTCCGCAATGGAACTGCACGACCAACTGCTGACTGGCCGTCAGCATAGGGGCGAACGGAGAGGAGACACGCCCCCCGTAGATTCACACGGAGCCGCCTCGGGGATTTGAACCCCGGACCTACGCATTACGAGTGCGTTGCTCTACCCCTGAGCTAAGGCGGCGTGCTTCGAGCGACGAGAGTCGCGTGCGGAGCGAGACGAATCCTAAGGGGGCCGGAGTTCTGGCAGCACCCCGCCTCCCCCTCGATAATCCTGTCGGTGAACTGCCCTAGGGCTCCGGCCGGCCGCCGTCCGAGCGCGGTCTCCGGATGTCGCATTCGCGAGAGTTTGGGGTTGGGTGTTCCTGGCGTGCCCGGTACCCCGTGAGGAGGAGCTGCCATGAGGCCTTGTGTCGAGGTGGCCCCCGGTGTCCTCGTGATGACTTCCCGCCGGGAGGCAACGACATCCACGCTCGTGCTCTCCGGTGACCGGGCGCTCGTGGTTGATCCCGCGTGGGACGACGATGAGCTGACCGGCGTCGCCGCGGTCGTCGAGTCATCAGGCGCGATGTGCACCGCCGGAGTGGCCACGCATGAGCACTACGACCATGTGCTGTGGCACCCTGCGCTTCCCGACGTGCCGCGCTGGAGCACCCCGTGGTCATGCGACCGGCTCTCCAGGTATCGCGACGAGGTCCTCGCACCGCTCCACGGCGACCTCTCGCCGGACCTCATCGACATCGCGGGCCGGCTCATCCCCTACCCGGGAGCCCCGCGCCCCGCTGCAGACGTTCCCCTCATCCCGTACCCGCGCAACACGCGACTGCCGGCACCGGTCCCGCTGCCCTGGGGTGGCCGGGAGATCGTCGTCCACGAGCACGATGCCCATGTGCGCGGGCACGTCGCCCTGGAGATCCCCGATGCAGGCGTGCTCATCGCCGGCGACATGTTCAGCGACGTGGAGATCCCGTTGCCCGACCTGGACGATCCTGACCTGTCCGCCTACGTGGTGGGACTGGACCGCCTGGCCGACGTGGTGAGGAGGTCTCGCATCCTCATCCCCGGGCATGGGACGCCCACCGACGACCCCATGTCACGCCTCGACGCCGATCGCCGCTACCTGGACGCCCTGCTGACGGGCGCGCAGGTGAGCGATACTCGGATCACCAGTCCCTTCCTGGCCCAGATGCACGAGGAGAATGTGAAGCGTGCCCGCGCAAAGCAAGCCTGAGGCCCACCGCGTTAGCACGGTGACGACGGCACCGCCGCCTTCTGATACTGGGATGGTGGCGGCTCCCTTGCGCATCGCGGTGATGGAAGACGAGCCTCTCTACCGCGAGCTCCTCGTGACCGGCCTCATCAGCCGGCTCCACGGAGTTGCGGTCGCGGGCAGTTTCGCGACCGGCGAGCAACTCCTCGCCGAGGTCGAGCCCATGTCCGTGGACGTGCTGCTGGCCGACGTGGATCTCGGCGCCGGCATGGACGGCACCCAGGCGGCGGTCCTGCTCCGGCGTCGCAACCCGAAGGTGGGCGTCGTCCTGCTGAGCAACTTCGCCATGCCGAGCCTGCTCGCGACGCTGCCGGATGACGTGCGCGGCGGTTGGTCGTACCTGCTGAAGACGTCGGTGTCCGACCTCGATCAGCTCACCCTGGCGATCCAGGGGGCGGCGAGCGGCGGAGTGGTCGTCGACGAGGCCCTCACCCGCAACCTCGTCCCCCAGCGCACCGGCCCCCTTCAGGAGCTCACGCCGCGTCAGATCGACGTGCTGTCGCGCATGGCCAACGGTTGGTCCAACAAGCGGATCGCGGAGGACCTCTTCCTCTCCGTGCGTACGGTCGAGTCGATCATCTCCGACATCATCGCCCAACTCGCCGTTCCCAAGGACACCGAGGGATACAACGCGCGCGTGGCCTGCGTGCTCATCTACCTGCGGCACTCGGTGAGCCGCAACCGCCGGACGCCGGCACGCTGATGCTTGGATTGAGGGGATTCCGCCTCACGGTCAGCATGTGGCCTTTCCTCCTCATCGCCCCGGGCGAGATCCTCTTCTACAGCCTCTACCGGATGGATCGCTTCCCGGCGGAGCCACCCCTCTGGGCCGTCGCTTCCACCGCGATTCTTGTCGGATCCTCGCTCGCGGCCGTATGGGTCTGCCTCCTGGCCTGGCGGAGACTCGCGGGGCGCTGGCGATGGGCGCGCGGCACGGGGGGAGCGGTTATGGCGTACGCCCTCGCCATGGTCGTGGGGTCGATCGTTCAGGTCTTCGGCCCGGTTCCGTTCCGCGGCTCCCTGGGAGTCCCGATCTCCTATCTCGTCCTCCTCCCACTGTCCCGACTGCCCACGGTGATCGTCCTTGCCCTTGTCGTGGACCAGGTGCGCGACGCCGTGCGGACGTGGCGCGAGCTCGATCGCGTCGTCGCGGCCCGGCTCACCTGGACTCAGCGGGTCAACGATCTCTTGGAGAAGGCACGCCGCCGGGTTGCGGCGGAGTCGATGGACCGATTGCGCATCGAGGTGGTGCGTCCACTGAGATCCATCGTGCGTCGGGCTGATGGCCTGAACGACGACGAATTGGCCGGTGAACTCGACCGCTTCGTGAGCGAGCGCTTGCGTCCGCTAGCGCACCGACTTCACCCCGTCAGCGTGCGCGCGGGGCTCATCCCCGCGCTGAGATCCCTGGACGAGGAGATCACGATCGACGCCCCGGCGGCGATCGAACGCCTCGACTCCGACGGAATCCTCCTCGACGACGACGTGCGCCTGCAGTTGTATCGGTGGATTCGCCAGGCCATGGAGGATGGCCGCTCGACGCGTGTCGCCCTCGTGATGCGCTCGCGCACGCTCGAGGCATCGGTGCACCCCGCGCGCTCCGCGCCGCTCCTCGACCCGGTGCAGATCGTGGCGGGGCTGCGATCCTCCACCCGCGGCAGGGTGGCCGCGCCTCTCCGCGGCCAATCGACGCCGCTGGACGATGTGGTCGGCCAGGTCAACCCCGAGCACACGGGTGCCAGCGGGACCATACGCCCCCTCGACCGACTCTTCACCGTACCTCTCCCAGGGTTGGTGGGTGTCGTCGTGCTGCTCTCCGCCAGCGGTTTCTTCACCCAACTCGTGCTGTGGAGCGAGCCCCTGTCAATCCCTGCCCTGGTCACGGCGATCGCGTGGTCGGTGACCCCGGTCGTCACGGCGGCGCTGCTCGGACTTCTCCCGGCGCCGCGTCCTACGCCTGCTGGGGCACTGCGCGTCGTCACGCAATGGGTGTTCATCGCCGTGACTGCTGCCGTGGCCTTCCGAGTGTGCGTCCAGTTCTTCGGCGGCGACTACACCGTGATCGACTCACCGGGGCTGGTGCTGTTCCGAGGGCTCTACCGGTTCACCCTGCCCGGACTCGGCCTCGTCGTCGCCCATGGGCTACGCGTGGCCGCCCATCGCTCTCTCGACCAGGCCAATGCAGCGCTCCAGAGCGAGTCGGCCCGCCAGCAGGAGATCCTCGACGAGTCGCAGAGTCTCGACCGTGACGTCGCGGAGGTGCTCCATCGAGATGTGCAGGGCCGCCTGTCCGCCGCCATCGTCCTCATCCACCTGGGTGACCGTCAGCGGGCGTGGCAGCAGGTAGTGGACTTGGCAGAACGCGAGATCCCGAGTCTGCGAAGCCGGCTCCGAGAAGCCTCCGGGGTCCATGACCTGCTCATCCCCGAACCTCCGGAGGGCCTGCGCGTCGAGGAACGTGTGTCTGTTTCCGACATCCCCCCTGAGTTGATCGTTGACATCCGCCGGTGCGCGAGCGAGATCGCGCTCAACGCGGTTCGACACGGCGGAGCCACGCACCTGGTGGTGGACCGGGTGGACTCCGGCCGCCCATCGGGCCACTGTGTCCTGGCGTTCGACGATGACGGGGTGGGCCCGCAGATCGCTCGTGGGCCCGGCCTGGGATCGCGACTCCTCGACGAAGTGGCCGACCGGTGGGCAGGAACGTGGAGCCTGGAGGGACGGCACCCCGGTTGCCGCGTGGTGCTCGATCTCGATCCGCAGGGAGTTAGGGCCCAGCCCGCAGCCGCGACACCGTGAACGCGGCCAGCCCCGCGGCGGCGAGGGCCAGCACTGCGAACACCAGGGTGAGGGCGTCCCACCCTGCGGTCGACACGCGGACGACGAAGGCCACCCCGAACATCAGGGCGGCAGCCGCCTGCAGGAAGACCGAGAAGCGCAGCGTTCGGCGCGTGGCGTCATCCATCGTCACGAGTCGACGCTAGCGTCGGGGGGTCCGCGCGAGTGAGGACCGCCACGCACTCCACGTGATGCGTCATGGGGAAGAGATCCCAGCACCCCAACGACTCCACAAACCACCCGGACTCCTTGGCCGTGGCGATGTCGCGGGCCAGTGACGCCGGATCGCAGGCGACGTAGGCGACAGCCCTGGGATTCATCGCGAGCAGCGCCGTCATGACGTCACGGCCGGCGCCCGAGCGCGGGGGATCGAGCACGATGAGATCGCACGGCGCGGGCCCCCGTATCGACAGCCAGCGGTCGACGCGGTCGTGGTGGAGCCGCACGGTGGGGCAGTCGTGCAGGGAGCGCCGAGCGCTGCGGACGGCCACCTCGTCGGACTCCACGGCATCCACCTGCCCGTCGGCTCCGACGTCCGCGGACAGTG
>CAIVWG010000028.1 GCA_903909555.1 uncultured bacterium | reverse complement strand
CGGGGCTTCGCCGAGCGGGTGGGCCGTCGGGCGCGCGACGTGCTCGGGCTGACCGTCGAAGCGCTCTTCGCGCCCGAGCTCGCGGCGTCGTACGCTGCGCAGGATTCCGAGGTGTTGCGTACCGGGCAACCACTCTCCGGCCACCTCGAGCTCATCGTGCGCGGGGATGGGCGCTTGGGCTGGTACCTCACTTCGAAGTCACGCCTCCTCGATGATGCCGGCGACGTTCTCGGGGTCGCGGTCATGTCGGTGGATCTTCAGTCGCAAATGGACAGTGCGCACTCCGGTCTCGCGCAAGCGCTCGTCGCGGTGAGGGACAGCATCGAGCATCCCTGGCGAGTATCCGAGATCGCGGACATCGCGGGCCTGTCGACGACGCAGCTCGAGCGACTGTGCCGTCGGACATTGGGCATGTCCCCTCGCGGAGTGCTCCAGCGCCTGCGCATCGAACACGCGGTGCGATTGCTGTCGACGACGGATCTCACCGCGGGCGACGTCGCTGCGCTGTGCGGCTTCTACGACCAGAGTTCGTTCACGCGGCAGTTCCGCGCGGTCCTCGGGCTGACCCCCGGGGCTTACCGCCGGCTGAGCGAGTGACGTCCCTGAGGCAGGCGAGCCGAGCCGTCACCGCCGGCATCCCTACACTTTGGCACTCGTCGACGTGAGGGGTTCACATGCCGGTTCAGGTGCAGGGTGTCGTGGCGCGTTCCCAGGGCGCGCCGGTCACGCTCGAGACGATCGTCGTACCTGATCCCGGGCCCGGAGAGGCACGCGTCAGGCCGCTGGCCTGCGGGGTGTGCCACACCGACCTGCACTACCGCGAGGGAGCCATCAACGACGACTTCCCCTTCCTGCTCGGCCATGAGGCGGCCGGGATCGTGGAGTCGGTCGGACCCGACGTCACCGATGTCGCGCCGGGGGACTACGTCATCCTCAATTGGCGAGCGGTATGCGGGACCTGCAGGGCGTGCCTGCGCGGAAGGCCCTGGTACTGCTTCTCCTCGCACAATGCCACCCAGAAGATGACCCTGCTCGACGGCACCGAGCTGTCGCCCGCGCTGGGGATCGGTGCCTTTGCGGAGATGACGCTCGTGGCGGCCGGCCAGTGCACCAAGGTGGACCCCGCGGCTCCGCCCGAGGTCGCCGGGCTGCTGGGGTGCGGTGTCATGGCCGGCCTGGGGGCAGCCCTCAACACGGGCAACGTAGGCCGAGGGGACACCGTCGCCGTCATCGGGTGCGGGGGCGTGGGCGACGCCGCTATTGCGGGAGCTCGCCTGGCGGGAGCCCGGGTGATCGTGGCGGTCGACATCGATGACCGCAAGTTGGAGCTCGCGCGGAAGTTCGGAGCGACCCACGTGGTGAACTCGCGCCAGACCGACGCGGTCGAGGCCATCCGCGAGGCGACCGATGGCTTCGGGGCCGATGTCGTCATCGAGGCCATCGGACGACCGGACACCTACGAGCAGGCTTTCTTCGCCCGTGACCTCGCGGGCACGGTGGTGCTCGTGGGCGTACCGTCGCCCGACATGCGGCTTGACCTCCCCCTCATCGAGTACTTCGGTCGCGGCGGCGCCCTGAAGTCCAGCTGGTACGGCGACTGCTTGCCGTCGCGTGACTTCCCCATGCTCATCGATCTTTACCTCCAGGACCGGCTCCCCCTGCAGGACTTCGTATCCGAGACGATCGGTATCGGTGACGTGGAAGCGGCCTTCGACAAGATGCATCACGGGGATGTGTTGCGCAGCGTCGTGGTGTTCGACCGATGACGTCGCGGGTAGAACGCCTCACCACCGAGGGAATCTTCAGCCTCGATGGCCAGGACTTCGAGGTTGAGAACAATGTCTGGATCGTCGGCAATGACGACGAGGTCGTCATCGTGGACGCGCCGCACGACGCTGACGCGATACTCAGCGCCGTTTCCGGTCGGAGGGTCGTGGCGATCGCGTGCACCCATGCCCACAACGACCATGTCAACGCCGTGGCCGACGTCGTTGCAGTCACCGGGGCGCCTGCCTACCTCTGTCCTGAGGACACGATGCTCTGGGAGGCCGTCAACGGGGGATTGCCCTTCGTGCCCCTGAACGACGCAGACCGCCTCGAGGTAGCGGGCACGGTGCTCGAGGCCCTCCATACTCCCGGTCACTCCCCGGGGGGCATGTGCTTCCACGCGCGCGAGCTCGGGATCGTGTTCACCGGTGACACGCTCTTCTGCGGTGGCCCGGGGGCCACGGGCCGTTCCTACAGCGACTTTCCCACGATCCTGGACTCCATCAGGGAGCGCCTGCTCACGCTTCCTCCGGACACCCGCGTCCTCACCGGTCACGGCGACGAGACCACGATCGGCGCCGAGGCCGCGGCCTACGACGACTGGGTGTCTCGCGGCCACTGAGGGCGGGAAGGGTTTGACGCCGGATCGGTGATATGTAATATTGCACTGACCTGACCTGAGGAGTGTCCATGAGCACCGCACCCTGGCGCGGCATCCTGACCGCGACCGCCCTTCCCTTTGATGTCGATGGCGCCGTCGACTTCGGCCGCTACGCCGAGCACGTGACGTGGCTCGTTCGCAACGGCAGCGATGGCGTCGTGTGCAATGGATCGCTGGGCGAGTACCAGACGCTGACCCATGAGGAGCGTGCCAAGGTCGTCGAGACTGCGGTGTCGGCAGCCAAGGCGGCCGGCGGTGTCGTCGTGCCCGGTGTCGCGGCGTACGGCGCACAGGAGTCGCGTCGCTGGACCGAGCAAGCGGGCGAGGCCGGCGCTGTCGCCGTCATGCTGCTGCCGCCCAATGCCTACCGTGCCGACGAGCGCATCGTCATCGCGCACTACCGCGAGGTGGCCAAGGCGGGCCTGCCGATCGTGGCCTACAACAACCCCTACGACACCAAGGTCGACCTCACCCCGGCACTTCTCGGCAAGCTCTATGCCGAGGGACTCATCGTCGCGGTCAAGGAGTTCAGCGGCGATGCGCGCCGCGCTTACGAGATCGCGGAGGAGGCCCCCGGACTGGACCTCATCATCGGCTCCGATGACGTGGTCCTCGAGCTCGCCATCGGCGGCGCGGTGGGATGGATTGCCGGATACACCAACGCCCTCCCGGTCTCGTGCCGGGAGCTCTACGACGCGGCCATGGCACACGACCTGTCGAAGGCCCTTCCCCTCTACAAGACGCTGCATCCGCTGCTGCGCTGGGATGCCAAGACCGAGTTCGTCCAGGCCATCAAGCTCTCGATGGACATGGCCGGCCGGTACGGCGGACCCTGTCGCCCGCCGCGCCTGCCGCTGACTCCCGACCAGGAGTCCTCGGTGCGCAAGGCCACGGACGCAGCGCTCGCCGCCGGCTGCCGCTGAGCCATGCGCGACACGCGCACCTTCGAGGCGATTGACTCTCACACCGAGGGGATGCCTGCGCGCGTCATCGTGGGCGGTGTCGGTGATATCCCGGGCGCCACCATGATGGACAAGCGACTGCACTTCATGGAGCACATGGACGACGTACGCCGTCTCCTCATGTTCGAGCCGCGGGGTCACAGCGCGATGAGTGGCGCCATCCTCCAGGCGCCCACTCGCGACGACGCTGACTGGGGAGTGGTCTACATCGAAGTGAGCGGCTGCCTGCCCATGTGCGGCCACGGCACGATCGGAGTCGCCACGGTGCTGGTCGAAACAGGCCGCGTGCCCGTCACTGAGCCGGTCACCACAATCCGCCTCGATACGCCGGCGGGCCTCGTCGTCGCCGAGGTCACGGTCACGGATGGCCGCGCCACAGCGGTGACGATCCGCAATGTGCCCTCGTTCTCCTACGGCCTCGACCTCGCCGTGGACGTACCCGGCATCGGACGCGTGCCCTACGACATGGCCTTCGGCGGCAACTTCTACGCCATGGTCGCTGCTGACGCGCTGGGTGTGGGCTTCAGCCGCGATGATGGCGACGAGATCCTGCGCCGCGGCATGCAGGTCATGGCGGCCATCAACGAGGCCGACTCACCCGTCCATCCCGCTGATTCCTCGATCCGTGGCTGCAAGCACGTGCAGGTGATCGCTCCCGGATCGACCGAGAAGCAGTCCCGCCACGCCATGGTGATCTCGCCCGGCTGGTTCGACCGCTCGCCGTGCGGCACCGGGACCTCGGCGCGTATGGCGCAACTCCATGCGCGCGGCCTCATGGCGCCTGGCGATGAGTTCGTCAACGAATCCTTCATCGGCACACGCTTCATCGGCCGCATCGTCGAGGAGACCGAGGTGGCGGGGCTCCCGGCCATCATCCCGACCATCACCGGCCGCGCCTGGATCACCGGGACCGCCCAGTACGTGCTCGCTGACGACGACCCCTTCCCCGCGGGCTTCCTCCTATGAGTGCCGTCCCCGAGGGACTGCCCTCGCTCGGCGAGCGCTCCTCACTGCGCGAGCGCGTCGCCGTGTCCCTGCGCGCCGCGCTCGTCTCGGGGCGCATGGTGCCCGGCGTCACCTACTCCGTCCCTGCGCTGGCCGAGCAGTTTGGCGTCTCGGCCACTCCCGTCCGTGAGGCGATGCTCGACCTGGTCAACGAGGGCATCGTCGCGGCCGTGCCCAACAAGGGCTACCGCGTCGTCGAACTCTCGGATGCCGAGCTCGACCAGGTCAGCCAACTGCGGCGCCTTCTCGAGGTGCCCACGGTCGGCGGCCTCGCGGGCTCCCTCGACGCCGCGACCGTGAAGCGGCTGCGAGTGCTCGCGCGACAGGTCCGTGATGCGGCCCTCCGTGCTGATGTCGTGGCCTACGTCGAGGCAGACCGCGAGCTCCATCTCGCCCTGCTCAGCGCTTCGGGCAATCCGCGTCTTGTCGATCTTGTCGGCCGCCTGCGAGACCAGAGCCGGCTCTACGGACTGGAACAACTTGCCGCCGATGGAGTGCTGGTGGAGTCTGCGGACGAACACCTGGCGCTCATCGAGGCCCTGGAGTCCGGTGATCGCCGTTCGGCTGAAGCGGTCATGGATCACCACCTCGATCACGTGCGCGGCATCTGGGCACAGCGACGGGAGACGGGAGCGTGAACGTCGACGTCGTCGTCATCGGCGCTGGGGTGGTGGGTGCCTGCTGCGCATACTCCTGTGCCGAGGCGGGCCTCACGGTGGCCATCGTCGACCGCGGTGCGGTCGCGAGCGGCACCACCGGCGGGGGAGAGGGCAACATCCTGGTCTCCGACAAGGAGCCGGGGCCCGAGCTCGACCTGGCGCTCCTGAGCCGTGGACTCTGGGCACGGATGGCGGGCTCGCTCGGCGACTCCTTCGAGCTCGATCCCAAGGGGGGCCTGGTCGTCGCGGCGCAGTCGGCCACCTACGAGCAACTGCTGAGATTCGCCGGAGAGCAGCGCGAATGCGGTGTCATCGCCGAGCCGGTCGCGGCTGCTGACCTGCCCGAACTAGAGCCGCGCATCTCACGCGATCTCGCCGGCGGCGTGCTCTATCCGCAGGACATGCAGGTGCAGCCCATGCTCGCTGCTGCGCACATCATCGAGGCCGCGCGTTCGACGGGACGCGCCCGGTTGATGACGGGCTCCGAGGTCACGGGCATCGACGTGGATGCCTCGGGTGCCATCTCGGGTGTCCGCACTGCACACGGTCTCATCTCCACTCCCATCGTCATCAACGCGGCCGGCACCTGGGGCGGCCAGATCGCGGCACTCGCAGGCGTCAAGTTGCCGATCCTGCCCCGCCGAGGCTTCATCCTCGTGACGGAGCCGCTTCCACCCCTGGTGCGACACAAGGTCTACGCCGCGGACTACGTTGCCAACGTCGCCTCGGACAACGCTGGCCTGGAGACCTCCGCCGTCATCGAGGGCACCCATTCCGGCACGATCCTCATCGGCGCGAGCCGCGAGCGCGTCGGCTTCGACAAGACCCCCGACTGGACGGTGCTGGGACGCCTCGCCCGACAGGCCATCGATGTCTTTCCCTTCCTGGCCGAGGTATCGCTGCTGCGCACCTACGGCGGCTTCCGGCCCTACTGCCCCGACCATCTGCCGGTCATCGGGCCCGACCCGCGCGTGGCGGGGCTCATGCACGCCTGCGGCCATGAGGGCGCGGGCGTCGGCCTGGCTGCTGGCACGGGTCATGTCATCGCCCAGTCGATCATCGGCGTGCGGACATCAATGGACCTCGCACCGTTCTCCCCTGCGCGATTCGAGGCCCGCCATGTCAGCTGACGCCTCCAAGTCCTCCGGTTCTGTTTCGCCGACCGTCGACTTCACCTTCGATGGGACGCCCTACCGCGTGCCGGAGGGTCAGACCGTCGCCGCAGCCCTGATCAGCCACGGTGTGGTCTCGTGGCGGCACACACGGGTCGGTGAGCAGCCGCGGGGGATCCTGTGCGGTATCGGCGTGTGCTTCGACTGCCTCATCACCCTCAACGGCCAGCCCAATGTGCGTGCGTGCGTCACGCGCATCGAGACCGGTGACGTCGTGTGCTCCCAGGAGGGCTGCGGCTTTGGAGACTGACGTCCTCGTAGTCGGCGGTGGCGCAGCTGGGATTGCTGCGGCCGTGGTGGCGGCGCGCTCTGGTTGCTCGGCCACCGTCATCGACAGCGGCCCTGCCGTCGGCGGGCAGTACTACCTGGGGGCCCAGTCCCCCGAGGGAGGCTCGGGCCTCTCGTATGCCGCACTGCGCCGTGCTTTCGACGGACTCGTCGCGGCGCGGGGGATCGACCTCCGTCTCTCCACCTACGCGTATGCGCTTCAGCGGCATGCTGACGGATTCGTCCTGCGCACGCGAGGCGACGATCGCCACCGCCACCGGGTCTCTGAGATCGGTGCTCGCACGGTCGTCATGGCCACCGGCGCTTTCGACCGGCAGTTGCCGTTCCCCGGCTGGACCCTGCCCGGCGTGATGTCGGGAGGAGGGGCTCAGGCCCTGGTCAAGGGAAGCGGCGTGCTCCCCGGGCAGCGCATCGTCGTCGCGGGCACGGGCCCCTTCCTCCTCGCGGTGGCGTACGCACTGATCTCGGCAGGAGGCAACGTGGTCGCGGTCGTCGAGGCCAACGAACCGTTGAATCTTGCTCGCCATGCCCGCGCGGCGCTTCCGGCGGCCGGAAAGACGGCAGACCTCGCGAGGTTCGTCTCCGCCCTGGCCCGGAAGCGCGTTCCCTACCTGCGCCGGCACCGGGTACGCCGCGCCGAGGGTCTCGACCGCCTGGAGTCCATCACGATCTCGCGCGTGGACTCCGAGTGGCATCCGGTCTCCGGCACCGATCAGGTCCTGGAGTGCGATGCCCTTGCCATCGGCTACGGCTTCACCGCACAGACCGACCTCGCCGGCCAGGTCGGCGCGCACATGCGCATCGGCTCGGATGGCGGCCTTGCCATCGCGGTGGATGATCGGCAGCGCACGTCGATCGCCGGCTTGATCGCTGCGGGGGAGACCACGGGTATCGGCGGTGTCGACCTTGCCCGCCTGGAGGGTGTCATCGCCGGAGTTGCCGCGGTCGAGCACTGCGGACGCCGCTCCGCGCTGTCGGAATCGGCTATCGGCCGCGGCACCCGCGACGTCGCCAGGCTCCGCGGCTTCGCCGATGCCCTGCACGCCACCTTCCCGCTCCGTCCCGGCTGGCGGGCGGACGTCGACGACGCGACGCTGGTGTGCCGTTGCGAGGAGGTCTCCGCAGCGAAGGTGCGCGATGCCGTGAGTGATCTCGGTGCCCTCGACGCTCGCTCGGTGAAGCTGCTCACCCGCGCCGGCATGGGCTGGTGCCAGGGCCGCGTGTGCGCCCCGACTGTGGATGCCCTGTGCGGATTCGACACCGCGGAGTCGCTCATCGGCGGGTCATACCGCCCTGTCGCTGTCCCGGTGCCGCTCGGGGCGATTGCCAGCGACAGGATGTCCCCGTGAGCGCGCGTTTCCTCGATGAGAAAGCCACCTATGCTGCAGCCACGGTCAGCCAGTGCGCCGATGCGCTCGAGGAGGCCTTGCGCGCGGGCTTGCCTGGCGAGCCTGATCCGCCGCGCTCCTTCATCGGGCTGCCCCCGGGGGAGCTCATCATCATGCCGAGCCGGATGACCGGCGTGCCGACCGTCAAGCTCGTCACCGTCCACCACGACGCGGATCGGCCCGACCCGCGCATCAAGGGGGTGCATGTCGTCTTCGACCCGGAGTCGCTGGCACCGACCGTGGTCATGGACGCTGCGGCCTTGACGGTGACGCGCACGACAGCGGTGAGCATCGTGGCGCTTCGCGCCATCGCCAAGCCAGACTGCGACACGCTTGTCGTCTTCGGGGCGGGGCCTCAGGCGCGCGCCCACATCGACGCGATCATCGCCGAGTGGCCCATCCGCCGGGTCACCGTCGTTGCCCGTCGGCCTGAGCGTGCTCTCGACATGGTCGCTGAGGCAACGATGCGCAATGTCGACGTCGAGTTCCAACTCGTGTCCTCCGACGAGGCCGCGCCCGCTCTGCGTGAGGCCCGCATCATCGTCTGCGCGACTACCGCAACGTCTGCGCTCTTCGATGCTGCAGACACCCGTGACGATGTCGCGGCCGTGGCCGTCGGCACTCACTCGCCCGATTGCTGTGAGATGCCCGCCGAGCTCGTGGCCCGGTCATTCGTCGCCGTGGAGGAGCGCACGTCGGCCCTGCGCGAGGCGGGCGACGTCGTCTGCGCGATCAATGCCGGCCTCATGACGCCTGAGGACATCGATGCCGACCTGGAGCAGATAGCCCGGCGTGACATCTCGGTTCCCGACTCAGGCTCGCGCGTCTTCAAGAGCATGGGCATGGGATGGGAGGACGCGGTGGTAAGTGCCCGCATCGCGAGGGCCTCCTCGTCATGACGAGGGACACGCGTAGGCTCGTCGACCCGAGGGAAGGAAATCCATGGCCAAGCCGGTGACGAACCCGATCTGGAAGCACGAGCCGGACAAGCATGACTATCCGGCGGCGGGCAACTACCTGAGCCTCATCGCGGATGCTGACGTCGTCGCCGGTCTCGTCCACAGCCTCAAGAAGGCCCCGATCGTGACCTACCAGGCCAAGGACCTCCTGCGCGCGTCGCGGCTGGAGCTCCTGCCGAGCGACGACGCGCACGTCCGGGAAGACCTCGCGAAGGTCATGAGGGGAATCAAGCTCTCACCGGTGCTGGTCGTGCGCGGAAGCATCGAGTTGGGCCTCCCTCTCACGATCGCCGACGGCTACCACCGCGTCTGCGCGAGCTACCACCTGGCGGACGACACCGATATTCCCGCGCGCATCGTGGACCTGCCCAAGATCGGCAAGGCCCTCGTCGACCAGCTCTCGAAGGAGCGCGCTCAGTGACTCGCGTCCTCACCGTCGACGCCGCCTGTGCTGCCGCGCACGCCGCCGCCCCGGCGGTCGCCGCCAGCGATCTGCCCACGCGAGCCGCGTGGCTCGAGGCCATGGCTGACGCGCTGGATGCCGCCCGCGACGATCTCGTGCCCATTGCCGTCGAGGAGTCTCGACTCGGTGTCGACCGACTCACGGGCGAGGTGGGGCGCATGACGGGGCAGCTGCGGCTCATGGCCCAGGTCGTGCGCGAGGGATCCTTCCTGGGTCTCGTCCTCGACCAGGCCCTCCCCGATGCCACTCCGCCGCGGCCGGACCTGCGGCGCATGAACGTGCCGCTCGGCCCGGTGGCAGTCTTCTCCGCCTCGAACTTCCCTTTCGCCTTTGCCACGATCGGCGGCGATACGGCAGCGTCTCTGGCCGCGGGTTGCCCCGCGGTCGTGAAGCCGAATCCGGGTCACCCGCGCCTCGCCGATGCGGTGATGGCCATCGGGCAGGACGCGCTTGCCGCCGCCGGGGCACCGGCGGGGATGCTCACCATGGTGTCGCACGATCTGCAGGCGGGCATCGATCTCGTGGTGGACGACCGCATCGAGGCGGTGGCATTCACCGGCAGCCAGCGCGGCGGGCTCGCCCTCGCGCGCCTCGCTGCCGAACGCCCGCGACCGATCCCATTCTTCGGTGAACTCGGGAGCGTCAACCCGGTCTTCGTGACCGCGGATGCGGCGCGCGAGCGCGGTGCCGCGATCGCCGAGGGCTGGGTCGCCTCCTTCACGCTGGGCGCGGGGCAGTTCTGCACCAAGCCCGGCTTGCTCGTGGCCCCCCGCGACGAGTCACTGCGTGCGGCGGCTCAGTCCGCGGCCCAGGGTGTGGGAGGTCAGGGCATGCTCACCGAGGCCATCCGTGAGACCTACCTGCGCGGACTCAGCGAGCGACTGGAGTCGACGGGCGTCGAGGTGCTGGCCGGGGGTGGCTGGGACGCCGCGACCGACACCGTGACACCCACCCTGGTGTCCGTCTCCATCGACGCTGTCCTTGCGGATCCGGCGCTTCTCGAGGAGTGCTTCGGTCCGACATCGATTCTCGTGGAGTACACCGACGAGAAGCAGATGCTCGACTTGGCCGAGGCCCTTCCCGGCCTGCTCTCCGCCGGCGTGCACGGCCAGGGCGGTGAGTCCATCATCGCCGAACTGCTGCCGCGCCTCGTCGCGCACGCCGGTCGCGTGCTGTGGAACGGCTGGCCGACCGGTGTTGCTGTCACGTGGTCCATGCACCACGGCGGGCCCTTCCCGGCCACGACCGCAGCGGCGACGACGAGTGTCGGCGCGGCCGCGGTCAATCGCTTCCTGCGTCCGGTCACGTGGCAGGGCATGCCCCAGGAGATCCTGCCGGTGCCGTTGCGCGATGGAAATCCGTGGGGCGTGCCGCGTCGCGTGGACGGCGTTCTCGAGATCTAGGAGCGTGGGGCGAGGTCCATCAGGCCAGGAACGTGTCGAGCCAGTCGAACATCACCTCGGTGGCGAACTGAGGTGCCAGGGGCTGGTCGTGCAGCGTTGCCCCCTGCCGCAGGGTGAAGTTGACGAACTTCTTCTTCCGGTCGGGCAGTCCCCTGAGCAAGTCGAAGGAGTACCGGGGCTGGTCGTACTTCCCGGTCGTCGGAGTCGGCGGCTCGCCGGACCCGCCGTTGAAGAAAATGTCCCCGTCGTTGCGCGTGAGCATGAGGGGATTGCTGAAGGCCCCAGCGCCGCGATAGTCGCGATCGAAGACGAAGGGGAGCATGGCCTCGAGGAGTCCGTAGTACTGGGACGGGACCCTCCCCGCGCGCGCCTCGCGCAGCACTCGGCGACTGTAGATCTCACCGCGCTTGTAGATCTCGAACTGAGCCGTGCGTGGCATGGACGCCCAGGCCTGCTCGAAGTCCTCGTTGACTCCAGCGACCGCCTTGGCCTTCTCGGTGGCAGGAAGCCGATGGGTCTGCTTGACGATGTCCATGCTCCTCTGGTCGCCCCACAGGAGGGTCGCGTTCCATGCTGCGGGGAGGAGGACCGTGGCGTCGAGGTTGAGCTTGCGGTAGGCGCGTGCGCAGAGCATCCCGCCGAACGAAACGCCGACGAGCCCGACGCGTCCGACGTCGTTGCGTCGGCGAACCCGCTCGAGGATCGGGCCGATCACCTGGTCCCAGTGCGGGGTGAAGGGCATCTCCTCCTCGAAGAGGAGCGCCATCTGGCCGGGACCCTCGAAGAGGACGATGTTGTAGCCGCGCTCAAGCCCGGCCGTGACGCCGAAGGCCATGCACTCGACGAGTTGCCCGTCGCTTCCGGAACTGATGATGAGGGTGGGCCTTGGCCCCAGGCCTGAAGTCGCGGGCAGGAAATAGCAGGACACCTCCCCGTACGTGGTGGACACCGCGAAGGTCTCGACGGGCCGGTCCATCATGCGCGCCGCCTTGAGCCAGCGGTCCTGGCATATGCGGAAGTACTCGGCCTCGTTGTCCGGCTCGGTCCCCCCGAGGACGAAGAAGAGTGACTGGGCGACGTACGACGAGGCGCGCATCATGCGCTGCCGGTAGGTGACCCGGTGGCGCTTGCCGGCGCTCTCCGCGGCCCTCTCCAATCGGTCCCCGAGGTCGACGAACTCCTGGACGAGAACCTCGAAATCCTGCGCCGACGGACCCATCGACGGAGGGTCCATGCTGGGGTCGCCCGGATTGCCGGTCTTCGCGTTTATGCGGTTGACGGCGTACATGACCTCGCCCACTTCCGCCGTGTACGAACTGGCACCGCCGAGGCAGAAGGAGATCTGTCCGTTGAACACGGAACTGTTGAAGAGTCGCAGGAGCACGTAGTCCGGGTCGGCAGGGGCGGGGCCGGCCGCCTGGGCCGCGGGCGTGCGGGCACCGGTGAGCGCTGCCGAGAGCCCCACGGCTCCCGCTCCGGCGAGGAGGCCTCGTCGCGTGAGTTCCATGTCCGCCCCTCTCTGCTCGCGCCAGCGTGGCATCCGCCCCTGGAATGTCGCAAGGGCCGGGCTGCTGCGAGACGGCTATGACCCCCTGGCGGTCGCGACGGACTCGATAGCGGCCGTGACCGTGGGGAAGCAGCGGGCGTCGCCGGTGAGGAACCCTGACTGGGTGAGCGTGTGCACCACATCGGGGTGGTCGCAGACCACGAGAAGCGCGACGCCCTGCCGGGCGAGTTGCCCCTGCACTTCCTCGAGCACCTCCGTGCTCGTGATGTCGAGTTGCGTCGTTCCGCTCAGGTCGAGGACGACGGCCTCCGTGGCGGGCTTCTCCGCCACGAGGTCGAGCAGTCGGTCGCTGAGTCCTTGCGCATTTGGCCAGAAGAGCGGGCTGTCCCAGGTCAGGACGGTGACGGAGTCGTGTCCGGGGGCAGCGGACTCGGTGCTGTGCGAACGACTGGCCTGATACAGGTAGGAACCGAGCGCGACTGCGACACCGAGAAGGAGGGCGTAGACGGTGCTGATGAGGAGCACGGCGACGAGGCAGACGACCGCCGCGATGAAGTCGCTGCGCTTGACACGCCAGAATCCGGCGATCTCGCGGCCGGCGAACATGTGCGCCACCGCGTTGATGATGATCGCGGCCAGCACGGCGTTCGGTAGGTCCGTCAGCAGTTGGTCCAGCCCGAGGAGGACGGCGAGGCCGAGCGCGGCGGCGATGAGGCTGGTCATCTGCGTCCTGCCGTGAGCCCGTGCCGATGCGGCGGTCTTGACCAGCGAGCCGCAGATGGCGAATCCGCCGAACAGCCCGGACAGGAGGTTCGATGCCCCCTGCCCAACGAACTCCTGGTTCGTGCGGATCCGGTAGCCGCCCTGGATGGCGTAGATGCGCGCGACGCTCAGCGCCTCTGCGAGGCCCACGATGGCGAGGCTCACGCCACCCACGAGGATCGGGGGTATGTCGGCGGCCGTGATCGACGGGATCGACAAGGAGGGAAAGCCGCTGGGGATGTCCCCGACGATCGCCACACCACGGGCGCTGAGGTCGAAAACGGCCGAGGCGATGATGCCGAGGACGAGCACGATAAAGCTCCACGGCAGGCGGGGAGCCAGGCGTCGGCCCACGAACAGGACGACGAGCGCGGTGATCCCCACCGCCGCGGTGAGCCCATTGAGTGTGCCCAGCTCCTCCAGCACCGCGATGAACTTCTGGACCGTGTTGCCGCTGCCAGCCTTGACTCCGAGGAGGTCGGGGAGCTGGCCGACGATGATGAGGATCACGAGGCCGGACACGAAGCCCGCGAGCACAGGCCGGGATAGGAACTCGGCGATCCATCCAAGTCGCAGTACGGCGGCGATGAGGAGCACGAGTCCGGTCGCGATCGCCAGCGCGCACGTCACGGCCACCGCTGTCTGCTCATTGCCTCCGGAGAGGCTGACGACAACCGACCCGGAGATGACGGCCATGGTGGCCAGGGGGCCGACGATCAACTGCGGAGACGACCCGAGGACGGCGTAGGCCACAAGGCAGAAGGGAACGGCGGACAGGCCCACGATGACCGGCACGCCCACGATGCCGGAGTAGGCAACCGCCTCCGTCACCATGAGGGCCGCGACGATGATGCCGGCGAGGAGGTCGCCGGAGATGTACTCGCGCTTGTAGGCGGGAAGCCACTGCACGATGGGAATGGCTCGCTGGAGTCGAGTGGATGCCGGCATGGGGACCTCCTATCGGGCCGGAGTCTAGGTGCCGTCGAGCGCAGCGCCAGGGAGGTTGCCCGGCAGGGCCTAGAGCGCCGCGAGGAGTTCCTGCGGCGTCTTCCCCTCCAGCCCAAGCGAGGACAGGTGACGCCCTGTCGCGCGGTAGTCCTCGTCGTTGACCGTGGAGGCCAGCGCGATGATCGCGTCGATGTTGGGCGTGGAGACCCCCACGAGCGTCGCGATCTCACTGAGGGGCACCAGCCCGTAGGGGACCTCCTCGGTCACGTAGCGGTGCTGCGCGCTGCGGGGGGTCATCTGGTCGACGTGGACAGTGGTGTTGCTCAGGCACTCGTAGAACGTGTCGCCGGGGAAGTCGTACATCTCCTTGAGCTGCGCGAACACACCCTCGGTCTCGACGCCCATCGCGCGTGCGACGGCCACGCGCTCGTCATCGACGGCCACCACCATGCGCGCCACACCGGGCGTGATGCTGTAGGCCTTGGTCCGGTAGGGGCCGATCGCCTCGATGCGCGATAGGTCCAGCAGGGTCGTCACGGGATGGACTGCGTACGCGATGTCGCTCATGGACGTGGTGAGGACGTTGGGCGCGGCCACGTACTGCGGATGGATCCGGTGCAGGATGTCCAGGGCTTCGTCGGTCCGGGAGTGAGGCAGGGCGGCGAGGGGAAGCTCGGCCTTGATGCCGCGGAGCCAGATGCGATCGAGCCCGTGGATCTTGGCGGCGTACAGGAATGTGTCGGTCTCGGTGATGAGGAGGGAAGCGGGATCACGGCCGTGCTCGCGCATGATCTCGGCGAGACGGAGGGCCCCGAACTTGCCGGGCTGGATCACGATGACCTGGTTGTCGGGGGAGTGCTCGGCGATGGCCTGGAGGTAGACCTCCTGACCGAAGGCAGGCGCCACCAGGAACGCGACCTCGGCGCCGGCTAGGGCGCCGGCCACGTCCGTGTCCATCGCGGCGATCCGCGCGAAGCCGCCGTCCTTGCCGGCCGCGACGGAATTCTCGACCATCACTCCGCCGAACGTCTGCAGGATGCTGATCTGCTCGGCATGCTCCGGCACGGCGACGAGGTGGACATCGTGTCCGGCGAGGGTCATGCCTCCCGCGAAGGCCTGCCCGGCGTTGCCGGCGCTCAGGATGGCGATGCGCATGCCGCGAGTATGTCGTAGCTGGGCCGGTCAACTGGCGATGAGGCCTCGGAGCCTGGCGGCAGCGTCCGCGACGTGTGTCCCGGCCCGGGGTACATCGTGCGTCCCCGAGCGGAACGTCAGACTGACGGATGCCGCGGGGAGTCCGGAATCATCCAGTACGGCGGCCGCCACCGACGCGTAGCCAGGAACCACTTCGCCGTCCTCGTGCGAAAATCCTTCTCGGCGCTCCTCCGAAAGAATACGGCGCAGCGCTGAGAGGGATTGCGGGCCGCGTCCGGTGCGCGAGACGAAGGCCGTAGGCGCCGACATGAGCGCTCGCACCTGATCGGGAGGCAGATGCGCCAGCATGCATCGACCGCTGGCCGTGGTCGCCGCGGGA
The DNA here is from genome assembly GCA_903909555.1 of uncultured bacterium. GTDB lineage: Bacteria > Actinomycetota > Actinomycetes > S36-B12 > S36-B12 > Mxb001. The sequence continues at coordinate 794 of CAIVWG010000028.1, read as the reverse complement.
AGTCGCACACCTACTTCTGTGATGAGCGTCGGTCCCATCGGGCCTTGAGAAGGAACTTCCTTGAGCAGGTACAGAACCTCAGCGCCGTGCAGCACGCCGAGGTGCGCGGTCTCTCCGGTCTCGTCCGCGAGGCCCCGGATGACCGGGCGGGCCACCTCCTCCCGCGGGTCGTGACGCAGGTACGCCTGGCCCACGCTGAAGGCCGCGGGGCCGAGCGCCCAACGTCGCCGACTCGCGAGATGGACGACGAAGCCCTCCTCGCGCAAGACGGCGAGCAGGTGGTACGTCGAGCTCCGGGGAGCGCCCACGGTGCGCGCGAGCGCAGCAGCGGTCGAGGGTCCGCGGTCGGCCAAGGCACGGAGCAGCGACAGCGCCTGCGTCGCTGCGGGTACCTGGCTCACCGGGGAAGCGTGGCATATGTCTGGTATCCCAGACAATCCTCGATACCCGGGCCTATCGGGGGGTGCGCGCACCCTGTGTGATGTCCCCATGGCTATCGACGTGGGACCCGAGCCCCTCACCCTCGGCGAGGTGGTCGCGGTGGCCCGCCGCCGGGAGCCCGTGCGCCTCACCGACGAGGCCATGGCCGAGATGGCACGAAGCCGTGCCGTCATCGAGAACCTCGCTGAGTCCCCCGAGCCGGCGTACGGCATCTCCACCGGGTTCGGTGCCCTCGCGACCGTGCACATCCCTGCCGATTCGCGCGCCCACCTGCAGGAGTCCCTCATTCGCTCGCATGCCGCTGGCAGCGGCCCCGAGGTCGAGGACGAGGTCGTGCGCGCCACCATGCTGCT
>CAIVWG010000027.1 GCA_903909555.1 uncultured bacterium | reverse complement strand
GCGTCGCTGGTCGCGAGGGTGCCGAGGAAGATGTCGGGGTACTGGACGCTCTGCAGCGCCGCACTCGGATCGAGATACGCGATACCGCCGCCGGGCAGGCCGACGAGCAGCCCGGTCACTGCTCCCGCGTCGTCCATGATCACGCCGGGCAGGGGGCTCTCGGGATCGGTGTAGCCCAGGCGTCGCGTGGCATCGCCGACCGCCTCGCGGATGATGCTGCCGCCGACGGCGAGCATCTGCGCCGTGTCCGGGCCCTGGGTCACCTCGGCGGCCTGGGTGCCGGTCGACCACAAGATGGTCAGCGGCACCCGCGCATCGAGGGACGTAAGGCGGCCGAGGCCGTCCCACGTGGCGGTCGCCTTCCCCCCATTCGGTGCGAGCGCGGGATCCGACGTCCAGGCGAGGCGCCCCCGGTCGTCGTAGCAGGTGACGTAGGCGACGCCGTCGCGCGCGCCGCCGGTCCGGTTGAGGTCAGCGCCGGCCTTGGTGGGGCACTCCTTCGGTGACCCGTAGTCGTAGTCGAAGGCGCGCTTCTTGCCGCCGAACGGCGCATCATCACCCGTGGCGGCCAGCTGAGCCGTCACGAGCCGCCCCGCTTCGTCGTAGTCGTAGTCCCACGTCGCCGCACTGGTGGACGTGCGGCCGTCGCGCACTTCGAGGGAGGACGAGATCGTGCGTCCCCCCGCATTGCGGTTGCGACGCTGGATGATCGTGAGGTCGCGGGAGGCGAGCTCGATGGCATCGGGCGCTCCCGATGTCGCGTACGAGAAGGACTGGACGATCCCCTGCGGGTAGGAGATCGCGAGCGGCACCCCTGCCTCGGTGTACTCCACGCCGGCCAGCTCGGTGCCGTTCGCGGTCACGCGCGTGACATTGCCGGTCGCCTGGTCGTAGGCGTACTCCACCGTCAGTGCCGGCTTGCTCGCTCCCGGCGGGGTGGTCGTTCGAGACGTCAGGAAGCCCTGATCGTCGTAGGCGAAGTCCGTGCTCGTGCCCCAGGGATCGGCGTAGGACACGGTGCCGCCCCTGACGTTCACCCGCGTCCTGGTGGAGTAGTTCTCGCCGGCGACGGTGTACTGCGATGTGACCGTGAGCATGCCCCCCTCCCACGTGTACGCCGTGCTCGAGGACTCCAGCGTCCGGCCTTCCCCATCGGTCACCGATGAGGCGATGATGCGCCCCGCGGCGTCGTACGTCGTGCATGCGCTCTCCGAGGCACCATCGCCCTTGGTCACGGCAGACACGATGCGCCCGGCCGCGTCGTAGACCATGGTGATCGTGACGCCGTCATATCGGGTCACCTCGCGTGGCAGCCCGGCCTGCGACGCCGAGGCGCCTCCCGGGCACGGGTTCGCCGCCTGCTCCTGCGAGCCGTAGTACGCCGTGGTCTGCGTCGCACCGCCGGCGTTCACGGTGCGGGTCTGCCGGCCCCACTCGGACTTGGCCGGGTCGAAGGGCTCGTAGTCGTAGGCGGTGACGAGGCCGCCGCTCGCGGTGACGGTGGTGGGTGCCTGGGACCACGGCCGGTCTATCTCGTACACCTGAGTCGAGAGGTTGCGCTGCCCCACGACGTCGTTGGTGCTCACCACGGTCGTGGCGTTGTAGTTGGGCCGCACCTGGTCGAGGGGGATGTCACGTCGTCCCTCCCGGTCGGTTCCGCCACGGCTCGCGGTCACGCGGAACGAGCCGCGTCCGTCACCGCTCAGGGCCAGCGACAGTGAGCGCTCGCCTTCCTTGAGTCTCATCCGGCACGGTTCCGGCACATTGGCCGCGCAGCGCACGCCGTCGATGACGAGCTCGGCGAGGATCCCTTCCGAGGTTGTCATCTCGATGTCCCACTCACCGGAGGCGGGCACCTTCCACAAGGCTGAGGCCTGGGCCTGCCAGGGACCCTCGGTGCCGACCGGGCCGGACAGGGCGCGCTCCGTGAGCACCCTCTCGTCCCACCACTGGGGCGTGCCCACGTCCCCCGCCCACAGCACCGCCGACATGCCCCGCCACGCCTCGGTGCGCGACTCGGCGCCAGCGTCCGGGTCGACCACGGTCGCGTCGAGCGTGCGGTCGGTCCTCAGCGCCCTCTCGGGGGTCCCGGTGAACGGGCCGACCGACGAGCGCATGAGGGCGTCGTCGTCGAGTTTCGTCGTCGTGGTGCGCCCCTGGGGGTCGGTGCCTCCGACAGCGACGCCGGACTTCTCGTCGTAGGAGTTCTTGGTCGTGAGCACGCCGAACGTCGTGCTCGTGAGCAACTGCCAGCGGTCGGACGTGGCCTCGACGCGCAGGGCCTCTTCCGTCTCTTTGTTCCCGACTGCCTGGGTGACCCGGGCGGAGAGCTTCTCGCCGTCACCTGCGGGATAGGAGTAGGAGCGTGTCACGGCCGCGCCGCCCGGCTGTGCCGCGGCTCGCACCACCGACGCGACGCGTCCGTCATCGTCGTACGCGATGCGCGTGGTGAGGTCCGCCGAACTCCAGTCGCCACCCGCGGTGGCTGCGGCGGCGGTTGCGCCGGGCTCGCGGATGGCGGAGAGCCGGCCGGCGCCATCCCAGCCGAAGCCGATGCCGAGCCCGCCCGGATCGGCGATGAGCCCGATGCGATCGGCGACGTAGCCGATCCCGGTGGCGGTGCCGTCGGGGTGTGTCACGGAGCACCACAGGCCAGGGGCGACGCCGAAGCCATTGCCCCATGACGAGGCGGGGCACGCTCCCATCCCGTCGTAGGCAAGCTTGAGCATGCGGGAGAGCCCGTCGCTGACGCCAATCAGCCGTCCCTCGGCGTCCCACTCGAACTCAGCGACGGGCACCCCCTGTGACCATTCGCTCGCGGCGTATCCGTCCACGAACCGTGTCATCGAGCCCGACGATGTGGCGTACTGCCACACGCCCTCGGACATCCGGGAGAGGACTCCGCCGCGCGAGTACGACGTCGCCGTGCCGTCGGCAAGCCCGGGAACGTAGGCGCCGGACTCCGTGCGCACGAAGGTGAGCCCCGCGCCGGTCGCGGAGCGCAGCGTCACGCTCAGCGGACCGGATGCCCCGCCGAACACCGATCCCCCGGAGTCCGCCGTGTCGTCAGTGCTGGCGCGGAGTTCCGATTCCTCCAGGCGCAGCAGTCCGCTGCCCGGCAGCGCCCAGGACCAGCCCGCGGGCAGCCCTGGCGTGGGTGCCTGCCCCGGTCGGTAGACGGCGCCGAAGGCGAGCGTGGTGAGCTCGCCCGGGAACGCCGGTGCGTTCCACTGAATGCTCGGGATCCCGGACAGGACGTTGACACTCACCGCGTCAACGGTGTCGACCGGGGCGCTGCTCGCCCGCACGGTGTCGATCGCGAAGGCCCAGGGACCGATCCATCGATCCCCTTTGCGCACGCGCCATGCGTAGGTGCCGCCGTCGGCGAGGGAGTCGGCGGGCACCGTGAATCCGGAGGCGGGCCCATCCTGGTCGAGGACGATCCCGGTGGCCTCGCCCGTGCCGTCGGGCCCGAAGCCTCCGCCGGCGGAGAGGTCGACGATCTGGATGCGCACGTTGCCGGACACCTTCGCCTCCGGTGGCACGACGAGCTCGGGGGTGAGGGAGGTGGCCTGGCCGCTGCCCGTGACGACGGAGCGCGGCCACGTCCGCGGGTACGCCGGCCCGTTCGCGTCGCCACCGGGCACGGGCCCGGCCAGCCAGGGCTGCACGTCCGCCGCATTGACCGCCGCTTGCACCACCTGGCCGGACGAGTCGGGGCTCGCCGACTCCACCGGGGCGCCGGACGGTGCGGGAGTCACGGAGGACGACGTGCAGCCGGCGACCAGCGCCACGGTCACGACAGCGCACGCGGCATGCCGGATGAGCCCACGCTGGACACCGCGGTTCTTCACCGGCCCACCGTAGGGCGCGCACCCGTCCGCGATGCAGGAATGTTCGGGTTCTCGCCCCAGGATCAGCCGTGAATCGGTACTCGTCGCCGGCTACGGATTCCACCAGAAGCTCATCTGCATGTGCAGGTCCTTGACGAGCTTCTTGTTGTTGGGCACCCATCCCTTGTTGCCGCCGGTCATGATGAAGTCCGTGATCATGGCCTCGGCGGTGAAGTCGTCGGTCCCGAACTTCAGGGTCAGCGTGGTCTTCTGCCGGACTCCGCCGACCTGGTACGAGAAGACGGTGCCCTCGCCGGCCTTCGTCGACCACGTCACCGCATTGCCGTTGCCGAGGTCGTAGACGGTTTCGTAGGACGCGGAGTACGGCTCGTGACTGACCTTGATGGACTCCTCGATGGGGCCGGTCTGCTGCAGGTTGGGGACGTTCTGGTTCGCGTTCTGCCCGCCGTGGACCTGGGCTGCGCCCTTGGTCTTGTACGCGTAGGCACCCACTCCGATGACCGCGACGAGCGTGCCGACGAGGGCGGCGATGGCCGTGATCTCGGCGTCCTGGGAGTTCCCCGATAGGAAGAAGCTGCCCACGGTCCCGGCGATCCCGGCCGCGATGCCTGCACCCATGGCCCACCCGGTGAAGGTCTTCCAGCCCTTGGATGTCGTCGCCTTCATGAATCCGCCGGTGCCGATGCCCGCGATGGCGGCGACGATCGCGCCCGAGATGCCGATGAAATCCCAGACCCCGAAGGCGCCCGAGTAGTCCGGCTTGTCGACCGGGTTGCCGTCGCCGTACCCGTAGTCGGTGCTCGACACCCCGGCCGCAGGGTCGGCGGCGAGGAATTCTCCGAGCCACGGATGGTAGGGACGCGCCGTCATCGTGAGGGAGTGGTGACCCGTGACGGTGGGGTTGGCCGCGATGGCCTGGAAGCCGAACGTCGTCCCCGGCCCGATGCCGGTCTGGGCTGATGTGGCCACCGTGTCGTCGAGGAGGGGTTCGCCGTACGGTCCGCCGCGCGGAGCAAGTGCCGACGCATGCGCGCCCGTGGGCACGCCTCCCACGGTGGTGACGAGCGCCGCCCCCAGCACGTCCGGGAAGTCCAGGGCGAGTGACGGTCCACCGAGGTGTGCGAGCACGCCGCCGGGCAGGCCGACGCGGATGTCGAGGACGGTGCCCGCCTCGTCGAGGATGAAGACGGGCGACTGCCCGCTGACGTATCCGTAGCGCGTGGTGACCGGCCCGCTTCCGTCATCGGTGGTCATCCGCTGCACGGTGCCGCCGGCGATCACCCACGAGGTCGTGGACGTTCCCTGCGTGATGCGGACGGCCTGATTGCCCGCGCCCCACGCGATCTCGAGGGGCACAACCCCGGAGAGCTGCGTCATGCGCCCCAGGCCGTCGTACGTCGCCTCCGCGCGCCCCGACTCGGGGGCGAGGTGCGGATCGGTGGTCCAGCGCAGCCGCCCCTTCTCGTTGCGGCACGTCTCGAAGGCCGTCCCGTCGCGCGCGCCGCCGACACGGTCGAGGTTGGCACCGGCACCGGGGAAGCACCCCTGCGGCGCCTTGCCGAAGTCGTATCCGAAGTCGCGCTTGCGGCCGCCGGTGTCCGCGGTGTCCCCGGTGGTCACCAGGATCGCCGACACCAGGCGCCCGGCGTCGTCGTAGTCGTAGTCCCACTCCTGCTGGGTGAGGGGCTCCTTGGCGTCGCGCACTAGCAGGCTGCTGCCGAGAGTGCGTCCGGCGGGATTGCGGTCGCGGGACGTGATGTACGTGCGGCCGTCTGCTTGGATGGCGGCGCGCGAGACGGAGCCCGCGGTGTCGTACTCGAGGCTCAGGCTCACGTCGTCGGGGTACGTCGCCCCGCTCATCTGCCCACGCCCGTCGTAGTCGATGGTGGCGAGTTTCGTGCCGTTGGCGGTGACGCCGGTGGCCCGGCCGGTCGCGTCGTCGTAGCCGAACTCCAGCGCCAGCGTCGGTGCGGCAGCCGGGTCGGCACCGGGTGCCCAGCTGTCGCGCCGCAGCAACTCTCCTGCGGGAGAGTGGACGAACGTCGTGCGCGTCCCACTCGCGTCGACGAGCTCGAGGGTGCGCCCGGCGAGGTCGGTGACCGACGTCGACGTGAACGTCTCGCCGGCCCCCTCCGGCGAGCCCGGGCCCAGCGTGACCGTGTCGACCGTGGTCACCCTGCCGTCGGCCATCGTGCGCACGGTGGAGAGCTCCTCGATGACCTGGCCGTCACCGGTGCGCGTGGACCCGGACACCTGCCGTCCGGCGGCGTCGTACGTCGTGCAGGCGAGCTCGGACATGCCGTCGCCCTGCGCGGTCACGGCGACGGTGCGGCCGACCGCGTCGTACACGGAGGTGAAGGTGACACCGTCGTAGCGGGTGTACGACTTCAGTTGCCCGGCCTGGGGGTAGGAGGCGTTGGTGCACGGGTCGGTGGCCTGCTCGTCGACGCCGTAGTACGACTGGGACGTCGTGGTGCCGCCCGGGCTGGTGGCCCCGCGCTGGCGCCCGAATGCGCCGGCGTTCGCGTCGGTCTCCTCGTACTCGTAGGAGGTGGCAAGGTTGCCGGCGGAGATGACCTTGCTGGGCTGGCCGGACCACGGCTGGTCGGTGACGTAGACGTCGGTGCCGAAGTTGCGGCCGTTCACCGTGTCGTTGGTGACCGAGCGTGTCATCACGTTGTAATTGGGACGGAGGTCGGCCAGGGCGACGCGACCGCCTCCCCCACCCTGGAGTGCGACGCGGAAGGAGCCCTTGCCCTGCGCGTCCTCCACCGCGAGCTCCACGGTGATAGCGCGCTCGCCCTTCGACAGGGGCAGCGTGCACTCGCCCTGCAGCGACGTGCAGCGGGTCCCGTCGACCGTGACGGCCGCCGAGGTGCCGGGTGAGGAGGTGACGACGAGGCGGTAGCGGCCCTCGTCCGCGACGCGCCACAGCCCGGTGGCCTGCGCGCGCCACGGCGCCTTCGCTCCTCCCGGCGCGGCGTCGAAGTCGGCGGCAAGCTCGTTGTCGAGGACCGAGGAGTCCCACCACTGGGGCACGGCACTACCGCCCTCCGGCCAGACCACGGCGGCCAAGCCGGTCCACGGCTCGGTCGCGGAGTCGGCGCCGCGCGCCGGATTGACGATGGTGGAGTCCATGGTGCGCGAGGTCTTCATCGCCCCGGAGGCGTCCCCGGTGAAGGGGCCGATCGAGGACTTGAGCAGTCCCTCGCTGTCCGCGGTGACCTGGACGGTGCGGCCATCGGTCGCGGTGCCCTCGGTGAGCACACCGGAGGCGTCGTACGTCGCGACCGTCGACAGACCGTCGATGTCGCGCTTGCGCTCCACCCGCCAGGTGTCCTTCTCGACGGTGACCTCGATGCCGGTGCCCTTGCCCACCTCGTCGCCGAGCAGCGATGCGACGGGGACGGCCGCGCTCCCCTCGACGGTGGACTCCACGATGCGCGCCACGACCTCGCGTCCCACGGGGTAGACGTACGAGTGGCGCATCCGCGGCGCTCCCGGGGAGGGCGCGGCCGACGTGATGGACTCGACGCGGCCGTCGGCGTCGTACGCGACCTCGTTCGTGAACTCCGCGCCGCCCCAGGCCGGGTCCAGCGAGGCCATGGCCGTCGCCGAGGAGTCCCGCAGGGTGGCGAGCCGGCCGGAGGCGTCCCAGCCCCAGGAGACGCCGACGCCGCCGGGATCGACGACGGTGCCCAGTCGCGGTGCGCCCGCGGCCTCGACGTATGCGGCCTGGCTCGTGCTGCCGTCGGGGTAGGTGACCGCGCACCACAGGTCGGCGGGCAGCGTGAATCCCTCCCAGGAGCTGCCCTGGCAGCCCTCGCCGTAGGACAGCGTCAAGGTCCGCCCGCCCTTCAGCCCATCGCCGGCAGACGTCAGCCGCCCCTGGTCATCCCAGGCGAACTGCGCGAGGGGCACGCCGCCCGCCCACTCGCGGGCGACCCGCCCGGCCACGAACTCCGCGGCCGCCCCGGCGCCCGCGGTGAAGGTCCAGGTGTCCGGTCCGGTCCTCGCCAACGTCCCTCCGGTGGAGTACGACGTGGCGGTGCCGTCGGCGAGTCCGGGCACGTAGGCGCCGCTCTCGGTGCGCACGAACGTCGGTCCGGTGCCGTCCGATCCCACGAGCCGGACGCTGAGGGGCCCCTCGTCCTCCCCGCTGCCTCCGCGGGTCTCGGACTCGATGAGTTGGGTGAGCCCGAGCCCGGGCATGGTCCAGGTCCACCCCTCGGGCAGGCCCGGAGTTGCCGGCGTGCCGGGCCGGTAGACGAGCCCGAGGGACAGCGTCGACGCCGCGCTGCTGAACGACAGCGACTGCCAGGACGTCGCCGGGAGACCCGACATCATGTTGACGAGCACGCCGCCGAAGGAGTCCTGCGGCGCGGTCCCCTGTCGGATGCGGTCGACGTTGAAGACCCAGGGGCCGGCCCATTCCTTCGCATCTCCGCCCCGCGCGCGCGCCCGGTAGGCGTACGTCGATCCCTGATCGAGCACCGGCGGGGAGCTGGGCAATTCGATCGCGCTCGCCTTGCCTGTGCCCGTCCAGGCGACCTCGGAGGCCTCGCCCTGCGCGTCGGCACCGAAGCCGCCGCCCTTGCTCAGGTTGACGATCTCGACCTCCACCTCGCCGGACAGGTCGGGCACGCTCAGCGTCGGCCACGTCGAGGTCGCGCTCCCCGAACCCTCGACGACCGACGTCGGCCACACCGTGGGGGCGATCGGACCGGTGGCCGCGGAAGCGGGTGCGGGACCCGCCTTCCACGGCTGGATGTCCGCCAGCGGGGTGCCCGAGGCCGCGATCTCGCCCTGCGCCTCAGGACTGGCCGACTCCACGGGAGCGGGGGTGGGGCTCGTGGCGGGTGACGGCGGGGAGCTGGTGCACCCGGTGACGACCATGGCGACGCACACGGTGCCCGCCGCGGCAGCGAGGAGGGGGCGGGCAGTCCTGGGGGAGCGAGCGAGCGCCGTCATGGGAACACCGTAGGCCGGGGACAACCGGCGGTCGTGGGGCATGTTCGGTTAACTCTCCCGTTCGTGGGTCGCAGGTCTACGGGCTCCACCGGCGGGCCGCGTCCACGGCGCTGGGCGCGTAGACGAAGCCCCAGCCCGTCGCGTCGTTGGGCACTCCGTTCACGGCATCGGGGGCGAAGCCGCACTCGGCCTCGGGGAGCGGGGTCGAGGATTCGCGCAGGATGCGGGTGAGGTCGTCGGGCTGCCCGATGAGCTTCGGCTGCGCTTGCAGGACCAGGGCGGCCACGCCGGCGACGAGCGGAGCGGAGAACGACGTCCCCGACACCTCCTGGTACGTCCCGTCCATGGTGGCGGTGACCACGGCTTCGCCCGGGGCGACGACGTCGGGAGCGATCCTCCCGTCCGTCGCGGGCCCGCGCGAGGAGAACGACGACAGCGCGAACTGCCGGTCCACCGACCCGACGCTCACGAAGGAGTCGCCCTCGCCCGCCGGGCTCGCGGTGTCGCACTCCGGGCCGTCGTTGCCCACGGCGTACACCTGCAGGATGCCCGCGGCGGCCAGCGACGTGCTCGCCCGCTTGAGCGGCTCGTCGTCCTGGGAGCGCACCCACGAGCTGTTGATGATCTCGGGGCGCAGTTCCGGCTTCGGATCCTGGTCGTCGAGCGTCGTGGGCGCGAGCATGAACTGCATCGCGTGGACGACGCCGGAGAGCGGGCAGCCGCCCTCGCTGCACGCGATGCCCCCGATCCATTCCGCGCCCGTCGCGACGCCGATGACATCGCCGACGGCGAGGCCGGCCACCGCGGTCCCGTGCCCAGCGAGGTCGACCGGCTTCTCGCGGAAGGCCCGCAGCGGGCTCCACCAGTGGTAGTCGTGCCCGGACTCGCGCCCGCGGTATCCGCCGACGAGGGACTCGTGCTCGAATGCCACGCCGGTGTCGATGATCCCGATGGTGATACCGCTGCCGTCGATCCCCTGCGCGTGCAGCTGCGGGACGCCCAGTGCGGCCACCTCCCAGCCGCCGTCTCCGGGCTCGGGGAACGGGGGTGAGGTCACCGGCGGATCGTCGAGTCCGCTCGGGACGTCCTCCTGCCACACCTTGGTCACCCCGGGCAGCTTCGCGAGTTCGGGTCCGAGCTCGGCGTGCCCGGCGAAGACGAGGCTGTTGGAGATCCACAGCGACACGTAGCGCGCACCGGCCGCCTCCGCGGCGGTGATGGCCTCGGCCTGGGATTGCTCGGCGACCTCCTTGAGCCGGCGTACCACCTCCCGGCCGCGCTCGCCCCAGTCCTCGAGGGACTCGACCCCGGTGAGGTCGGCCTGCGCGTCGAACTGCACGACGAAGAGATCGTCGCCCGGCTGGAGAGTGGCGGAGGAGTAGTCCGTGCGTACGCCCGGTCCGAGGGAGATAGGGGAGGCACACGCCGCGAGGACCGCGGCGAGGGCGGCGCCTGCGAGCGTGCGTCGTGCGCCCGCCAGGGTCATGGCTGCTGTTCCGTCATGGCCGCTGTGCCCTCATGCCCGTTGGTCCCTCAGGCTGCCGTGCCCTCATGCGATCCCCGCCTACGCGTACCGTCGTTCGTCCCCCGATGAGGTGAAGTGTGACGCGACGGCGACCGTCGCGACCACGCGGGTGCCGGGCTGTCCCACTTCTCGCGGATCCTGCTCGCGGCGCCACTCCAGGCACACCTCGTCCATGAGGCGCGAGCCCAGGCCCGCGGCGGAGGCCGACGTGAGCCCGTTTCCGTCGTCGACGACCTCCACGTCGACCGCGTTGCCGGGTGACCTGAGCGCCGGCCCGACCGCGATCGAGATGTGCCGCGGGCGGGCATGGCGCATCGCGTTGCCCAGGCACTCGCGGACGACTTCGACGACAGCGGCGGCCGCGGCCTGGTCCTGCGCCAGTCGTTCCTCGGCCGTCGGCTCGATGCTCCAGCAGATGTCGACGAGCCCGGACCACACCTGGACGATCGAGCCGATCGCCTCAGCCGGATCGAGGCGCTGAGCGGGGACGTCGTCGGCGACGAGTCGCTGGACACGGTCGAGGGCGGCGCTCACCTGATCGAGGACGGCGGGCAGCGTGCGCGGATCGGGGTCCTGCGCCCACACGTCCAGGCGCAGAGCTGCGGCGGTGAGGTCCCCCTGGACACCGCCGTGCAGTTCGCGCGCCAGCAGGTGGCTGGCAGCCCACGCCTCCTGCTGCACCCGCCGGCTGGCCCACTCGGCCTGCGTGACCGCGGCCTCGAACTCGCGCTCGGCGAGGACACGTCGCCGGTCCTCGGCGGCCACGACAGCGGCGCCGAACGCCGCCAGCGGCACCAGCAGGAACAGCACCTGCCCGCCCTGCCCCCAACCGTCGGCGAACGTGCCCCCGGCGACGATGAAGGCGGAGACGGGAACCATGGCGCAGGCGGCTCCGACGACGGCGTACACCGCCACCGCGGGCAGCCACGCGATGCGCGCGGGAAGCGGGCCACGCTCGCGGCGCAGCGAGCGGGCGATGTGGAGCACCGTCCACGTGATCGCCCCGATGACGAACGAGCCGAAGAGGCCGACGACGATCCCGTAGCCCTTGACGGATGCGGCGACGGAGGACGGAGTGACCACCAGCGCCGTGATGACCGGGTGGTAGGGATCGACCGTCAGGGCATCGCCGATGACCGATCGGGACCACTGCCGCACTCGCGGGCCCAGGCGCGGGTCGCGCGACGGCAGGATGAGGGGTTCCGCGGCCACCTCGTGGCTCAGGGGACGCACGACATCGGAGACCGCGTCGTGCATGCGCAAGGCGACCCCCCGCACGAGCGCAGGATCGTTGCCGTGCCGGATGGCGCTGGCGAGCAGCGACGCGATGGCGGTCACCTGGGCGAGGAGGGTGTCGTGCACCTTCGCGCGCACGGTCCGGATGCGCTCCTCCGCGGCGGCAAGGAGCATCGCCGCGTTGGCCTGCCGCTCCTGCAGCGCTCCGATCGCCTGGCGATGGCGGCTCCAGGCGTCGACGATGATCGCGGCCAGCGAGAACCAGCACATCCCGAGCACTGCGGCGCCGACGATCCGGAAGGCCCACTGCGGATCGGTTGCCAGACCGTAGGCCACGCTCAACGCCCCGATTGTGACGCCACGCACTACCCCGGTGACCGCGAACACGGCCAGCGCCACGAGGGGTCGAGACGGACGTGGCCGCCGTGGCAGCAGGACGGCGCCCAGACCGAGGTAGGCCAAGCCGCCCAGGCAGGTTCCCGTGATGCCCACGATCGCCCACAGGAGCGGCGACCCGCCGTTGACCGCGCTGTCGTAGACGATGTTCGGCAGGATCGACGGCAGCGCGATGATCATGAGGCCGAGCGGCGTGACCGCGTACGGCCCGCCGATACGGTCGATGAAGTCGCGGGCGGGCGATGTCAAGCGGTGCCCCGCTGCGCGTGCAGCGGGGGCGCGCCGGCGTACTCGCCGTACATGCGGGCGGCAATGACCCGAGCGTTGACCGCCGAGTCCCCCGACAGTTCCAGGACCAAGAAGATGCGGCTCACCATGGACTCGACGGCGCGTAGCGTGCGGTTCGTCTCGCGGGCGATCCCCTCGTTGCTGTAGCCGGCGGCGATGAGTCGCAGGGTGTCGAGTTGCGCCGGGGTGAGCTGGGCGAGCGGGCCGGCCGCGGCGGCTTTCGCGGCGTAGTTGCTAGGCAGCTGGTCGACCAGGACGCTCTCCAGAGCGTCGAGCAGGGCGCGAGGATCGGCGAGTTCCCTCTTCACGAGATACGCAGCGCGGGCGGGGATGGTCTGCTGCAGGCCGAGCAGGTCGGGGGAGGCGACCTGGGTGAGGAAGACGAGGGCGAGGTGGGGGAACTCGCGGATGAGGACCTGGGCCAGGTCGACGCCGTTCGGGCCGCTGCCGAGTTCGATGTCGAGGATGGCCGCATCCGGGTCGAATTCGTCAAGTGCCTGCAGAGCCGCGGTGACGCTCTCCGCCGTGACGACGCGGAAGCCGCCTTCGGTGAGGAGGCTCGCGACGAGCCCTCGGACGAACGCATCGTCCTCGACGACGAGGACCTGGCGGGTCCAGTCGTCGCCCGGCTGCGGGGAGGTGGTCACGCGTGCAGGCTAGACCCGGGGTCGCGTGGCGGCCTTCAGAAGAGTGAGAAAACCGAACATGGCCGGCAGAGGTCGGGCAGGCACTCGTAGCGTGGGTGCATGCGATCCGCGCCCCTCGCCGCCGTTGTCGCGGCCGCTGCCCTGCTCGCCGCCGCGTGCGGTTCTCCCGCGACGACAGCCCCGGAGCCGAGCCCGGACCGGGTGGCGACCACGTCCTCGAGCTCGACGCCTGTGCCCACTCCGGCTTCCCCGGCGCCGGTGGAGTCCGCCAGCGATCCGGGTGCCGTCGCCGAGGACAAGGACCCCGTGGGCTTCGTGGGATACGACCGGGTGCGGGTCGAGGAGGAGGAGGACGCCAGCGGCGATGAGGTGATCGTCGCCGTGCTCAAAATCAAGAGCACGACGGGCGTGCCCGACAGCACGAAGTGGGCCTGGGTGACCAAGGACCCGGCGCCGGCGGACGACGTGGACGAGGGCGACGAGGCCGACATCCCGGATAGTGCGGGGGATGCCTGGTTCGAGGGCGATCTCGCGGTCCAGCCGTTCAGCTGGTGGCAGCTGAGCGATGACTCCAACATGCTCACGACCGACGTGATGGTGACGATCGCCTTCCTCCTCGAAGATGACGCCGGCGACATCTCCGACGACGTGGACATGATCGACGGCCTCATCAAGCCGATCGTCGAGAAAGTGGGCGACACCATCGAGGGCGCCCAGATCCCGGTGAACAAGAACACGTTCAAGGATTCGGCGAAGGCCGAGAAGGCCCTGAACGACCTCATGGGGAAGCTCAGCGATCTCAGCCCCGATGCGGGGTGGGGCACCCTGGGCGACCTCATCGGGCGCTACTTCGTGTCCTTCGGCGATCCCAACGACATCATCGGGGTGGCGATGACGGCGTTCGTCCCGACCGAGGAGACCTTGTACAAGACCCTTGCGGAGCAGAAGGTCACGCCCAAGGACCTCAACCTGCTCGGCCCCGGCGAAGGCGACGGCAACCAGGCGTGGACGAACTACGAGACCTGGGAGTGGAGTTTCCCCTGGCTCGACCCCAATACCGGTGTTCGCGACGACCTGGAACTCAAGGGGGAGGTCTGGTACGGCCTGCTGTCGGAGAAGTGGGTCGACGACTGGATGAAGGTGGAGAGCAACTTCCCCTGGCAGGACCGGGTGGTGTGGTGGCTCAAGGTGACCGCCTCGATACGCCCACCCCGGTAGGTCGCCGCAGGAGAGGCGCACCCCAGCTTGGCCGCCGTCGGGCCGCGTTTTCGGGCCCGAAATCGCGGCTGGTGGGCGGCCAAGTCGGGTCTGACAGGATGCGGCCGTGGTCGATTCGTCGCAGCCTGGCTCCCCGCAGTCCGGACCCGTGCCCGACTACGCCCTGCCCGAGGGATACCGCCACGTCTACTCCGGGAAGGTCCGCGACCTCTTCGAGGCGCCGACCGGCCAGCTCCTCTTCGTCGCGTCCGATCGCATCTCGGCGTACGACTGGATCCTGCCCACCCCGATCCCGGACAAGGGCCGCATCCTCACCCAGTTGAGCCTGTGGTGGTTCGACCTCCTGCACGACGTCGTGCCCAACCATGTCGTCTCGACTCAGGTGCCCGCCGCGGTGCAGGGCCGGGCCATGCTGTGCGAGCGGCTCGACATGATGCCGGTGGAGTGCGTCGTGCGCGGCTACCTCGCGGGCTCGGGCCTGGCGGAGTACCAGGCGACGCGCGCGATCTGCGGCAACGGGCTGCCCCCGGGCCTGGTCGACGGCTCAAAGCTCCCCAAGGCGCTCTTCACGCCCGCGACGAAGGCGCCGATGGGCGAGCACGACGTCAACATCACGTATGACGAGACCATCGTGCTCGTGGGGCAGAACGAGGCTCAGGACCTCAAGCGGCTGTCCCTCGACGTCTACCGGCGCGCGTCTGCCGTGGCGGAGGAGCGCGGGCTCATCCTGGCCGACACGAAGTTCGAGTTCGGGATCGCGACGTCGGGTCGCCACCGCGGGCTCATGGTGCTCGGAGACGAGGTGCTCACGCCCGACTCGTCGCGGTACTGGCCCGCGGATGCGTGGTCTCCGGGCGGTCCGCAGCCGTCGTTCGACAAGCAGTACGTCCGCGACTGGCTCACCTCGCCCGCCTCGGGATGGGACCGCAACTCCGGTGAACCGCCCCCGCCGCTGCCGGAGGACGTCGTGGAGCGGACCCGCGCCAAGTACGTGGAGGCCTACGAGCGACTCACGGGTCGTCAGTTCGCATGATCGGGCGGCGGGTCGCATGAGCACATGGCTGCTCACGGGGGGAGCCGGCTACATCGGCGCCCACGTGTCCCGCGCGCTGCTGCATTCCGGCCGAGAGGTCGTCGTCCTCGACGACCTCTCGACGGGCTTGCGG